>CAYXHC010000055.1:0-12759 GCA_964464905.1 uncultured Lachnospiraceae bacterium
TCATGCGATGAATTAACAAAGGATTTGTTTGATAATGATTTGGGTGAGAAACACGACGAAATGGCGTTAAGAATTTGGAGCTACTTTAAGAAGAAATCGGTGGAATTAGTAAGCATAGGCTGTGATGTGATTTTGGATTGGGGGTTTTGGAGTATAGAAAACAGAAAAAGTTTTAACGAGTTTTGCCGTTCGCAAAATGTTCATTGCGAATGGCATTACATTGATGTAGATGAACAAACATGGAAAAGAAATATTGAAGAACGAAATCGTCGGGTATTAAATGGCGAAGGCGGTTCAGATTATTTTCTGGATGAAGGCCTTATGGAAAAACTATTGTCTATGTGGGAAGCACCTTCAAAAACTGAAATAGATGTTTGGTATAGACCGGAAAGATAATAGAATTGTTGTATGGAAATCAACAAATTTAATTTTTGCAGTTCTGCCAATTCCGTTTTGTCTGACAGATCGGCTGCACTATCTTTATCAATAAAACCCCTTTTGTCTGATAGACAAAAGGGGTTTTAATCTTCACAGCGTTGCTGCGATAACGGCTTTTATGGTGTGCATGCGGTTTTCGGCTTCTTCGAAAACGATTGAAGCGGGACTTTCAAAGACCTCGTCGGTGACCTCCATGTGGTCGCGTCCGAATCTTTCGCCCATTTCCTTGCCAACGCCGGTCTTCATATCGTGGAATGCGGGCAGACAGTGCATAAACACAGCGCCCTCTTTTGCAAGCTCCATAATGTGAGAGTTTACCTCGTAGGGGGAAAGTGCGGATATACGCTCCTCCCAAACCTCGATAGGCTCACCCATGGATACCCAAACGTCGGTGTAGATAACATCAGCGTCTGTAACGGCGGTGTCAACGTCGGAGATAAATTCAAGCGTAGCACCGGTGTCCTTTGCGATCTCGCGGCACTTTTCGATAAGCGCTTCGTCGGGGAAGTATTCCTTAGGAGCACAGGCAACGAAGTGGAGTCCCATCTTAGCGGCGCCGATCATAAGGGAATTGCCCATGTTGTAGCGGGCATCGCCCATATAAACGAGTTTCTTGTTTTCAAGAGTACCGAAATGCTCGCGAATGGTGAGCAGGTCTGCGAGGATCTGCGTGGGATGATATTCGTTCGTGAGTCCGTTCCAAACGGGAACCTTCGAATAGTGTGCAAGCTCGGAAACGATCGACTGACCGAATCCGCGGTATTCGATCCCGTCATAAATGGAGGCAAGAACGCGCGCCGTGTCGGCAATGGATTCCTTTTTGCCTATCTGGGAACCCGTGGGATCGAGATAGGTCACGCCTGCACCGAGATCGCGTGCGGCAACCTCGAAGCTGCAGCGTGTGCGTGTGCTTGTTTTTTCGAAAATGAGAGCGATGTTCTTGCCCTCGCAAAGCTTGTGAGGAATGGAGTTTTTCTTCTTCTCCTTCAGCTCGGCGGCAAGATCCAGAAGATAAAGTATCTCTTCCGGTGTGTAATCAAGAAGTGTGAGCAGGTCTCTGCCTTTGAGATTCATAATTTGTTACCTCGATTGATCAAAGAATTTTTGAAAGGAATATGCGCAGACGTTCGGACTGAGGATTGCGGAAGATCTCCTCGGGGGCGCCTTCCTCGGTGATAACACCGTCGGAAATGAATACGACGCGGTTTGAGACTTCTCTTGCAAATCCCATTTCGTGAGTAACGACGACCATAGTCATTCCTTCGCGTGCAAGCTCCTTCATAACGTCGAGTACCTCGCCTACCATTTCGGGGTCAAGTGCGGAGGTGGGCTCGTCGAAGAGCATAACGTCGGGTTCCATAGCAAGCGCGCGAACGATGGCGACGCGCTGCTGCTGACCGCCGGAGAGCTGTGCGGGATATGCGTCTATCTTGTCTGCAAGACCGACGCGGGCAAGAAGGGCCTTTGCCTTTTCAACAGCCTTGTCACGGGGGATCTTTTTCAGCATCATGGGAGCTGTGATGAGATTGTCGAGAACGGTCATGTGAGGGAAGAGGTTAAAGTGCTGGAAAACGGTGCCCATCTTCTGGCGGTGACGGTTTATGTCTACACCTTTGCCCGTAAGGTCAACGTCCTCAAATATGATGTGACCGGAGGAGGGAGTCTCAAGCAGGTTTAGACAACGCAGAAATGTGGACTTACCGGAGCCGGAGGGGCCGATAACGCACACTACGTCGCCCTTGTTGATGGTGATGTTTATACCGTTGAGAACGCTGAAGTCCTCAAAATTCTTACAAAGATCCTTTACGACGATCACTTCTGTTGAGTCTCCTTTCGAGAATACTGAGCAGCTTGGTCAGAATAATGACCATGATGAGATAAACGATGGCAACAGCAATAAGAGGATTGAAAGCGTCGTAGGTCTTGTTGCGGATAAGGTTGCCCGCTCTTGTGAGATCCATAACGGCAACGTAGCCTGCAACGGAGGTCTCCTTCAAAAGAGCGATCATTTCATTGCCGATGGCTGGAAGAATGTTCTTTATTGCCTGGGGGAAGATGATCTTGTACATAGTCTGAAGACGAGACATACCGAGGCTTCGTCCTGCCTCCATCTGTCCCGAATCAACTGCGTTGATACCGCTTCTGATAAGCTCAGCCATGTATGCACCGGAGTTGATACCGAAGGCAATTATGCCAACTGCGATGCCGTCTGCGGATTTGAGGATCAGATAATAAAAGATGAGGAGCAGCACTACCACGGGGATGCCGCGAATGGTGGTGGTGTAGAAATCGCAGAGAATCTCCACGGCGCGGAGAGGACGGTATCCTTCAGAGAAATACTTGAGCACCGCAACGATGGTGCCGAGGATAACGCCGATAATGAGAGCACCGAAGGTAATGATAAGGGTGTTTCCGAGACCCTCGATAAGCCAGGTGTATCTGCTGTCTTCAAGGAAAGTATCGGAGAGCTGTGCCGTCCAATCGGTGAAAAAAGACGAAATACTGAGGAAATTACGTGTCATTTAGTGTTCCTTTCGTAGGGGCTATACGACAAGATAACGGAAGTACACTTTCTGTCCTTCCGTTACCGTGATTATGGCTTGCAAATTCTTACTTAGTGGGGGAAACGTAAACGGTGCCGTACTTTTCGAAGATGCCTTCGATGGTGCCGTCTTCTACCCACTTGTCTATGTACTCGTTAAGCTTAGCAACGAGCTCGTCGCTGCCCTTGATGAGTGCGAAGCCGTAGGGCTCGCTGGTCATAGCCTCGTCGAGAACCTTGGTCTGACCGTTGGTCTCGGCGGAAAGAGCGATAGCAACTTCATTGTCAACTACCCAAGCGTCAACCTTGCCGGTGGTGAGAGCGCTGCAAGCGTCGTTGTTTGCTGCATAGGAGAATACTTCGTAGCCGTTTTCCATGCAGTATTCTTCAGCGGTGGTACCGGTCTGAACGGCGATCTTCTTGCCGGTGAGGTCAGACTTGCCGGTGATTTCGCTGTCGGAGAGAACTACTATCGCCTGAGATGCGAGGAAGTAGGGGTTGGTGAAGTCTGCGTTCTTCTGACGTTCGGGAGTGATGGTGATACCGGACATGCCGATGTCGTACTTACCGGTCTGGATGCCGGGGAGGACGGAGTCGAAATCCATCTGTTCGATAACGAGTTCAACGCCGAGCTCGTCAGCGATGAGATTGAGAATGTCAACTTCGATGCCGACTACTTCGCCGCCTTCGAGCGATTCAAAGGGAGGGAAGTCGGGGGAGGTTGCAACTACGAGCTTGCCGGAGTTTACGATGTCGTCAACAGACTTGGGGGAAGCGCCGCAGGATGCGAGGAGCACGCAGGTTATAACCGCAAGTGCGAGAGCGAGAATCTTAGAGAATTTTTTCATTTTTGTGATTCCTTTCGATGGAGATAGCGTATTTGTTGATGAATTGTTATGTATATTTATACACGATTGGCCGAATTCATAGTTAAATTGTGCATTTATATTAGCACAAACGGTATAAATATGCAAGAGAAAAAGTGTTTTTTTTGCGAATTCATAGTTTTGTACATAATAATGCTAAAGAGCATCGCCGATTTGTGCAATAATGCTAAAAATGAGATGTATGACGTATATGAAAGAGAAAATGATCATATGTAGTTGACTTTTGCGCTTTAGTGTGCTAAAATGGCACAATCCCAAAGCATTATTCAAATGGAGTATTTAATGAATAATATATTCAACGAACGCACAAAGCGTTTTTGTGAGCTGATCTTATCGCTGCAAACTGTGGAAGAATGCGAAAAGTTTCTCGAAGACGTTTGTACGGTTAAGGAGATACACGAAATAGCCCAAAGATGCGAAGTAGCTGACTTATTATTAAAAGGAAGCGTCTACACCGATATCGTGAAGGCAACGGGTGCAAGCACCGCAACCATAAGCCGCGTAAACCGCGCCGTGCGATACGGCGAAGGCGGATACCGCCTTGCCGTTGAGCGTTTGGAGGCAGAAAAGAATGAATCAGATGAATCATTATAACGAGTTGAACACCGGCGAACGGATCACGCTTTCCTGCAGACGCATTTTTGAGAGCTACGGATATACTCATTTCAAAATGAGTAAATTCGAAAGGTATGATCTTTATGCGCAGAATAAGGATTTTCTTCTCTCCGAGAATATTATCACATTCACCGATATCGGCGGCAAGCTGATGGCGCTGAAGCCGGACGTGACTATGTCCATTATCAAGAATTCGGATTACCGTCCCGGCGGTGCCACGGAAAAGTATTATTATAATGAAAGCGTTTACCGCACCAAGGCAGACACACACAGCTTCGGCGAGCTTTTGCAAACGGGCGTTGAGTGTATCGGAGACGTTGGCGAATACGAGACCGCCGAGATACTGATGATGGCGGTGAGAAGTCTTGCTGCCGTTGCGGATAATTATGTTCTCGACGTTTCCCACATGGGTGTCGTAACGTCTGTTCTCAGCCGACTTGATATGGGTGACGAGGAAAAGCACGAGCTTATCAAGTGTATCAGCGAAAAGAGCGTCCACGGCGTTGCACGCATCGCAGACGGGGCAGGCATTTCCGAGGAAATGAAAAATGCACTTTCGCTCATTATCGAATGCAGCGGCCCTATAGCCGAGTGTGCAGTGAAACTCAAAGAAGCGTTTGACGGTTTTGGCATCAATCAGGGCGTTGACGAGCTTTGCAGTCTTGCATCCAGACTATCTGCATCCGGACTCGACAAAAACGTGAGACTCGATTTTTCCGTCGTTTACGACAGAGCCTATTATAACGGTATCGTCTTCCGCGGATTCGTTGAGGGAGTGCCCGAAAGAGTCCTCTCCGGCGGGCGCTACGATCTTTTGTTGGCGCGTATGGGCAAGCGTGGCGGCGGTATCGGATTTGCGATATACGCAGATTCGCTCCTTCGCCTCGACAGATCCCGAAAGATCCCATATACGGACGTTTTGATCCTTTATTCGGATAGCGACGACGTCAGCACTTTGTGCGCGGCCGTCGAAGGCTTCATATCCGAAGGCAAAACGGTGCTGACAGCGAAAAACGTGCCCGAGCGGCGTGAATTCGGCAGGATCGTAAGATTCAACGAAGGAAAACTGACGGAGGTGGAAACAAAGTGATAAATGTTGCACTCCCCAAGGGAAGACTCGGCGAAAAGGCGCTGGCTGTCCTTGAAAACGCAGGCTATGAATGCCCCGAGATACACGAGCCCGGCACGCGCAAGCTGGTTTTCGAAAATAAAGAAAGCGGTATCCGCTATTTCTGGGTGAAGCCGTCTGATGCGGCAGTGTACGTAGAGCGCGGTGCCGCCGATATCGGTATTGTGGGCAAGGATATCCTTCTTGAGTATTCCCCCGACATATACGAGCTTTGCGACCTCGGTATGGGCAGATGCCGTATGTGCGTTGCCGCACCCGATGGATACGTCGACGACAGAGAACGAACTTTAGTCGTTGCTACCAAGTTTTCCGAGATCGCAAAACGCTACTACGAGAAAAAATGCCGTGATATTGACATAGTCAAGCTCAACGGCTCCATAGAGCTGGCGCCCCTGCTCGGTCTTTCCGACGTAATCGTCGATATCGTTGAAACGGGCTCCACCTTATATGCAAATAAGCTTTCCGTTGTCGAGACTATCGTTGATATCAGCGCCCGCTTGGTTGCAAACAAAGCGTCGATGAAATTCAAAGCAAAGGATATCGAAAAGATAACGGAAGCAATAAAAGCAAACCTCAACTGATTAAAGAAAGGTACGGCAAACAGCAAATGATAAACCTTATAAAATATTGCCCCGAAAATAAAGACGAGATACTTTCCCGCGAGGTGCCTACAGCAAACGTCACCGATGCGGTTCATAGCATCGTTTCCGACGTAAGATGTCGCGGCGACGCAGCGCTTTACGAATACACCGAACGTTTTGATAAAGTAAAGCTCGATAGTCTCAGCGTCAGTGCTGAGGAGATCGAATCGGCATACGAAAGTGTGAACGGGGAGTTTATAAGGGTCGTCACCACCGCTGCTGATAATATCAGAGACTTTCATAAGAATCAGATCAGAAATTCTTTCATCTCCACAAGAAACGGCGTCGTCGCAGGGCAGAGAATACTCCCCATCGACCGCGTTGGTATCTATATTCCCGGCGGCACAGCACCTCTCGCGTCAACGGTGCTTATGAACGCCATCCCCGCAAAGCTTGCAGGCTGTAAAGAGATCATTATGGTCACCCCTCCCACCGGAGACGGAAAGATATCGCCATCTATCCTTGCCGCCGCAAAGGTTGCGGGTGTTACCCATATTTTCAAGGTTGGCGGAGCTCAGGCGATAGCAGCTCTCGCATACGGAACGGAATCTATTCCGAAGGTCGATAAGATAGTCGGTCCCGGCAACGCATACGTTGCAGAGGCTAAACGTCAGGTGTACGGGCAGGTGTCTATCGATATGATAGCAGGACCCAGCGAGATACTCATTATTGCAGACGGGAAGAGCGATCCCGAATTTATCGCGGCTGATCTCTTATCTCAGGCGGAGCACGACAGAAACGCATCTGCCGTTCTCATTACAGACAGCGAAGAGCTTGCTTATGCCGTGAGTGACGAGCTTGAAGTGCAGCTCGAAAAGCTACCGAGGGTGGAGGTTGCCCGCGCATCCGTCGACAATAACGGAAAGATCATCATCGTTGACAGCATCGCCGAGGCGGTGGAAATATCAAACGAGCTTGCACCCGAGCATCTCGAGCTTTCCGTTGATGATCCCTTTGACCTTCTCGATTCCGTTCGTCACGCAGGAAGCGTGTTCCTTGGCAGATATTGCCCCGAAGCGACGGGAGACTATTATTCCGGTGCCAACCACACTCTTCCGACAAGCGGAACGGCAAGATTTTCTTCTCCTCTTTCCGTTGATGATTTCGTCAAAAAAATGCAGTATACATACTACACAAAGGATGCTTTTGCCGCTGTCGCCGAAGATATAGCGCTCTTTGCGGAAGAAGAACAGCTGTCGGCGCACGCAAGAAGCGCGCTCGTCCGCATAAAGGAAAATTCAAAATGAGCAGATACTTTTCGGAAAAATATAAAAGTCTTAAAGCATACGTCCCGGGTGAACAGCCTCGCGACAGAGAATATATCAAGCTTAACACAAACGAAAGTCCGTATCCGCCGTCTCCGGGCGTTCTTAAGGCGGCAGGGGAGGATACCGTCAGTTTACTTGCTCTTTATCCCGACCCCGATGCAAACATTCTTCGCAATAAGCTTGCTGAATACTATGGCGTAAAGCTTGAAAACGTATTCGTTTCAAACGGCTCCGACGACATACTGAATTTTGCATTTATGGCGTTCGGTACGGATAAGGGGGCAGCTTTCCCCGATATAACCTACGGCTTTTATAAGGTCTTTTGCCGTCTCCACGGTATCGACTGCGTCGCGGTTCCTCTCGCGGAGGATTTTACCGTGAACGCGGAGGCACACAAAGCCAATAACCGATTAAATGTTATTGCCAATCCAAACGCGCCCACGGGCATCGCGCTCCCTCTTGACGAGATCGAGGCGATAGTGGCGTCAAATCCCGACACCGTCACAGTCATTGACGAAGCATACGTTGATTTTGGCGGCGACAGCGCCGTGCCGCTTACGAAGAAATACGACAACGTAATCGTGGTGGGCACCTATTCCAAGTCCCGTTCAATGGCGGGCGCCCGTCTTGGCTTTGCCATCGCAAACGAAGACCTTATACGTGACCTTGGTACGCTTCGCTATTCAACGAATCCCTACGATGTGAACACATTGACACAGAAGCTGGGAGCCATAGCGATAGATGAAGCTGAATATTACATAGACAACTGCCGAAAGATAATAAAGACACGTGAAGACTTCACCTGTGACCTACTTGAAATGGGATTTTCGGTGCTCCCCTCGAAAACGAATTTCGTTTTTGCAAGGCATCCCGAAATATCGGGTGACACCGTATATAGCGAGCTGCGCGCCAGAGGTATCCTGGTCCGCCATTTTAGAGATGAACGGATAAAGGACTATAACCGGATCACTATCGGTACGGAAGCGGATATGAAGACTGTTGCCGCGGCGCTGCGGGAGATCACACAAAAATAAAGCAAAAAGGATGAATACTATATGAGATCCACCGAAATTATACGTAAAACAAGCGAAACGGAAGTAGAGCTTGCGTTGAACCTTGACGGCAGCGGAGCTGCAGTAATAAGCTCGGGATGCGGCTTTTTAGATCACATGCTTGAGCTTCTCGCTCATCACGGCTGTTTTGATCTGACCGTAAAATGTATTGGCGACGTAAATGTTGATTACCATCACACTACCGAGGATATCGGCATCACGCTCGGTTCGGCATTTGCCAGAGTGCTTGGTGACAAACGTGGTATCAACCGCTACGGATCTATAATACTTCCTATGGACGAAGCTCTCGTTACGACGGCTGTTGACGTTTCGGGCAGAGCTCATCTTTCCTTCGACGTAACGATGCCGTCAGCAAAGGTGGGCGACTTTGACACGGAGCTTGTGGAGGAGTTTCTCCTTGCGTTCGTCCGCGAAGCGGGTATCACTCTTCACGTGAGAATGCTGGCAGGCAAGAATACACATCATATCATCGAAGCCGTTTATAAGAGTGTTGCACGTGCCCTCCGCGAAGCCGTTGCCATTGATCACGACAGAGCAGACATCATTCCCTCAAGCAAAGGAGTTATCTGACACCTATGATAGCGATAGTTGATTACGGTGTCGGCAATCTCTTTTCTCTATCGTCAAGCTTCCGCGCCGTGGGCGCAGAAACCGTTATCACAAACGACAGAGAAGTGATCGCACGCGCCGATAAGCTTATACTTCCCGGCGTGGGCGCGTTTGCCGATGCATCGAAGAAGCTTTTTGAATCCGGTATGGCAGACGCCATTTACGAAGAAACGGCAAAGGGCAAGCCTATAATGGGCATCTGCCTCGGCATGCAGCTGCTGTTCGAGGAAAGTCTTGAGCACGGCAGATATAAGGGACTTGGTCTTTTACCCGGTATCGTTTCCCCCATTGCGGATGTTATCCCCGTTGACTATAAGATCCCGCACATCGGCTGGAATGCCCTCACCGTAACGCAGAAGAACTGTGAACTTTTTAGAAGCGTGAAAAACGGTGACTGCGTGTATTTCGTTCATTCATATTACGCCGATACGGAATCGGGCATAGTTGCCGCCGTAACTGAATACGGAGCGCCCATCACGGCATCCGTTCACCGCGGAAACGTTTACGGATGCCAGTTTCATCCCGAGAAAAGCGGAAACGTGGGTCTTTCTATTCTCAAAGCTTATTGCGGCATAGGAGGGGGAAAATGATAATCTTACCTGCTATAGATCTTCTCGGCGGCGAGGCTGTCAGACTTTATAAGGGCGACTACGAGAGGAAGACGGTGTATAGCTCCCATCCCGAAGAGGTGGCAAAAGCCTTCAGAGATGCAGGCGCTGCCTATATGCACGTGGTGGATCTCGACGGCGCACGAACTGGCGCCACAACGAATCTTTCCGTTATAGAAAAGATCGTTAATGAATCGGGTATCTTTGTTGAAGTGGGCGGCGGTATCCGCACGATGGAGGCGATCGAAGGATATCTTTCCATCGGAGTCGGTAGAGTTATCCTTGGCACCGCAGCCGTAACTAACCGTGAGCTTCTCCTTGAGGCCGTGGGCAAATACGGCGATAAAATAGCCGTTGGTGCAGATCTTCACGACGGTTACGTTGCTGTGAACGGATGGATTTCAAAAACAGAGATATCCGCTGACGACTTTTTCTCCGATATGGAAAAACTCGGTGTTTCCACGATCATCTGTACCGACATTTCCCGTGACGGCGCAATGAAGGGCACGAACCTTGCTCTATATCGTGAACTTTCCTTAAAATACTGTGTCAATATTATCGCCTCGGGCGGAGTATCATCCCTTGACGACGTTAAGGCTCTCCGAGCTATGAGCATATACGGCGCTATAATAGGTAAAGCCTATTACACGGGCGCCATTGACCTTAAAGAAGCACTGGAGGCAGCAAAATGATAGCAAAAAGAATAATACCTTGCCTTGACGTGCGAAACGGCAGAGTCGTAAAGGGCACGAACTTTGAAGGTCTTGCCGATGTCGCCGATCCCGTGGCACTTGGCGAATACTATAGCGCCGCAGGTGCCGACGAGCTTGTGTTTTACGATATAACGGCGTCGGCGGAGGGCAGAGTCCTCTTCACCGATATCCTCACCCGCGTTGCCGAAAGGATATTTATCCCTCTTACCGTTGGCGGAGGCATAAACACACTTGAAGACTTTGACCGCGTGCTGAAGTGCGGCGCCGATAAGGTCAGCGTAAATTCAGGCGCGATCAAGAATCCCGATCTCATTGAAGCGGCAGCGAGAAGATACGGCTCCCAGTGCGTGGTGCTTTCAGCAGATATAAAGCGAGTGGTGGGGAAATATCACGTGTTTCTCAACGGAGGCCGCGTTGACACGGGTATGGAGGCTCTCGATTGGATACGCCGCGGCGTTGACTTGGGAGCAGGCGAGATCGTCGTCAATTCCATCGACACGGACGGAGTAAAGTCTGGTTTTGATATCGAGCTTACGAAGAAGGTCTGCGATCTTGTGTCAGTGCCCGTTATCGCTTCGGGCGGTGCCGGCAAAAAGGAACACTTCACCGAGCTTTTCCGTGATATCCCCACGGTCGATGCGGGACTTGCCGCGTCGGTGTTCCACTTCGGCGAAATAAAAATTAACGAGCTCAAAGCCGAGCTCAAGGAAAACGGTATAAACGTAAGAGGTACAGTATGATCAGAATGGACGAACTAAAATTCGATGAAAAGGGACTCATTCCCGCCGTCGTCGTTGATGCAATAAACAGGGAAGTGCTCACGGTCGCATATATGAACCGTGAGAGTCTCGGTGTCACCGTTGAAAAGGGACTTACCTGCTTCTGGAGCCGTTCACGCGCCGAGCTTTGGCTGAAAGGGGAAACAAGCGGTAACTATCAGCATGTTGTCAAGATACTTGCCGATTGCGATAAGGATGCTCTTGTCGTCCTTGTGGAACGTGATGGCCCCGCCTGCCACACTGGTGCCGATAGCTGCTTCTTTGAGGCCGTGTACGAAAGCGACGAGCTCCGCGACTTCACGTATGATGGTCTGATGGCTCTAATTGAGGGCAGAAAGACCGAAAAAAAGGACGGATCATATACCTCCTATCTATTTGAAAAAGGACTCGATAAGATTCTTAAAAAGGTAGGTGAAGAAGCCACCGAGGTCATCGTCGCTGCAAAGGGAGGCGACCGTGCCGAAACTCTTTATGAGATCGCAGATCTATGCTATCACGTTATGGTGCTGATGGCGGAAACGGGCATAACGCTTGAGGATGTTACCCGTGAGCTTGCCTCCCGTCACGTTATCGATAAAAAAGTGAAGCAGGAAACGATGAAGAGCAATGTATAAGCAGAACCTGCACACTCACTCCGCATATTGCGACGGGAAAGATCCCCTCGAGAATATCGTCCTTTCTGCGATAGAGCTGGGTTTTGACTCCGTCGGTCTTTCCGGTCATAGCTATACCCCTTACGACGAAAGCTACTGTATGTCGGAGAAGGGAACTAAGGAGTATTTCACCGAGTGTCTCCGTCTTCGTGAAAAGTATAAGGAGCAGATAAACGTCCTTGTCGGTATCGAACAGGATCTTTACGCACCAAGGGCATCCTTTGACTTCGATTACGTCATCGGCTCTGTCCACTATATCAAAGCACATGGCGAATATATTCCCATTGATCTTTCGGCAAAGATACTGTCAGAGGCTGTGGATAAGTACTTTGGCGGCGATGCCTACGCCCTCGTGGATAAGTATTACGAAACCGTTGCCCGCGTGGCAGAGGTGACAAACTGTGACGTCGTGGGTCACTTTGACGTGATAACGAAGTTTGTTGAGCGCACACCGCTTTTTGATCCTGCGGATGAGCGATGCGTTTCCGCCGCTGTCCGCGCGCTCGACAAAATAATGGCGTCCCCCGTCATATTTGAGATCAATTCAGGCGCCGTTGCGAAAGGGTATCGCACCGAGCCTTATCCGTCACGCGCCATGCTTGCGACGATCGCGGAGAGGGGAGGGAAGATCACCTTTTCCTCCGATTGCCACGATAAGAATAAGCTCGATTTTCATTTTGATGAAATGAAAGCGTTGGCACGCGACGCAGGATTTGTCGAATATTACGTTTACCGAGACGGCAGATTCGTCGCCGAGCCGATTTTTTAACTTTACGCATCGGAATCTTGACTTATCGGGATTCC
>CAYXHC010000056.1:0-11849 GCA_964464905.1 uncultured Lachnospiraceae bacterium
ATCAACAGAGGCTCGGTTTACTTACAATTCCATTATAAGGCATTGTATGTTGCTTATCAACAGTAAATAGTCCACAAACTTGCGCCCGCTGCAAACAAAGTAACGAATCTATCCGGCACTATCAATACTGAATATTATGTCGAAGTCCCGTTTGTATGCTTTGATTCATCTACGATCAAGCCAATGCTTTCGCTGCCTACACGATCATAAACATTGTCTATATATGGCTTTTGACTTTGTAAATGCGCGGAAGCCGTACAGATCAACGACAGCATAATAATCGTCAAAGAAAAAAATGCGCTTGACTATTATTCTTTTACTTTTCATTCCGAAACTGCCTTCAAATAGTCGTCAAGTATGAAGACATACTCCGGCGCTGAACCGGGATCGTTATACGAGTCAGCAGCTTTTATTATGCCGGCGGCGGACTTAGCCTCACTTGATATTCCTTTTTCTGAAGTAGCACCATAGTTTGTAAGCTTATCGAGAAATGCTTTGTTTTGCTCCATCATATACGGCGCTGCCGGAATAATATATTCGCGTCCGTTGTCGAGCGTGGCAACATTCATAATGTACCTTTGCCTGTAATGAACATAATATACGTTATCGAAATCAAACTCTGACGGATCGATGTTCAACTCAACTTCACCAATGTTATCTTTGGAGAACTTACCGATAAAAACGATGAATTCATTTCCGTATGTGAAAAGCGGGAAATCTTGATACGTTGCTTTCGAAGACCCAAGCTGGGTAAGTATAATACTTTCGGGAACCTCGCCTTTGTAAACCTCAACGACTTCGGCTTCATAAAATGTGCGTTTTTCAGATTCTCCCAACCAGTTTTTCACCTTTAATCGGACCATCGCTTCTGCTTTTTCTTCGATATCTTCTATGGAGAAAAACAATGATGACGGCTGTATCCTGCTTTTTCCTTCACGCACGGGCGGCAGTATAGGCTCCTCCTCCGCACATGCGGCAAGGCAGGGCAAGAGCATAAGCACCGCAAGTATAATTGCAAATATTTTTTTCATATATTTCTCCTATAAAAATCAAGTTTGTTTCGAATCAAAAAAAGCGCACATAACCCCTATGGCTCGTGCGCGTTGTTTAATTAAGATAAGCTTTCCCTTCATAATTAGACCTCGCATTCCTATATCAACAGAGGCTTGGTTTACTTGCAATTCCATTATAAGGTACTGTGTGCTATTTGTCAACAGCAAAATTACTTATTTTGTCATTTTGTGCAATCACACGGCTGCCGCAAAAGCAAAACCACCGCCATTAGGCGGTGGTTTAATTACTGTTTTACGGCTTTTTCTGCTGGCGGCACCACACCGACATAACGACGGAATGTGGCAGCACCTTCACGAGGAACACCTGAAATTTGATCTTAAAGCCGCAAAGGGACACGTCGCGTCCGCGCTTCATATTCCTATAAGCTGTCTCGGCGAGCTCCTTCGGCTCGTTGAAGAAATTATAATAACTTATCGTGTCGTCGGTAACGGCTGTATCGAAGAATTCCGTTTTAGTCCAATGGGGGCACACAGCCATTACGCGGATCCCGCGCGGCTTCAGTTCACGGTTCAAGGCGCGGGAAAAGTTTGTAACGAAGGATTTCGTTGCGCCGTAAACGGATATATACGGCACCGGCTGAAATGACGAGGAGGAGGCGATATTGTATATTTCCCCGCCCTCTTTCATATAAGAAAGTGCGATGTAGGAGAGGGCGACGACAGCCTTTTCGTTAAGGTCTATCATACGGAGCTGGCCTTCAAGCGAGCGCTCCGTAAAGGGGCCGAAATATCCGTAGCCTGATCCGTTCACAAGGACCTTGACCTCGGGGTTCGTTTCATCAAGCGCTTTTTCGAGCTCTTCGTAGCTTTCGTTTTTAGTCAGATCAAGTGAGAACACGCGGACGGGAGTTTTCATTGTATTACCAAGTTCAGAAAGACGCTCGCGGCGGCGCGCAACAACCCAGATCTCGTCAAGATCATATTTTTCGTCCACCATCAAGGCGAAGCTTTTTCCTATTCCCGACGAGGCGCCGGTGACTATTGCTATTTTCATTTCATTCACCTTTATTTAATAACATATCTCGCGCTCAGCGACATTTCCTTTTTGGGATCGTCGAGAATGAGCTCCCTTTCCCAGGAGTAGCCGTAATGATCGAGTGCAAGCTCAAGGATCTTCATATATATGCCCATATCCATTACGTTATAGAAGCTTTGCAGCACTTTACCGAGAATATCGAGCTTGCCGCACTTTTTATAAAGAGCGAGGGTACTTTCGTTTTCACAAACGATGCGCCAGGGCTGTGAATTACAGGCGCTGGGCGCAAGTCTTGCTGCCTCTGCTGCATCGAGGGCGAGACTTCCCTCCCATATGTCCTCAAGTTTTTTTCGGTCGAACTGAGAAAGGTCGGTTCTGAAATCATCCGGAGCACATTTACCGAACGCAATCATTATTGCATAAGGAAGACCTTCGTAAACGTCGTCTTCCTTTGCCGTGCGGGCAAGACCGTACCAGCAGGCTCCGATATCGAGGGTAGCGAAATAAAGGTCCATCTCCTCTGCCATATAGCCCACGTTTTCAAGATAACCGTTCGTTTTTTCGCTGTAAACGAGAAGGCAGTATTCGCCCCATTTTGCCGTTGTATTCTCTCGGGGCATGATGCGGAATGCGATCTTTATATCAGGACGGAGAGGTGTGAGAGCCGCAAGCTTTTCATTTATCGCGTTAAGCTCATCCGCTGAGACCTTCAAGGCGGCGTCGAATTTTCTCACGGATCTGCGTTTATAGATCATTTCGTAAAGAGCGTTCATTTCGTGTTCCTCTTTTCAATAAGCGTTGCGTTTATTATATCAGTATTCGCCGCGCTTTTCAAGATGGAGCGAGAGAGAAGAAAAAGCACCGACTTCTCGGTGCTTTTCCGTGCTGATATTATTCCGTGAGAAGCTTTTCGAGATATGAGAGTAGCTTTTCCTCGGAAGGCTCAGCCGACGTATACTGCAGGCAGTAATCAATGCCATTATACCTGAACTTTGCGTCGAGCTGATCGAGTCCCTCGTCGTACACGTATTCCACAGGTGTGGTGCCGATCAGTGCCGACCGGACAAGGGACGGTATATGCTCACCGATATAATAAGGCTTCGTTACCCCGTTATATACAATATAGATAACTGCCGTATCGTCCCCGACCTTCGAACGGAATTCGAATCTTATAAGACGGTCCCGATGGTCCTCGTAGCAGTCTATGCCATCGGTTGACGGATCCTCTCCTCGCAGCTTAAGGTCAAGCCGCGTTATCTCATCTGCCATCGCCACAGCGCGGCGAAGTATATCGTCCTCG
Source organism: uncultured Lachnospiraceae bacterium (assembly GCA_964464905.1). Classification (GTDB taxonomy): domain Bacteria; phylum Bacillota; class Clostridia; order Oscillospirales; family CAG-272; genus DTU064. The sequence continues at coordinate 3,350 of CAYXHC010000056.1, forward strand.
CCAATAGCGGCAAATGCCGCTTCAGGAGTTTCAAAGTATATGCCGTACTCTCCGAGATCATCCTCTCCTTGATCGCCCCCTCCCTGAAGTGAATATGCGATGGCAAAGGGGACGATGATCACGCACAAAGCGAGGCACGCCGCCGCGGCTGAAAGATAATAAAGCCTGCGGCTCTTTTTCGTTTTATGCTCTATCACGGACAGAATATGCCTGTCGGAGATCATCATAACGGCAGACGTTACTGTTTCTTTAGTCATATTATATATCCCTCCTCTATGAGATATCGGCGCAGTCTTTCACGCTGACGGTGAAGGGCAACTGCGGCTCTGTTCGGTTTCATAAGGAGCGCTTTTGCGACCTCCTCCACCGTTTCGGCAAAATAATAGCGTCTTACGAAAAGCTCACGGTCAGTCCGTTTTTCCCTGTCAAGAAAGGCATCGATGGCAAGGGCAAGCTCACCGGCTGTGATCTCATCCTCCACCGATTCACCCGACGCCACGGCAGCGGTGAGCTCGTTTATCACCGTCGTATATTCACTGTTTCTGCGGTCGGCGCTGTTATATTCGTATTTCTTGTGGGCAATATTGCGAACTATGCGGCAAACGTACGTTGAAAGGGGCGACGGACGCTCAGGGGGAATCCTGTTCCACACGCCGAGATATGCGTCGTTACAGCATTCCTCCGCGTCCTCACGGTTTCCCGTAACGTTATACGCGATGCTATAAAACAGCTTGCCGTACTTTGCCGAAAGCTCCTTTATTGCATCCTCGGAGCGCCCGAAGAAAAGCTCAATTATCCTCTCGTCGGTCATATCGGTTCCTCCTTTTATTCTTTGAACGCGTTCACCCTATATCTACGATTTTACCCGGGAATATTACGAAGTAAAGAATTTTTTTATAAAAAAGTCCCCGTGCGATCCGTTTCGCACGGGGATGTCGTCTTATTCGAGGATAAATCTTCCCTTTTCAAGAGCATATATAAGTGCCGGCACGATCACGATCTGAAGTATGATGCCTGGGATAGCAGTCGTTACGGCGCCCGACACGAACGCGGCAAATCCGAACTCCATATCCGATATACCTGCCATAACCAGACGCACCGCGCCCCAAACGAGACGGCCTGCTGTCATTGATATGATGAGTGTGGCATATGTATATCCGATCTTTTTCGGGAACATACGGTAAAGCACGCCCGTTGCAAAGCCATAGACCGCAAGCTCAAACGCCATTGCAGAGGCTACGGGATAAAGGGGTGGCATATGTATCGTCAGGGAGCGAACGATCGGCACCGTTGCGCCAACTGCAAGTCCCCAGACGGGACCGCAAACGAATCCGCAAATGAGCACGGGAATATGCATGGGGCAAAGCATAGAGCCGACCTCGGGTATGTTTGCCGTGAGGAAGGGCAAAACGTATGCCATTGCAAAAAGAAGCGCTGAGTAGGTGAGTTTTCTGATACTGTTTTTCATTTCTTATCCTTTCAATAAAAAGCGCCGGTTTTCATAGAGAAAAACCGGCGTCTTCAGAACGTCATTATGACTTTTGCTTTATTGATTTTTGGTTTGAGCGCTTCTGCGCGTGTTCGCGGCTTCAGCCGTGCCCGTATATTATACACCGTCGGACGCTGAGTTGTCAATCGTTTATTATCTCGCCGAGACGGAGTACTGCATCCTCTATAAGCTCCGAGGTGGACATACCTTTCGTTCCTGCGATAACGGTGTCGCATCTTTCCATGGGCAAAAGGATCCTTTTGCCGTCGGACCGTGCGACCGCCACCGCCATAACGGAGGTAACTTCGCCGAAAAGTGCGTCGGCAAGAACTATACCCACAGGGCCTATTATCGCGTCTGCACGCCGTGCGGCAACGACGACGGCGTTTTCTCCCGTGGCGCCTCTGTCCGCACCAGCCTTCAGCATTGCCGCAGTTGCGATACTGTTTGTGCCGACGGCGGTAACGGTAACGTTGGGATACGCTTTTTTTACACTTTCAACGAGGCGCTGACCGATACGTCCGCCCTGCCCGTCTATTATTACTACGTTCATCATTTGATGTAACCTTTCCAGAATGCTTTATCTCCTATTAGGATAGCACAAAATGTCGTATATGTCCACACCTATACCGGACGAGATATGGGGAGCTTTGTCACATTTATATTCTTCACTTCAAAATGTGTCTAAAAAATCGCGAACTTTGTACATTATACCCATTGACCGTATGCAGGTATTTTGTTAAAATATTTTCGTAGTCAAAACCGTAATGTAACTGACGGAAGCGGAACACCGCAAGGGAGCTTTACGGAATAGAAGCCGACCGTCTGGGCACACCGCTGATCACTTGTGATAATATATGTTGGTGTGTCTTTTTTTGTTTTTTACACATATTCCATAGAGGTAATTATGAAAAAAGTAATGATAATCATGGGAAGCGACAGCGACCTTCCCGTCGTTTCCAAGGCTGTAGACACGCTCGATTCTCTTGGGATCGAAAGAAGCGTATACGTTTATTCCGCACACAGAACTCCTGAGGAAGCACGTGAGCTTGCTCTCGGCGCCCGTAAAAACGGCTACGGCGCCATCATTGCGGCAGCAGGTATGGCGGCACATCTTGCCGGCGCTATCGCCGCAAACACCACAGTGCCCGTTATCGGTATTCCGATCAAGTCGGGTGACCTCGGCGGCATGGACGCGCTCCTTTCCACCGTCATGATGCCCTCCGGCATCCCCGTTGCCACCGTTGCTATCGGCGGCGCTGTGAATGCGGCTCTTCTGGCAGCCGAGATCCTCGCCGTTTCCGACGACGAGCTTGCAGCAAAACTTGACGCTAAGCGCGCGGCAGACCACGACAAGGTTTTGAAGAAAAACGAAGAAGTAAACTCAAGATTCAATAATAACTAATATAAAGGCAGGTTATAAAAATGGAACACATGAAGCTCGTTTACGAAGGTAAGACAAAAAACGTTTTCGCTCTTGACAACGGCAATTACTGCCTCCATTTCAAGGACGACTGCACCGGTGAAAACGGTGTGTTCGATCCCGGCGCAAACTCTGTAGGCGTTACTATTGAGGGCGTTGGCAAGGTCAACCTCCGTATGTCCGTTTATTATTTTGAAAAGCTCCGTGAAGCAGGCATCAAGACCCACTACGTCAGCGCTGACCCCGAAACCGCTATGATGGAGGTGCTTCCCGCACGTCCCTTCGGCCATGGTCTTGAAGTTATCTGCCGCCGCCGTGCCGTTGGCAGCTTTATCCGCCGCTATGGTGAATACATCGAAAACGGCGCTGAGCTTCCCTATTACGTTGAAATGACGTTCAAGAATGATGAAAAGGGCGATCCCCTCGTTACCAAGGACGCTCTCGTTGCTCTCGGCGTTATGACAGACGCACAGTACGAGGCTACCAAGTCTATGACTCAGCGCATCACCAAGATCATCGCTGACGATATGGCAGAGCTTGGTCTTGACCTTTACGATATCAAATTTGAATACGGATATAGCGGCGACGAGGTCATCCTCATCGACGAGATTGCTTCCGGAAATATGCGCGTTTACCGTGGGGACGAGTACATTGCTCCCATGAAGCTTTCCGAAATTTTCTTCGAAAACAAATAACGTTTATTTTATACGGGAGGGGCCTTCTCGCTCCTCTCGTATACCTCTATATTGAAACATTAAGATAAGGATACACATTTTATGGGTGGATTTTTCGGTGTAACATCGAAACGTGACGCCGTTGCCGACGTTTTCTTCGGCACGGACTACCATTCACATCTCGGCACAAGAAGAGGCGGTATGGCCGCATACGGCGAACGCGGCTTCTCCCGCGAGATACATAATATTGAAAACTCTCCTTTCCGCATGAAGTTCGAAAACGTTTGCTCAGAGCTCAGCGGAAACTCCTGCATCGGCTGTATCAGCGACACTGACCCTCAGCCCCTGCTCTTCCGATCAAATCTCGGAACCTACGCTATCTCCACGATAGGCAGAATAAACAACGAAGCTGAGCTTGCAAAGCAGTATCTTTCCTTCTCGGGCGGTCACTTTGCATCTCTCGCATCCGGTAACGTTACCACAACGGAGCTTACCGCGGCTATGATAGACCAGAAAAGCAGCTTTACCGACGGTATCCGCTTTGCGGAGAGCGTTATCGACGGCACCGTTGCGATACTTATACTAAAGGAGGGCGGTTCACTTATCGTCGCACGCGACAGAGACGGCCGTCTCCCTATCACCATCGGCAAAAACAGCGACGGCTACTGCGTTGCCTTCGAGGATTTTTCATATATGAAGCTCGGATACGAGTACGTTCGCGATCTCGGTCCCGGTGAGATCGTTGAGATCACTCCCGACGGCATAACCGTTCTTGCCGAGCCTCACAAGAAGAAACGTATCTGCGCCTTCCTTTGGTCCTACTACGGATATCCCAATTCCGACTACGAGGGCGTGAACGTTGAAATGATGCGCACACGCAACGGCGCGCTTATGGCACGCGCCGAGATAGAGGCAGGTACGCTTCCCGTCGTTGATTACGTTTGCGGCGTTCCCGATTCGGGCACCCCCCACGCCATCGGTTTTGCTAACGAAAGCGGAATCCCTTTTGCGCGTCCCTTTATTAAATACACCCCCACGTGGTCCCGCAGCTTTATGCCCAAGACACAAACGGCTCGCGCCGAGATCGCAAAGATGAAGCTCGTTCCCGTCCGCGACTTTATCGAAGGCAAGCGCCTTCTCATTATCGACGACAGCATCGTCCGCGGTACACAGCTTCAGGAAACGGCACAGTTCCTTTACGAAAACGGTGCCAAGGAGGTTCACGTGCGTTCTGCTTGTCCCCCTATACTTTACGGATGCAAATTCCTTAATTTCTCCCGTAACACCTCCGACATGGATCTTATCGCCCGCCGCTTTATCCGTGAGCTTGAGGGAACCGACGTTTCCCCCGAGCACATGGCTGAGTATTCCGACGAGACGACAGAGCGCGGACGTGCCCTTCTCTCCTCCATTGCAAAGCATCTGGGCGTTGATTCACTCCGATTCCAGACACTTCCCACGATAACCGAATCCATCGGTCTTTCCAGCTGCGACATCTGCACCTACTGCTGGTGCGGTCGCGAATAATTACTATTATCGAGGATACTGCCATGACTGAAAAAACTATCTCCAAGTCCGACAGCTACGCCGCTTCAGGCGTTGACATTACGGCAGGCTACCGTGCCGTTGAGCTTATGAAGAGCCACATCAAGCGCACCGACAGAAACGGCGTAGTTTCCGGTATCGGCGGCTTCGGCGGTCTTTTCATGCCCGACCTTTCCGGAATGACCGAACCCGTTCTCGTTTCAGGCACGGACGGATGCGGCACCAAGGTAAAGCTCGCTTTCGCTCTCGACTGTCACGACACCATCGGCATCGACTGCGTAGCAATGTGCGTTAACGACATTATATGCTCAGGCGCCGAACCCCTTTTCTTCCTTGATTACATCGCCTGTGGCAAAAACTACCCTGAAAAGATCGCAGAGATCGTGTCCGGCGTTGCTGAAGGCTGTGTTATGGCAGGCGCCGCTCTCATTGGCGGAGAGACTGCAGAGCATCCCGGTCTTATGCCCGAGCACGAATACGACCTTGCAGGCTTCGCTGTTGGTATCGTTGACAAGAGCCGTATGATCGACAACTCCAAGACTCAGGCAGGCGACATCATCATCGCTCTCCCCTCCTCCGGTGTACATTCCAACGGATTCTCCCTCGTTCGCCGCGTCTTTGACATCGACGGCGGTGCGCTCCTTCGCACTCCCGAGGAGCTTGGCGGCAAGACTCTCGGAGAAGCGCTGCTCGCTCCCACGAGAATCTACGTTAAGCCCGTTCTTTCTCTTATCAAGTCCGGTGTTTCCATTTCCGGTATATCTCACATCACCGGCGGCGGCTTCTACGAAAACATACCGCGCTCCATTCCCGACGGCTTCTGCGCCGTTATCGGCAAGAGCGCCATCAGGATCCCTCCGCTTTTCGATCTTATCGCAAAGGAAGGCAACATTCCCGAGCGTGACATGTTCAACACCTTCAATATGGGTGTTGGCATGAGCATCACCGTTGCGCGCAAGGATGCAGACCACGCAATAGAGCTTCTCCGTGAAGCCGGCGAGGACGCTTACATAATCGGCGAGATCATTGCTGACGACGACGAAAAGATACGTATATGCTGAAAAAATTCACAGACGGCGTTTGTGCCGGTCTTATGATAGCCATTGGTTGTGCCGTTTTCCTTGCCTGCGACAACAAATATGTGGGTTCTGCCCTTTTCGCTGTGGCACTGCTCACCATTTGTCATCTCGGATACTCTCTTTACACGGGTAAGATAGGTTTTCTCGCTGTCTCCCACACGAAGGACGACTTTCTGACCGTTTTCATCGGTCTTGCCGGCAATATCGTTGCAACGTCGCTTTTCTCCTATATGGGACGCATTGCCCTCCCAGCTCTCGGCGAGAAAGCGGAGACGATAGTATCCGCAAAGCTCACGTTGCTCCCTCACGAGACCTTCATCCGCGCGATCTTCTGCGGAGTTCTTATGTATATCGCCGTTGCGATATATAAAAAGTCCTCCTCTGCTTTCGGCATCATCTACGCTGTGCCTGCGTTCATCCTTTGCGGATTTGAGCATTCCATAGCAGATATCGGATATTTTTCCTACGGAGCTGAGTTCTCCCCCGACGCTGTAATTTTCATCGGCATCGTCATTCTCGGCAACACCGTGGGCGGTCTTATTTTGCCTGCCCTTTCCCTGATCAAAGAATAATAAGGAGACACAAGATGGAAAGCAAAAGAATTGCAGTTCTCGTTTCCGGCGGCGGAACGAATTTAGGCGCTCTGATCGAAGCTGAAAAGAAAAACAGTCTCGGTGGCGGCAATATCGCCCTCGTGATCTCCTCGAAGCCCGACGTTTACGCGCTTGAAAGAGCTCGTGACAATGGCATCGATTCCCTTGTTATTGCAAGGAAGGACTACGACTCCATCAGAGAATATTCAAAAGCGCTCACCGACGCGCTCAAGGCTGCAAGAATCGACCTCGTCGTTCTTGCGGGGTTCCTCACTATCATCGATGAGCAGGTATACGAAGCATTCCCCAACAGGATCATAAACGTTCACCCTGCGCTGATCCCTTCTTTTTGCGGAAAAGGATACTACGGACTCCACGTTCACGCCGCTGCTCTTGAAAAAGGCGTGAAGGTATCGGGTGCCACCGTGCATTTCGTCACTCCTGAGTGCGATGCAGGTCCCATCATACTGCAGAAGGCCGTTGCCGTGCTGGATTACGACACACCCGAAACGCTGCAACGCCGCATTATGGAAGAGGCTGAATGGGTACTTCTGCCCCGCGCTGTCAAGCTTTTCTGTGAAGACAAGCTGACCGTCACCGAAAACAAAGTCTTTATTAAAGAATAAGGAGATAGAAATGAAAGTTTCCACTATTGCAAACGAGCTTAATTCCCTCGCTTACCACGGCAGAGGCATAATCATAGGCAAAAGTGCCGACGAAAAATACGCTGTTACCGCGTATTTTATCATGGGCAGAAGCGTAAACAGCCGTAACCGCGTTTTCGTTTCCGAAGGTGACGCAATGCGCACAAAGGCATTCGACGAATCCAAAATGGTCGATCCGCATCTTATCATTTATTATCCCGTTCGCGTTCTCGGTAACAAGACTATCGTTACAAACGGTGACCAGACCGACACTATCTACGAGCTTATGGATAAGCAGATGACCTTTGAGCAGGCGCTCCGCACAAGAGAATTCGAGGACGACAAGCCCAACTTCACTCCCCGTATCTCCGGTATCATCCACCGCGACGGTGGCTCCATGAACTTCGCTATGTCCATTCTCAAGAGTGCTGAGGGTGACGACTCCTCCTGCGAAAGATTCACCTACGCTTATTCCAATCCCATCGCAGGCCGCGCAAAGTTCATCCACACCTATAACGGTGACGGCGATCCTCTCCCCTCATTTGAAGGTGAACCCAAGACTCTCATCATCCCCGAAATGAACATAGACGAGCTTACGGCTCACATTTGGAAAAACCTCAACGAAGACAACAAAGTTTCCCTTTTCGTCAGATACATCGACCTTTCCACCGGAGAGGCTGAAACAAGGATCGTTAACAAAAACAACTGATAAACGAGGAGCAGAAAAATGAAAGAATTCGAACTTAAGTACGGTTGCAACCCCAATCAGAAGCCTTCCAAGATCTTTATGAAGAACGGCTCCGATCTCCCCATCGAGATCCTCTCCGGCAGACCCGGCTATATCAATTTCCTTGACGCATTCAACTCCTGGCAGCTCGTTAAGGAGCTTAAGGCGGCTCTCGGTCTTCCCGCAGTTACCTCCTTCAAGCACGTTTCCCCCACCTCGGCTGCGGTTGGTATTCCCCTTTCCGAAAATCTCAAGCGCGCTTGCTTCGTTGACGACATTGAGGGTCTTGACGAGTCTCCTCTCGCTTGCGCTTATGCAAGAGCACG
>CAYXHC010000057.1:0-11314 GCA_964464905.1 uncultured Lachnospiraceae bacterium
CCGGGCGCGTCACCTGAATGTGTATATAAACTAAAGGATTTCGTTGAGTTTTTGAGAGGAAATTCGGAATGAAAAAATATAACTATATTTTTAAGCTGTTGATATTTGTGGTCGTTCTTGTTTTACTTGCAAACTGTGTAACCGTTTTCGCTCACCCTTCTTCCCTTAGAGGTTATTTTGATGGTCAACTTCAAATCTCTCGTGCTTATTTTGTTGGAAGCGAAGAAATAGGTTGGATCGTTGACGACACAGAACATACTAACGGAACATCAACTAATTACAAGTTTTCTGCTTCTATGTCAAACAGGTTCAAAGCGCTTTTCGCCGAAGCTGCAAACCTTTGGAATTTTACGCCGTTCACAATTAGAGAATCATCAAGCAGTAGTAATATCATTTATATAAAGTCTGATAGCGACTTCCCCGAAGAAGGTATTTCCGCGATGCTTACCAATAGAGTAAAAGGGACCGGGGAAGACAGTTCTCATTTATCCTCGTGGGATATATGGATTAACAATGCTTACTTGGATTATTTTGACGATGATAGCAAATGGGTAACGATATTAGCTCATGAACTCGGTCATGTATGGGGATTGATTGACTTGTATGAAAATTATAATATAAGTAAACTTATGTATTATGCCGGTGATTTAACTACATCAACAGGGCCAACGCTATCCGATAAATGGGGAGCGCGAGTAATAACGGGACATCATACCACACATCGTTGGACCCCGACATTGAATAATCACACATGTACCATGTGCGGCGGCGTCGGAACTCATAGCGCCAGCAACTATGCGTATTCCCCCACTAATGCCTCGGTCCACACTATAACCGTATGCAGTGTATGCAATTACACTTACACGGAATCACACGGTGATTATTACAATCAGCTTTTGGGCAGATGCTCAAAATGCGGTTACACGGGTTCAATAGTCTTAGGTTTAGGCGAAGAAACGGAATAATATAGTTCAATATGTAGAGAAAACCACCGCTCACGGGCGGTGGTTTTCTGTTGGAGGAACATTATGAAAACTGCTTTATTTTCTCGGAAGTCTGCCGATGACCTTGCCGCGGCAGATAACGGAGGCAAAGCTGTCGAGATAAATGTCGTCGTACGCTGGATTGATGGAAATGAGTCTGTCGCCGCCGAAGCGCTTGAAATAGCCTTCGCTTGTGACGCCGTCGGAGCAGATGAAAACGCCAAGCTCGCCGATTCCGACACTCGGCTGCTCGTGTACGAGGATTATGTCGCCGTCGAGATAACGCGGCTCCATACTGTTGCCGCTGACCCTGAGAGCAAAGTCCGCATCGAGAGTGGTGCCGCCGGAGGTGAGAGTGATGTATTCGGCGCCGGTGCCGTCAAGAAGCGAGCCTCTGCCTGCGGAAACTGGCAGGTCGTAGAGAGGGAGACGAAAACGCGGATCAGCCACGGTAGATGTGGCTTCAGAGGTGAATTTGAATCTGCCGGGGGAAAGCACGCGGGACGGCTCCGAAGGCATCTCTTCCTCTGCAGGAGCGAAGCGCTCAGCCTCCTTGGAAGCTACAAGGGAGACAAGTTCCCGTCCAGTTTTGTCGAGAGAACGGTAGTTGAGGACAAGCTCGTTTTCGGATCGTGATAAATGGAGCGATTCACCGTCGCCAAAGGCAATATAGTCAAGGGAAACGTCAAATACGCGGGCGAAGGCAGAGAGCGTGGAGAGCTTGGGATCGTCTGAGACTCCGGACAATATTTTATTGAGAGTGCCCTGAGGGATGCCGGTTCTTTCTGAGAGAGCTTCGTTTGTCATACCAAGGGCGCGTTTTTTTTCTTTGATTCTGTCAAGCCAAGTGTTCATTGTGATAAACCTATTCTTATACTACGCTTTGTTACATGATCCTATTGTATCATATAATTTTGCTGTTGTAAATACAAAATGGAAATAAAAATGAGAAATAATTATCAAAAACGGATTGACAATGACCGAAAATGGTGATATAATGTGCTAGAAGATAACCAATAAAGGATATTTTGTGTCGGAGGATCGATTTATGAATAATACAATAGCAATGAATAGAAATCACGGCTGTGAAAGAAGCTGCGAAAAGAAAGCACCTTCCTGGCTCGTTCTCATCGCGCAGCTCATTCTTTGGCTCACCAGCGAAGAAACGTTAAGAACCGCGCGTGTCTCCGGAGCTCTTTTCATAATCGTCATCGTTGCTGCCTTTGCTGCAGGTATCGGCTCGGGCAGTGTTCCTTTCATATACGGTGCTATAATCATCGGAGCCTTCTGTACCCTCGCCCTTATGCTCACCCGCGGGCTTGACTGATTTTCAAAATGAGATATAGCGTATCACATCCTATAAACTGTAAGCGAATTAAAGCGCAATATTACGTAAATCGCGTTTTATTTTTATGAAAGGATTTTAGATTTTAATTCAATCCGTAAAAAAAGTTCAAAAATTAATATATAAGTCAAATTAATTCGAGATTCTAAAAGATAATTGTGCAAAATTGCTTTTTTGATTGACAATTTGTTCGCAAATTGATATAATAGTTTAACAACGAATTGTGACAATTCGAAATATGGAGGATTTTTTATGAAAAAGCTTTTTGCTATGCTGCTTGCTCTCGCAATGCTCCTTGCTTTTGTTGCTTGTGACGACGGCAGCAGCTTACCCCCTGCAGAGACCAACGGCGAATCCGATACTGACAACGGCACCGAAACCGAAGCCATCGGTAACGATACCGAGGATGCAGGTGGAAATGAAGACGAGGACGACGAGTACTATCCCAATCCCGACGCTAAGATCGGCGGTATGATCGGTATCGGTACTGAGACCGGTACTGTTTATTTCGACAACCTCAAGGTTCTTTCCAGACAGTCCGATAAGTATCTCCTTCTCGAAAACGACCTCGAAGATGGCGCACTTCCCGAATTCACCTACGCAGTATCTGTAGGCGGCACTTGGGATAAGGACACCGCTGACTTCGCTATCGTTGACGACCCTGCTAAGGAATATACCGAAGAGGACGCTGACGAAGACAGAAACCACGTTATCGCTTTCAACGGCGACGGCACAGGTTCCTTCGCTTATGCCGGCGATGCCAACTGGAACTACTACCAGTTCTCCCTTAAGGTATTCCCCGCTGACGAAAACGCTGTTGTTAACATTTACTTCTGCATTCAGGACGAAAACAACTACATGGTTCTTTCCCTTGCAGAAAACGGCAATACTCAGGCTGACTGCTATCAGGTAATTGATGGCGTTAAGACATCTGCTGCTTTCAAGATCAACAACTCTCTCTCCGTTGGTGAATGGAACTCCATCGGTATCACTCTCCAGACCGAGACCGTTGACATTTATATTGGCGGCGCTCAGAAGATGTCTATCTTCGATCCCGATTTCGTAAACCAGTACTATCCTTATGACGGCGAGATCATCCCCTCTTCCATCAGCGATGCTCTTTACGGCGCTCCCGGCGAAGGCATTACGTTCTTCCAGGTTGCTGTTGAAAATGTTCTCCACGACGGTAAGGGTACTTGGGGTAACAGCACTTCTATGACTGCTGATAAGGTGTTTGATATGGACTATTCCACCGCATACGACTGCGATGAAGGTTTAGAGTATGAAAACACCGATGCTGAAATGATTGGTATTCCCGGTGACGGTACTCACGCTGACGCTTATGTTGGTGCATACGTTCCCGAAGGATTCAAGCTTACTCACATCCGTTACTGCCCGCGTTCCGGTTACGGTTCCCGTATGCTTAACGGTTACTTCGAAGTATCCGAAGACGGCACCAACTGGACCAATGTAGGTACTGTATCTGAAACTCCCGCTGAAAGTGACTTTACAACACTCGCTGTTGCTGAAAGCGATACCGTATACTACTACCTCCGTTACACCGCTCCCGATGGCGGTTACGGTAACGTAGCAGAGATCGAGATCTGGGGTCATCCCGCAAACTGATCCCGATCGGCTCTTGTTAAAGTAATCAATAACCCCTTCGCTTCGGCGAAGGGGTTATTTTGTGCTTTGTGATATTACTGTAACAAAAAACTCATCCGACGCCGGATGAGTTTTTTATCTTTGCTTTAAGCAGGTTCGTCTGTTTCTGCCGGAATCTCAGGCATGTTTTTTGAAAGATACTTTTCACTGATGTATGCGACGCTGCCGTTATAATCGATGCGATACCAGCCGTTAGAGGTTTTTCCCGTAACGGTGACCTCGGTACCGATATCTATCATTGTTATTTTTGTTGAACTCGTCGTGTGTCCCTCGCGAACGTTTACGTTCGTCTGTGCATACATAATCACAGCAGGATCGTAATCCTCGATCGTGACACTTGCGGCGGGTGCATCAGAGGTAAGAAGATCGTTTCTGATGTAAGCTGTGTATCCGCGCCAATCAACGCGGTACCAGCCGTTTTCGGTCTCACCGGTCACTTTGATCTCATCGCCCTGATAGTAAAGTCCGTAAATGTCGCTGTTAGTGGATGGACTCATTCGGGCATTGACGTTATAAAGCGCGTACATTGTTTTTGGCTCGTCGAAAAGTGTCTCGGCAGTTTCAGGCGTCGCAGTCGTCGTTTCGTCGTCGGATTCACTGTCTGGTACTGAGCTTTCTTCGTGCTTTTCGGTGTTGCTCGAACTGTCGTCCGAGTCGGACTTTTCCGTGTAGTCCGTCGTTTCTTCTTCAACGGGATCTGTAGATGTGTCAGAGGTGTCTGAGCCGGACGATTCCTCGCTGTCAGCGGGAGAGCCGACATCGAGCATGTGGACTATAAGTATTATTGATCCGATGACTATCGCCAATGCAAGTATTATGATAACGGTGTTGATAACGACCCGAAGGGTCGGATTGCGGTCAAGGAACATAACAGCCTCCTTTATGATGCTCTGCAGCTCTTAAGTACAGTTATATTATAGCACAATTTTCCTTCTGTAAACAAGGGAACGCAGGATTATACGGAATTATTAAAAATCAAACGTCACAGCATAAGTTTGTCTGCTTCAAGAAGAGAAGGCAGAACTATATCGGGAAGATCTTCGGGACGTGTCTTTTCAAGGTCTCGCTCTGTGGTTTCTCCCGTCAGCACGAGAACGGATGTGATACCGTTTCTCTTTCCGAGAGCAATGTCGGTGTAGAGCCTGTCGCCGAAAATGCAAATATCATGGCTCGAATATCCCGTAACTTCTTTTATCATATCAACAGTCTCCGAATAAGGCTTACCGAAGTATCGTGGAGTCACACCGGTAGACGCAGTAACGAGAGCAGCGATAGAGCCAGAATCGGGAATGAATCCATCCTCGGTAGGACAATTGAAGTCGGGATGGGTGGAAAGATACTCAGCACCGTTTCTTATCATCCGCGTTGCGTCGGATAACTTCTGATAATTAAGCTCCGTATCGAAACTGGTAACGACGATGTCGGCAAGCGCTCCGCTGGATGCTCCGTCATCGCTGATGAGACGGATGCCGCGATTCTTCCAATCGCGTCGGAGATCGGATGTACCTACAAGATAAACGGACGCACCGTGTCTGTGGCGGAGAATGAACTCAGCGGTAACGTCACCTGCTGTCATGATCTCGCGGGGAGCGGGGCCGTAGCCAAGCGAGGATAGCTTCATATAATAAAATCCGGAGCTGCGGGAGGCATTATTAGTGAAAAACATAACGTCCTTGCCCCATTCGCGAAGGTGATTGATGAATCTTATCGCAAAATCAAAGGGCCTTTTTCCAAGGTAGATGGTGCCGTCCATGTCAAAAATATAAAGCTTTTTTGATATGAGCAAGTCACGGGCGCTTTGCACGTTTCGATCCTCCCTGTGTCTGAAATTTTTAACAGTATACCACAGAGTTGATTTTTTTTCAACACTGTGATATTATTATCATTTGTAAAATCACGAAAACAAAGTCTAAGGAGGCATATTTATGACGATAGCTAAAAGCATATTGCCGCCTGAAAAAATTAAAAGGTTGAACGCAAGAACTGCGGAGCTTCTATCCCTCTACCTGAATCTGTCACCCGATGCCATTACCTACGAAATGGTGACGGAAATGAAGGACGCCTGTGGCTTCGACAGCTCACGTGCGTATGCGGAGATACTAGCCGTTTTGTGCGGACTTGATTCAGCAGGGAAGGATAAAGCACATTTCCGTAATTGGTTTTTGCCTATGGTGAGGGAGCTTGATCCCGCTGAATTTGAAAACGACCCTTACTATAAGAATATTAGATTTCCCTCGAAAAAGCTGGGAAAATGGGAGATGAAAACAATGTCACTTGCCCCCTGTGAGGGGTTTATCTGCGATGATTTCATCGTTACCGACCGTGGAGAACTTATACCTCAGTTAGGCTTTTTTATGAGAGACTTTTCATATCCCGCTATCCTGGAAAACGGCAGAGAATGGATGACGCTTCTGCCGAACGAGACCGTTACAACGCTGCCTGCTGTTAATAAAGCTAACGGTAAGGTGCTGACGTACGGTCTTGGTCTCGGTTACTTCATCTATATGTGTCAGCGTAAAGACGAGGTGGAGTCTGTCACAGCGGTAGAACTTTCGGCGGATGCGGCGACACTCTTTGCAAATGAGATACTGCCTCAGTTTGAGCATCCCGAAAAGGTAAATGTTATCGTTGCCGATGCGGTGGAATATGCAGAGCAAACAGCGCCGTCAGTCGGCTACGACTTCATATTTGCCGATATATGGCATGATGTTGGCGATGGACGCAGCTTATATAACAAATTCAAAAGCTTTGAGTACCTTTATCCTGAAAAAACGGAGTTTGCGTATTGGCTCGAAAAGTCTATTCTTTGCTATATGGATCCGTCACTTTGGCCCTGATATTCAAAAAAACGACGGCATAGCAGGCGATAGATATCCGCACCTTCTTCCGACGGAATACGAACCGAAAGTGCTATGTCGGAAACCGAAAAGCCAAGCGGGGAATAACCCGACTCCGTAATAGCGGCGGAAACGGGAAATAGAAGTCCGTGCATACCGTATCCGTGTATTGTTATCTTAGCCACCCCGTCCTTTTTTTCGTATGTGACGGCGTAAACGACGTATCTTTGCATAGATATAACCTCAGCTAAAAATAAAAAAGCCACGGCAACCGTGGCTTTTTCGTTTGCTTGATATTATATTATGCGGTAAACGGAAACCTGTGCGGAGTGGGCTTCGCCAAACTGTTTTGCGCGAAGGAGAGCGGACTCGTGTTTTTCCTCGGGGAGGATGAGTCCGGCGCGTTTACCGTCAGTGCCGATTCGGGCGGAGACACCGAAATATTTTTCAGCATCATCCATAAGCTTGGCGGGAACTGCAACGAAATGGCAGCAAACGTGGTCAGTGTAGGGAACGAGTGTAGAGTCGTCTGCCTTTTTGAAGGGGGCGATTCGGTTCTGTGTGCCTGAAACTGCCGCAATAACGTCAGCAATGATAGAGCCTGACGTGGGGTATCTGCCGGCACCGCGGCCAAAGAACATAAGCTCGTCCGATACTGATGCGGAAACTAGAACGCCGTTGAACACGTTTTCAATGTGTGAAAGGGGAGAGGTGTAAGGCACGAATGCAGGCGCGGCAAAGATGTCGTCGGAGCAGTCCTTGTATTCACCGTGAGCGATAAGCTTGATAGTGCCACCGCAAACGTCAGCTGCGGACATATCGTCGGGAGTGATGCTGCGTATGGTCTCGGCGCGGAGCTTTCCGGGTGCATAGAGCCTTCCTGTTGCAAGAGCAGAGAGAATGCATATCTTTCTCTGGGCGTCGATGGCGTCAAGGTCTGCGGAGGGATTGGGCTCGGCGTAACCGCGTGCCTTGGCATCGTCAAGTGCAACGTTGAATTCTATCCCCTCTGAAAGCTTCGTGAGGATGTAGTTGGTCGTTCCGTTTACGATGCCGTTTATTTCGCTTATAGATTCGGAGCGGAGTGAGCCCGTTATGGGACGGATAAGGGGAATGCCGCCACCAACGGATGCCTCAAAGAGATAGTGAACTCCCATTTCCTCGGCAATAGCGGTAAATTCGTCTCCGAAATTAGAAACGACCTCTTTGTTGGCAGTTACAACGTGCTTGCCGGCACGAAGCGCAGCTACCGTGTACTCGTAGGCAGGGTGAGAGCCGCCCATAGTCTCGCAAACGAGACCAACCTCAGGGTCGTTTACGATGGTGTCTATTGAATGAACGATCCTGTCGCCGAGAGGATGATCGGGGAAATCGCGCAGATCGAGGATATACTTGATCGTGAGCTCCTCACCGCAGGCTTTAGCCAGCGCCTCACCGTTTTTCAGGATAACGTCAACGACGCCGCCGCCGATATTTCCCATACCGAATATTGCTATCTTCATAAGTTTTCGTCCTGTATTTGATGATTTGATTAGATTGAAATTTAGTCTATTATGTAAGCCGAGAGGAGGGAAATCATCACCTCGTCCGGCTCAAAGCTGATGTGAGCCGTGCCGCCGTCAGCATTGAATACTGCCGTGTAATAAATGTCGGGCATCATCGTCTGCGTAAATGAATAGCGTGCTGCATCCTTGTCAACGGATATAGAACCGTCAGATTTCACGCCTCGCTCACGCTTCACGAGCTTGATGCAGTCCTTGCAGGGGACATTTACAAGGCAGGTGCTTTTTTTGCCCTGAACCTTGTAAACATAAAAGGAATAGCCTTCGATATCGCCGCTGTTCATGTTTTCCGTTGCCTTAACGGAATAAATAAAATTCGTCCAGGTGTATCGCTGATTCACGTATACGCCGATAACGATAAGAAAAAGCGAAAGAAACTGAAGCAGAGAGCCGTATTTTACTCCCTCAACTAGAACGGAATAAACGTACAGAAATGCCGATGCTATGTAACAGGTGACGGATAGGGTGATATCGGTCCTGTTTTTACGCCGTGCGTAGATGGTGTAATCCTTGTGATCGTTTAAGTTAATCATTTCAATAAAGACATCTCGGAGCGTGAAAGCTCGTATTCCTTGAGCGGACGTTCACAGCTGTATACCTTCATTTTTCCCACGAGGGAGGTGTAGTCGGGTTCACCGTCGCGAAGGAGATAAAGCTCGATATAAAGGTTTGTATCTTCATTGGATACGCCTTCAAAAACGAAGGTGTGGAAAACGTAAAGAGAACGTGTCAGCTTCACGGTTTCGGCGGGAAGATAAACGTTACCGCTGTCGTCGGTGAGTCTGAAAGCGAAATAGTCCGTGTTCTTGATAACCTCGGAGGAGAGAGTCTCAAAGTCGGAATTTTCTCTTTGATCGTAGGAGAGCTCCTCGTTTGAATCAAAGCCGAGACCAAGCTCGTCTATGATGAGGATATCGGGCATTGTACGCACGTTGTAGCGCACGGATACCTGAAGCTGACCTGCCGAGGGGGTGTAAAACATACCCGTGGAGTAAAATAGACCGTCCTCGGTGTACATATCGAAAATGTCCTGAGTATACACAGCAAAATCATCCGCCTCGGAGTATGCTTCGCGCATTGCCTCCGTGATAATGGGACGGAGCACCGATTTTGGATCCTCTGCCGAGCAAACACGGAAAATAATGGCGCCGTTTACGAAAACGATGAAAAGGTAAAAGATCACTTTCACTGCGATCTTAAAAGGGGAGGGTCTGCTGTATTTTATCTCCGCAGGCTCGTCGTCGTAGCTTTCAAAAGCCTCGTAAATTCTTTTATTTTGTTCAGCCATAATGTTCCTCTCGGATAAATGAAGTCGTTTTGCCGCTTAACCGATTCTGTTACTATGCTGTCGATCTGCAATAACTTGGAGAGTATTATAACATAAAAGCGACATTATTTGCAAGTAGGCTCATAAAAATAAAGGAATGTCGTATGGAGTGGCGGCAATGTGATCTGCTCCTGCTGCCACGAGCTCATCATGGCTTCCGTAGCCGTATAAAACGCCGACCGAGGCTATGCCGTTATCACGTGCGCCGTTGATATCGTGCTCGCGGTCTCCCACCATTATAACCGAGACGGTGTCGGTCACGCCGGCAGTATTAAGAGCGTATGCGATAACGTCGGATTTTCTGTTTCTTGACGCGTCGAAGGTGGCGCCGCAA
The DNA here is from genome assembly GCA_964464905.1 of uncultured Lachnospiraceae bacterium. Classification (GTDB taxonomy): domain Bacteria; phylum Bacillota; class Clostridia; order Oscillospirales; family CAG-272; genus DTU064. The sequence goes on from CAYXHC010000057.1 coordinate 10,054, forward strand.
ATGTGATCGAAATATCTCGATAGTCCGAAATATTCAAGTATTTTTACAGCGTATGGCTCCGGCTTTGAGGTGGCAACAACAAGCTTTTTGCCCGACTCCTTCAGGTGTGAGAGCATATCGGGGATCCCCTCGTATACTTCGTTTTCGTATAACCCCTTATTGCCAAAGTATTCGCGGTAGAAAGCTACCGCCGCCTTCGCATCCTCGTGTGAAAAGCCGTAGAATCCGCGGAACGAATCGTATAGAGGCGGACCGATAAAGCGGAAAAGCTCACTTCTCTTTGCAACAGTGATGCCGTATCGCGAAAGAGCGTACATAACGGAATTGGTAATGCCGATACCCGGATCGGTAAGAGTACCATCGAGATCGAAAAGGATCGTTTTATACATGATTCTGCCTCGCGTGTGTTTTATCTGATTCTTTACAGTATATACTAACAAAAATACAGGCTATGGTCAATGGTAAAGCGAATAAAATCCACACTTGACCCCCTCGGAGTTGACACGGAATTTTTTATGTGATATACTGTAGCTTAATAATTTAACTAAAAATATTTATTATTTCGAGGTATATAATGGCTAACGACAAGAAATTGGTAAAAGAGATCACCGCGATGGAGGACGACTTCGCGCAGTGGTATACCGATATCTGCAAAAAAGCAGACCTTATCGACTATTCCAGCGTTCGCGGATGTATGATCATCCGTCCCTATGGCTATGCTATCTGGGAAAATATACAGAAAATTCTTGACACGAGATTCAAGGAGCTGGGTCACGAAAACGTGTATATGCCCATGTTCATTCCCGAATCTCTCCTGCAGAAGGAAAAGGACCACGTGGAAGGCTTTGCTCCGGAAGTAGCGTGGGTAACACACGGCGGATCCGAGCCTCTCACAGAGCGTCTGTGCGTTCGCCCCACCTCCGAAACACTCTTCTGCGAGCACTTTGCGAAGATTATCAACTCCTACCGTGACCTTCCCGTACTCTACAACCAGTGGTGCAGTGTTGTACGTTGGGAAAAAACAACAAGACCCTTCCTCAGAACAAGAGAATTCCTCTGGCAGGAGGGTCACACAATGCACGCAACGGCAGAAGAAGCAAGAGCTGAAACTCTTCAGATGCTGAACATCTACGCAGATGTTTGCGAAACCGACCTTGCAATGCCCGTAGTTAAGGGTCCAAAGACCCCCTCCGACAAGTTTGCAGGTGCCGAGGACACATATGCTATTGAAGCTCTCATGCACGACGGCAAGGCGCTTCAG
>CAYXHC010000058.1:0-11126 GCA_964464905.1 uncultured Lachnospiraceae bacterium
ATTTCATCGCGAAGCGATTTCATCCACCGCAGGTGGATTTCTCCCGCGGGCGGCGGATTTAACTGAAAAAAGCAGATTGCTTTCGCAATCTGCTTTTTTCTTTTCAGGGGCAGGAGGATTCGAACCCGCGACCCACGGTTTTGGAGACCGGTACTCTACCAGCTGAGCTATACCCCTATTTAACCCCGTTTGGGGATTCCCTCTTGGGAACAAGAGAGATTATAGCACAGTGAGGACGAATTTGCAACAGTTTTTTCGAAAATTTTCGGGTCTCCCTTGGTTTTTTGCGAGGATTTCGGTTTATTTTCCCTCGACAAACGCAACGGTGAGCTTAACGCAAGCTTCAACGTCATCCATATCGATCATTTCAACGGGAGTATGAGCGTATCTTGTGGGGATAGAGATGCATCCTGCGGAGCAGCCTGCGCCTGCGGACTGCATCTTACTGGTATCTGTGCCGCCCATCGTGAGGATCTCAAGCTGATACTTGATCTTTTCCTCTTTGCAGACAGCTATCAGCTTATCAACGAGGACGGGATCCGCGATAACGGAATTATCCTTGATCTTGATAGCGGCACCGCCGCCGAGCTTAACGTCCATCTTGAGAGAGCCGGGGGTATCGCCCGTTTTGGTGATATCAAGAGCGATTGCGACGTCGGGCATAATGGCGTATGCCGCCGTTTCGGAGCCGCGGCAACCAACCTCTTCCTGAACGGTGAACACGTAATATGTGTCGTATGCGGTGGTTTTTGCCTGCTCTGCGATACGCTTTGCAACCTCAACGAGAATAGCGCAGCCTATTCTGTCGTCGAAGGGTCTGCCCGCAAGGCGCTTTGAGCCTATTCTGGAAACGCCGGAGAGAACTGCGAAGGTATCACCCGTTTTTACTTTCTTTTCAGCTTCCTTTTTGGACTTTGCGCCGATATCAACGTAAGCATTGTCGCCGTTATAGTTATTTGCACTGTCGTCTGCAACGAGGATACCGTGCAGACCGTTTTCAAACACTACCTCGTGATAGCAGGTTGCATTATAGCGGATACCGCCTGCGTTTGAGAAGCGTACGTGACCGTCGCCGTCAACGGCGGTGACGAAAAAGCCGATCTCGTCCATATGAGCCGCAAGCATCAGCTTCTTTGCGCCTTCCGGTCCCTTCTTATGCGCGATAAGATTGCCGAGAGCGTCGGTATAGATCTCGTCAACGAAAGGAGCGATCTTTTCCTTTATTACGTTTGCCACAGTGCTTTCGCGTCCCGAAACACCCAGAGGCTTCATTATATCTTTAATGAGAGTATACATTCGTGCTTCCTCCTATATCAAAAATCAAATTTACCGTCACGCGCGATAGAGGTGACGAGGCTGAGTGTGGATCTGTAATCGTCGGCATGGATAACATTGCACGCCGTGTGTATGTAGCGGGAGGGCGCCGAGATAGCGGCGACCTTTACGCCTGCGCGGACGCGGTGGATATGGCCTGCGTCGTTGCCGCCGGAAACAAAGCGCTTGGGCTGAGCCTTGATGCCTTCCTTTTCGGCGAGAGCAAGCACGTATTCGTACACGTTTTTATTATATATTGTGGAACGGTCCATAAAGGATACGGCAGGGCCGTTTCCGAGGACGGCGACCTTCTTCTCGTCGGGGGAGCCGGTGTTGTCGGCGACGGCGGTTGACTCAAGAATAACGGCGAAGTGGGGGTCAACGCGGTACGCGGTAGTCTCGGCACCGGAAAGACCCACCTCCTCGCGGACGGTGAATGCAAAATAAACGTCGTGAGGAAGCTTTTCTCCGTCTCTGAGGGTACGGATAAGGTCGCACATAACGGAGCATCCGAAACGGTCGTCGATCGCCTTGCCCTTAACGAGCTTATTATCTTCGCCGAAGAGGACGAAATCGGAATCAAAGGTGCCGAATGATCCGCGGCGGACGTATTTTTCCGCCTCTTCCTTATCCTTTGCGCCGATGTCGATATAGAAATCGGAGGCTGAGGGCATTTTTTCGCCCTCGTCGCCCTTCTGAAGGTGGATAGCTTTAGAGCCAATAACGCCATAGACCCGGTTTGTCTCGTCGCCGACGGTAACGCGGCGGGAGCCGAGGACGGAGGGGATAATGCCGCCAAGGGGCGCAAATTTCAACGCACCGTCGCCGCATATCTCCGTTATCATAAAGCCGACCTCGTCGGTGTGAGCGGAAAACATAAGGCGCTTTTCCTTTTCGGTCCCGTGATCCGTTCCGTAAACAACAGCAGTGAGGTTGCCCATTTTATCAAGCTTCACCTCGTCAGCGTAGGGCTTCACGATGCGTTTGATCTTTTCGGAAACATTATCCTCGCATCCGGTAGGTCCGAAAGTGAGGGAAAGCTCGCGGAGAAGATCGAGACCTTTAAGATTATTAAGTTCACTCATGGCACCAAGCCTCCAATCCCGAATCCTTCATAACGGCAGCGATGAGCTTTGCAAGCTCCTCGCCGTCTGCAGTGTCGATGACCTCGCTATAGGTGTGCATCGAACGAAGGGGCACACCTAAAACGGCAACGGGAACGCCCTCTGCAACGAGGCCCACGTTATCTGCGTTTGTGCCCGTGCCCGAAGGCTCCACGGAAATGGTATATTTGATCTCGCCGTCGTCGCAGAGCTTCATTATCTTGCGGGCAAGCTTCACGTTAGTAACGGCGGAATAGGAAAGGATAACGCCGGAGCCGAGGGGAGACGTTCCGTTTTTCTCGGGGGTATCGGGTGACGTGCCGAAGCCAACGTCAAGGACGAGAGCGAGATCCGGTTTGATCGCGAAGGTTGTCTTCGCCGCGCCCGACATACCCGTTTCTTCCTCTGCAGAGACGGTGAGATACACATCATATAGACCTCTGTCCTCTCCCATAAGCTCTATGGCGCGGACGGCAGCGGCAACGCAGGCTTTGTCATCGAAGGCGGGACCCGTGATCCTGCCGCCGAGAAGCTCACGGCATTCGTAGTTGAAGCTTACGGGTGTGCCTATTCTTACGCCAAGCTCCTCCTCCAGCGTCTTTTTCGAGTAACCGGTGTCAACCATCATTTCCGTTATGGGGGGCACCTTGCTTCTGCCCTCCGCCGTCATAAGATGGGGGGGCGTTGATGCAACGACACCGTATATAGGTGTTTTCCCGTGTACGGTGACCTCGCAGGCAGGGAGTATCTTTCTGTCTACTCCGCCCATGGAAACGAGACGAAGGTTCCCCTCCTCGGTGATGCCTGCAACGGCAAGTCCCACAGCGTCAAAGTGAGCGTCGAGCTGAAGCTTCGACGCGTTTTCTTTTCCGCATCTGCGGACGAAAACGTGATTGCCCACGGCGTCGCCGTGCCACTCATCAAAATAGGGAGCGAGAAGCTCGGCAAGAGCGGAGGTCTCCGTTCTTTCGTGGCCTACGACCGACATCATGGACGACAGACGAAACAGTATGTTCTGAAAACCGTTCATAATTGTTATGATTCCTTTCCCGCGTCAAGGAAAACTCCTCTGACACGTCAAGTTTATGATTGATCTACGGATTCAATCATATCACAGAAATGTGTCCCTGCCAAGTGTGAACGGTCAATTTTGTTTTCCGTTATATAATATTTTTCGTTTTCCCGTCACGGATTGTTCATATTCGTCTTTATTGTTTACATAATAAACCCAAGTTTGTACCACTTATTTGACGCCTTTTTATTGACATTAAGGTTTATGTTTTGTAAAATAACATTGAGCCGCGGCTTATAATTTCAATTTACCCCGAAAGGATCGAAACAAATGAGCAAGCTTGTTATCAACACTTACGACAAGAAAAGTCATATTGACAAAAACGTTTACGGTAACTTCTCCGAGCATCTCGGCAGATGTATTTACAACGGTATCTACGTTGGTGAAAACTCTCCCATCCCCAACGAAAACGGAATGAGAACCGACATCGTTAAGGCTCTCCGCGAAATGAAGCTTCCCGTGCTTCGCTGGCCGGGCGGATGCTTCGCAGACGAATACCATTGGATGGACGGTATCGGTCCCAAGGAAAACCGCAAAAAGATGATCAACACCCACTGGGGCGGTGTCGTTGAAGACAACAGCTTCGGCACACACGAATTCCTCGAACTTTGCCGTCAGCTCGGCTGTGAACCCTACATCAACGCTAACGTTGGTTCCGGAACCGTTCAGGAAATGTCTGAATGGGTCGAATATATGAACTTCGACGGCGTTTCTCCTATGGCTACCCTTCGTGAGAAGAACGGTCAGAAGGAACCCTGGAGAATCAAATACCTTGGCGTTGGTAATGAAAACTGGGGCTGCGGCGGCTCTATGACCCCCGAATATTACGCAGGCGAATATCGCCGTTTCCAGACCTACTGCCGCAACTATCCAGGCGCGCCTCTCTTCAAGATCGCTTGCGGTGCAAACGCGGCTGATTTCCGCTGGACAGAAGTCCTTATGCGCGAAGCTGCTCACATGATGGACGGTCTCTCCCTCCATTACTACACCGTTCCCGGTGACTGGGGCAAGAAGGGCTCCGCTACCGCCTTCGACGAAAAGGACTGGTACGTAACCCTCAAGAAGACCCTTGAGATGGAAAACATCCTCCACGGTCACGAATGCATTATGGACCGCTACGATCCCCAGAAGAGGATCTCCCTCATCGTTGACGAATGGGGCACGTGGTTTGACGTTGAACCCGGCACTAACCCCGGCTTCCTCTACCAGCAGAACACCATGCGTGACGCTCTCGTTGCAGGTATCAACCTCAACATCTTCAACAAGCACTCCGACCGCGTGAGAATGGCTAACATCGCACAGCTCATCAACGTGCTTCAGGCCGTTATCCTCACCGACGGCGAGAAGATGATCCTCACTCCCACCTACCACGTATTCAAGATGTACTCCTGCCATCAGGATGCTACTCTCGTCGGCAGCTTCATCGAGACCGAGCAGATCGGCGTTGAGCAACCCGAGGAAAACCGGAGACCCGGTCCTCGCGGCAGACGCGGCAGAAACAACCTCGTTCCCGATCTCCACGAATCTGCTTCCATCGATGCTGAAGGCAACCTCAACATCACCGTATGTAACCTCTCTCACGAGGACGAGGCTGACATTGAAGCTATCCTTGTAGGTCACAAGGCTGCTTCCGTTGAAGCTGAGATTCTTACCAAGGAGATGGATGCGTTCAACGATTTCGATGCTCCCGAAGTTGTTAAGGCTGAGCATTTCGACGGCGTTACTATCACCGGCGAAGGCATCAACTTCACTCTTCCCGCTTGCAGCGTAGTTCGCATTACCGTTAAGAAGTAAAAATGGACTCACAGTCAAACCGACCTCTGTGTCGCCGATGTCTGCTTTCCGAGATCGACCGCAACGGCGCATACAGAACGGTTGTCGAATACATCAATTCCCTCGACCCTGCGGTAAAGTGCAGTCGTGAGGAATATGCGGCGAGACTCACCGTCTGCCGCTCCTGCGAGCATCTTTCCGAGGGTATGTGCGCTTTATGCGGCTGTTTTGCCGAGGTGCGTGCAGCAAAAAAGAATCAGAACTGTCCCGATATACCGAACAGGTGGTAAGACCTCTACGGTGCGGTGGTTCTTAACAAAACAACAAAAAGATCCGTCATCCGACGCACTCGGAGGGCGGATCTTTATTTTTCACGAAACGTCGCTTAATTGTTCACATATCGGAAATAATTTTTGTCGGAATGTTGAAAGCCATGTACTTTTATGTTATACTATAAAACAGTTTTAAGCAAACGAAACGAACGGAGAAAAAATGGAAAAAGAAAACATCCCCACCGCCACCGAAGAAAAGGTCGGCATCACACCCGTGGAAGAATATAAGCTTCCCGAGGTCAGCGACGTTATCAAGCGCCGCCGCTGGGGCGACAGAATCGACGGACGCAGAGTCCGCTCACTTTCGCCTATGGCTCAGCTCATTCCCTACATTATGAAAGAGCGTTCCGACGCCCAGAACCACATCCGCGAGTCCGTAAACGTTGACCGTGTCCTCGACTACATCAACGAAAAACGCCGTCAGGGTTATCAGGGCTTTGGCTTTATGCACGTTATGATCGCCGCCTACATCCGCACCGTTGCGGAATATCCGGGCATCAACCGCTTCATCAGCGGTCAGAAGATATTCACCCGAGATGGATGGGTGGAGGTCAGCCTCGTCATAAAGCAGGAAATGGTCCTTGACTCACCCGATTCCGTCCTTAAGCTCGTTCTCCCTCCCAGCGCTACTGCATTCGACGTTTACTACGCGCTTCAGGAGAAGATCCTCGGATACCGCGACGTAAAGAACAGCTCCTTCGACAAGACCGCCTTCATCATCAACGCGATCCCCGGTCTTTTGAAGAAATTTACCGTTGGCTTGCTTCAGTTCCTCGATTATTTCGGACTCCTTCCGCGATTCCTCACGAGGATCAGCCCCTTCCACAGCTCACTTTACGTTACATCTATGGGAAGTCTGGGCATCCCCGCCATCTACCATCACCTTTACAACTTCGGAAACGTTCCCGCGTTCTGTTCCTTTGGCGTTAAGCAGCGCCGTAACGAGCTCCGCCGCGACGGCACCGTTGCCGAGCACTCCTACATCGACGTTAACTTCGTTCTGGATGAAAGAATCTGCGACGGCTACTATTACGCAGCGTCGCTGAAGCACATGAAGCGCTTCTTCCGCGATCCGTGGATGCTGGATACACCTCCCGCTGAGGTAAAGGAAGACGTAAAATGACAAGAAACCTCCCTTACAAAAAGGGAGGTTTTTTCACGGCTGGAAGCAAGTCTCAGCCGCACGGGGGACAGCGTGACATTCGGTAGGGACCGGCGTGGAGACATCTCCGCCCTACGGGAACATTATTTATTCGTGTCTATATTCGAGAAGGTCGCCGGGCTGACAGTCGAGCGCCTCGCAAAGCTTTGCGAGCGTCGATATCTTTATGGCTTTTGCCTTGCCGTTTTTCAAAATGGAGATGTTCGCTATGGTGATGCCCACGCGCTCGGCAAGCTCGGTAACGCTCATTTTACGCTTCGCCAGCATAACGTCGATGTTGAAAACGATATTTTCTTCCACTTTCCGCCTCCTTATATCGTAAGGTCGCTTTCATCCTGCAGGTTTGCCGCCTTGGTGACAAGATGTGAAAGGGCTGCGGCGGCAACTGAAACGGAGATGCCGACGAAAACGATGATAGCCGCCAAAAGGAGAGGCAGAAGCTCCGGTGCGTCTATGAGAAAAAGCACCGATGAGCCTACGAAAACATACGCCGCATCGACAGCGGCAAGATTTGAGATATGGCAAAGGCAGCGCGCGTTTTCCCTTGAAAAGGAGCGATCAATGCCGATATTGTGCGCTATCTTATATGCAAACCAAAGTGTAAGGTAACACGGGATGGCGGAGATCAGGAAAAACACAATCCACGTGATAGGAAACACCTTTTCCGTTGAAAAGATAACGGACACGAGAGGAATGAAAACGGAATAGAAAAATGCGCCGCAAAGGGCGATGCCGAATATTATCAGCTTGAGTCTTATTGAAAGTGATCTTTGGCTCACGTCAGTTCTCCTTCTGTTTCTTTATTTTTATTGCAGTCACGCCGCTTTTCATAACGAGCCGTCTCAAAAGCTGCCGATACATAAAAGGCCGCTTCAGGCAGCGTATCCAGATCTTCAGCTTCAGGGTGAGGATACCCTTTCTATATCGGCGGAGGATAGCTCTCCCGTCTTCGCCTTCGTTCATTGCCGACGCCAGGGCTTCGGCTGAAAGGAGAGCGTAGCTTATACCCTCAAAGGAGCTGGGACTGATAAGCCCTGCCGCCTCGCCGATAAGAAACGCACCCTTACCGCCCGGAACGATGCCGCCGCGCAGTCTTGGTCTTGACACAAGGCAGGCTTCCTTTTTCACGGGAGATGCCAGCACGTGCTCCGGCACGATACCAAGAGCTGCCAGCTTTTGCTTTTGAGCTTCAAAGCTCTCGCGGCTGTTTTCTCTATCGAAGGCGCCGCCGAAGATCATGTGGCTGTCCTTGAAAAAGATCCACGAGCAGCCGCTTGACGTGGCGTTGTCGAAAACGCAGGAATAGTACGGATTTTCCTCCGTTGCGGGATACCACTCCTGGATAGCCGTGTACTGCATTATGCCGCGGCTTTTGAAAAGTCCCCGTCTGACGACGGAGGAGGCTCCGTCGGCGCCCACAAGATAACGACAGAAAAGCTCTTCCCCGTTTGTAAGCTGAATGGCAAAGCCATCGTTTACCCTCTCCACCGTTTTGCATCTGCCCGTTTTCACGGTGACGGCGGCGGGTACCATAGAGAGCATAAATCTGTCAAAGCCGGCGCGGTCCATATTGAGATAGCTGCGGCGGTAGTAGGCGGTGAGTCCGTCGTGAAGGTCTACGGTGCGGACGGAGAAAAGCTGCGGGGACGCAAGGATACTGCTTGGCAGGGATATATCGTACCTTGCGAAAACGTCCTGCGCGTCGGGGGAAAGGAGTCCGCCGCACACCTTTTCCCGATGAAGGGAGCCGTCCAGCAGCAAAACGGAATACTTATCCGTGTCAATAAAGTGCGCCAGGTTTGCGCCGCCGGGGCCTGCGCCCACGATCATCACGTCATATCTATTGCTTTTCGGGTTCACGCGGCCTTTCACCTCCTGCATTATTTTCGGCTTCATTATATCGCATATATTATCGATTGTCAATCATAATTTATCGTGTCACGATAAATTATGTGTCAAGCGCGAAAAGAAGCGGAGGTTTTTTCAGGACGGAGGCAGGGTAAATAAATAAAAAAGAGACCGTATCGGCAGGGTTCCGACGCGTTCTCTCTTTTCATTATCTCAATCTCTGCTGAAGGGCAGGTACTCCTCGATGAGAAGTTCCCTGATCTTTGCCGTATCGGGCACCAGCACCTGCATTTTTCTGATGGTTGCGGCGTAGTATGTCCCGTCTGCAGGCACATAATACGTGTTTATATCAAAGTCCGCAAGCACGGGAATAAACTGTGCTGTAAGCGTCAGGATCTCCATATTCGTCATATCCGTCGTCAGATACGGGATAAGCTCGTTCACCAAAGCAAGTATTTCGTCGATGGACTTCGTTTTCACCACGTCGAGGATTGCAAGAAGCGTTTTTCGCTGTCTGTCAGTTCTTCCGAAGTCGGAATCTATTTTACGGATACGGCAGTAGCTGAGAGCCTCTTCCCCGTCAAGATGATTCATTCCCTTTTTCACGTCGCAATCCATATGCTTGTTCATATAGTTCGCTTCGCGTTTGGTAAGCTCCATATCGATGCCTCCGATACGGTCAACTATTTTCACGAACGCGGTAAAATCCACCTCGATATTATAATCCACGTTAACGCCGAAGTTTTCGGAGAGAGTTCTGTCAAGACAGGCAAATCCGCCGTAAAGATACGCAACATTCAATCTGTTCGGGGAATATCCGCCGGCTATCGACACGTACATATCCCGTAGGAAGGAGATCATGGAGACCGCGTTTGTTTTTGGATTGATGCTCAGAAGTATCATTGTGTCGGAGCGTTGCCGTCCTTCGTCGCCACGCTTATCCTGTCCCACAAGAAGCACGTTTATAAGTCCGTCGCTGACGATGGGATCGATCTTATCGATAACGACGTCGTCGGGATCCACAACCGGCGGAGCGGTGGTCTCCGATTCCCGTTCGGTGTCCTCTTCGTCGGTATCTTCGTCATCGGTATGTTCGTCGTCCGAATATTCGTCATCCGTATATTCGGTTTCCGGATCTGTCTCAAAGACCTCCTCCTCCGGAGGGGTCCATTCGAGGGTGTTTTCATTAACCTTACCGATACGGTCTGCCTGAGAATACACTATTGCGAAAAATGCGACTGCCAGAATAACGGTAAACATTACGATGCACGCAATAACGATAAGCGTGCGCTTCAGCCACAAGGGCATAACTTTCATTTGCGACGTGCCTCACAAATACAAATATTTTGTCGTACAACGTATATTGTACGACCATATTCACAGATTTTCAAGCCTTTGGGTCAAACAATCTGAAAATATTACCAGGGTTCGTTGACGTTGACCCGCTCCGTCGTGCAGATCAAGAGTGAACAAGTAAAATCCCACGCGGATCGCGTGGGATTTTCGTCTGGGATAATAGGACTCGAACCTATAACGAGAGAGTCAAAGTCTCTTGTGTTGCCGTTACACCATATCCCAAGGTTTTCGTGGCTATATACTAAAGGAAGTGATATGCAGCTTCACGAAGCCGAGTTTAATTATACCACAGAGTTTGCTCTTATGTCAAATCTTTTTCTCGGAAAAGACACGAGGCAAGCTCCAGCGGAAATAGGTGGCAAGCATTCGGATAACAAACACGGCAAGCATCGCGCCGACGGTGGCGGCGAAAGGATTCACTTCGGTTCTGGACAGAACGAGGTAAAGCCAGCTTCCGGCAATGGCGGCAAGAGCGTAGATGTGCTTTTTCAAAACGTAAGGCGTTGAGTTCGTCATCATATCGCGGAGCATACCGCCGCCGATGCAGGTGACGGTGCCGAGGGAGATGCAGAAAACGGCGTTGTCGATAAAACCCGCGTTGATGGCGTTTTCGGTACCCATAACGGCAAAGGCGGCAAGTCCGACTGCGTCGAAAACGTTGTTTATAACGTCTATCTTTTGGCGATACTCAATATAGCGGCTTCTGAAAAGGTATGCAACGGCAAAAACCAGAGCGGAAGCAACGGCAGCAATGAGAAGGGCGTAAAGATTTATAAAGGCGCGGGGAGGCACCTGTCCCAGAATCACATCGCGGAGAATACCGCCGCCGACGGCGGTGATACAGCCGATGAAAACGACTCCGAAAAAATCAAGACTGCGGTCGATGGCAACAAGCGCACCGGAAACGGCAAAAGCAACCGTTCCGATAAGCTCTGTTATTAATAAGATCGTTGAAACGTCCATCGCTGTCCTCTTAAAAGTGTATAAGAATATCTATATTGTATACTTATGATGCGGAATGTCAAGCGGTGACGAAAAATTTTTCGGAAATTTTGAAATTTCTCGTTGACAAGCGTGATTTTAAGTGATATAATGAATCCCGCAAAAGAACATTGGGGAATTGTGTAACGGCAGCACGACAGACTCTGACTCTGTTTGTTGGGGTT
>CAYXHC010000059.1:0-10820 GCA_964464905.1 uncultured Lachnospiraceae bacterium
TAATATCTACCATTTAGGCTGTTTTTGTATTGTCTGCACAAATTGGGTCAGTTCAAAGAGCCGATGCCGTTTTTATTTTATTTCTTTCTTTCTTTTTATTTCAATGATGAAAAGCAGCAATGAAACGAACAGTATACCTGTCAGCGAGCCTGCCAGATCCAAAAAAACGTCCGACACCTGGTTTCCCCGTTTTGTGAAGATCTGTATCATCTCGTCGGTGGAGGCAACCGAAAGGCAGAAAAGCGCCGACGCCGGCAAACGGAAAAGATATTCGCCAAAGGCTCCGTCTCTAATCGTTCGTGAATATAGCGCCGTCAGCACGCCGAGCAAACCGAATTCACAAAAATGAGCAAGCTTTCTTATAACATGATTCAAAAGTCCCATATCGAAGCTTCTGAGAAAAGGGAAGTATTCTGCCAAAGCCTCAGCGATACCGCCGCTTAGCTCGGCTGATTCGGGGATCGGAGCCAACGACAGATACCAAATTAAGGACACGTTCAATACTATAAGCAGGATCAGAATCGCTTTTGTGACTGCCAACGGCTTCATAGGCTCCCCTCCTTTTCAAAAGTCATTATACGATAAAGAATTTTATCATAATCAACAGTTGCCGTCAATCTGTTTTTTGTTGAATCTCGCAGTCGGTTGTGATATAATGAATTCAATTATGTAACTATATCCTCGGGAGGATTAATATATGTTCGACAGAAAAAAAGTAACAGAGGAACTCACACTTTGGCTCCGCGACTGGTTTGATAAAAACGGTAATGGCTGCAACGCCGTCGTCGGTATCTCCGGCGGAAAAGACAGCTCCGTTGTGGCGGCGCTTTGCGTGCGCGCCCTCGGCCGCGACCGTGTTATCGGCGTTCTTATGCCAAACGGCGAGCAGTACGATATCGACGCATCGTATACCCTCGTAAACCATCTCGGCATCAAGTATCACGTTATCAATATAAAGGATTCCTTCGACGGAATGCTTTCCGCTGTTCGCGAATGTCTCCCCGACGTAACGGCACAAAGCCTGCAGAATCTGGCGCCCCGTCTCCGTATGTCGGCACTTTACTGCGTTTCCCAGTCGTCAAACGGCAGAGTGATAAACACCTGCAACCTTTCTGAGGACTGGGTCGGCTACAGCACCCGTTACGGCGACTCCGCAGGCGACGTTTCGCCCTTGGCGCTTCTGACGGTTGCCGAGGTTCTTGAGATAGGCCGTGAGCTGGGACTTCCCGACGTGCTTGTTGATAAGGTCCCCTCCGACGGACTTTGCGGCAAAACCGACGAGGATAATCTCGGCTTCACCTACGCGGCTCTCGACAGATACATCCGAGAGGGCGTTTGCGAGGACGAAGAGATCCGCGCGAAGATCGACCGCCGCCACAGAATAAACAAATTCAAGCTTGAGCTTATGGAGCACTACGATCCCTGTCTCCGTATCCTCGCAAACGATAACTAAAAAGGAGTAGATCATGGATATCAAAAAAGCTGGAGAAACCTTCCGCAGCATACAGAAAAAGCTCAGAGCCTATGGCTTTGCGACGACTGCCGTTTATTACGATGCAGTGACAGTTGCCCCTGAGGGCGGCGAAAAGGAGCGCAACGAAGCTATGGAGATCCTCTCCAACATCACCTACGAGATCGAGACCTCTCCCGAAATGCTTGAGGCTGTTGCGTATCTCTACGAGCATCGCGATGAGCTTGACCCCGCAATGCGCCGCGAGATCACAGAATATAATAAGCAAAGCGAATACATCAAGAGTATCCCTCAGGATGAATACGTCGCATATACCGTTCTTTTGAACGAAGCGCACTCCATTTGGCGTCGCGCCAAGGAGAATAATGATTTTGCATCCTTTGCTCCCACACTTGCAAAGATCTTTGAAACGAATAAAAAGTTCGCGCTTTACTATAAGCCCGAAAAGGATCCCTACGATACGCTTCTCGATATGTATGAAAAGGGACTCACACGCGAAAAGTGCGATGCATTCTTCGGTGAGCTCCGTGAAACTATCGTTCCTCTCGTTAAAAAGATAACGGAAAAGAAGGAACTCGAAACGGAGTTCGTTTTCCGCGAATATCCCATAACTCTTCAGCGCGACTATTCCGATTTCCTTATGGAAAAGATGGCTATCGACCGCAAGCATTGCGGTATCGGCGAAACGGAGCATCCCTTTACCCTCAATTTCAATAAGCACGACGTAAGAATCACCACCCATTATCATAAAAACGACCTTCTTAATTCTATGTATTCTGTCATCCACGAGGGCGGTCACGCACTTTACGAGCTTGGCACCGGCGACGAATACGAGGGAACGGGACTTGCAGGCGGCGCTTCTATGGCAATGCACGAAACTATTTCGCGCTTCTATGAGAATATCGTAGGCAGAAGCCGTACCTTTATCTCCCTCATTTATCCCCGTCTTTGCGAGCTTTTCCCCGATCAGCTCCGCGGTATTGACGAGGAAGCATTCTACCTTGCGGCAAACGCAAGCAAGCCCTCCCTCATAAGAACCGAGGCAGATGAGCTTACCTATACCTTACACGTTATGGTACGCTACGAGATAGAGCGCGGCATGATGGACGGCACGTATACCGTGGACGATCTTCCTCGCGTATGGAAGGAGAAGTATAAGCATTATCTTGGTGTTGACGTTCCCGATGACACGAGAGGAGTTCTTCAGGATTCTCATTGGTCGGGCGGTTCTGTCGGATATTTCCCGTCATACGCTCTCGGTTCCGCATACGGCGCGCAGATATACGAAACGATGAAAAAGGATTTCGACGTTGACGCGGCAATTATAGAAGCAGGAAGTACCGCACCGCTCAACCGCTGGCTTGAAGATAAGATCTTCCGCCACGGCTGCAGATACGATTCCGATGAGCTTCTCAAAATGTGTACGGGCGGGGAATTCTCCGCAAAATATTATACCGCTTATCTTACTCGTAAATATTCCGAGATCTATAACTTAGACTAAAACAAGCAGCCAAGGAGGTGCCTATGAGAAAACGCAAGCTTTTTAAGATTCTGGTTTTCTTTGTAGCGTGCCTCCTTATACTTTCTACCGCCGCTTTTTTCATATTCGCGTATTTTACTCACCGAGGCTATAGAATGACGGTGTACCTTCACGGATATACCGAAATACTCGATGGCGTGTGGCTGGATAATGACTACGACGGCGACATTGATACCGTTTACGATACAGTGAAACGCGGGCGCGAAAGAGTGCGCACGTTTTACGGAGAGATAACGTCAACGCCGACTGTCATAATTACCGAAAACGAAAAGAAACTGAAGCGTCTCGGCGGCGGTCACGATATTATGACATTCGCTTGCGGAAACGTATATTCATACGTGTCTATAGACGTGGATCTTTTTGACGTCGATTCCGTTGCACACGAGCTTGGTCACGCAGAGACCCATAAACGTCTTTACAGCGGAAAGATCACCTTCGGGCGAGGTGTCCCGCCTTGGTTTGACGAGGGGATCGCTCTGCAAATGGACTACAGCTCACGGTATAGCTGGGACGCGCTTATGGACTGTACCGATAATATGACGGTGCTTCCGGATTTTCATCACCTCGCAAACGAAAAAAACTTTTACGAATGTGACGAGGAGACGCTGTTATACAATTATATAGTGAGCAAATACGAGATAGGGCGCTGGCTTCTCGAAAACGACGACGTAGAGGGACTTAATGACCTTCTCGAAAAACTCAACCGCGGCGGTGATTTTTATGAGCTATACGATGTGCCGGATATTAACGGTAACGATTGAGCAACCGATTTGGTTGCGAAGAAGCCGGCAAATTTCTTCGTTGCGCCCGAAATCATTAACATTATTGACATAATAAAGTCTCGTGATTGAAATTCGCAACCGTTAGTTACGTAGAAATTGACTCTCTAACTTGGTGGCGAAATAAAAACAGCGGTATTATAATGGATAATGTAAAATGCGGATAGTGTGGACGTTTTATATTCGGCTTTCTATCCGCTGCCTTATAAAAAGGAGAAAATCATTATGAAGCTTTCAGACAAAATATCATACCTTCGCAATAAAATGAATATGTCTCAGGAGGAGCTTGCGGATTACCTGAACGTATCCCGTCAGTCCGTTTCCAAGTGGGAAATAGGCCAGTCCGACCCAAGGATCGATAAGATCCTTCAGCTTTGCGGGCTTTTCAACGTGACCACCGACGAGCTTATTCGTGAGGATATCGACGTTACCCTTAACAGAGAAGAGTCCGGTGAATATAAGCTCTCTGCAGGGAAGTATTTCGGCACGGATGGATTCCGCGGCGAAGCAAACGTTGACCTCAATGCAGAGCAGGCGTTCCGTATCGGCAGATTTCTCGGCTGGTATTATGCAAGCTCTCTTTCCGGATGTCGCGACCGCAATTATCGCCCCCGTATCTGTATCGGTAAGGATACACGCCGTTCAAGCTATATGCTCGAATACGCTATTGCAGCAGGTATAACGTCCTCCGGTGCTGATGCTTATATGCTCCATGTTACGACGACGCCCAGCGTTTCCTACGTTACGAGACTCGATGGCTTCGATTGCGGCGTTATGATCTCCGCGTCTCACAACGCATACTACGATAATGGCATCAAGCTCATAAACCGCTACGGTGAAAAGATGGACGATTCCACTATCGCTCTCGTTGAAGCTTATCTTGACGGAGAGCTTTCGGTGCTCGGAATTGAAGGCAACGACCTTCCTCTCGCTCACAAGGAGCGCGTTGGCGCCATCATCGATTTCGCCGCAGGCAGAAACCGTTATATTGGATATCTTATATCCGTTGTGACCCATTCTTTCCGCGATATACGTATCGCTCTCGACTGTGCAAACGGCGCATCCTGGCGTATTGCTCCTGCCGTTTTTGAGGCTCTCGGAGCACAGATCTACGTTATCAACAGTCAGCCTGACGGTCAAAACATCAACCGAAACGCAGGCTCCACAAACGTTGAGTATCTCTGCGCGTACGTTAAGGAAAACCGACTTGATCTCGGCTTCGCTTTCGATGGCGACGCCGACCGCTGCATCGCAGTTGACGAAAACGGCAATGTGGTAGATGGTGACAAGATAATGTTCATCCTTGCAAATATGCTCAAGCGCCGCGGTGGTCTTGAGTCCAACACTCTCGTAACCACCGTCATGTCCAACGCAGGTCTGCATAAGGCTTGCAAAGAAGCGGGCATCAACACCATAGAGACGAACGTTGGCGATAAATATGTGTACGAGGCTATGATGAAGCACGGCTACTCCCTCGGCGGCGAGCAGTCAGGTCATATAATCGTTCAGAAATATGCAACGACAGGCGACGGTGTTCTCACCGCGCTTATGATAATGGAAGAGGTGCTCGACCGCAAGACCACCCTCGGTAAGCTTGCGTCAGCTGTGACCATCTATCCGCAGATCCTCCGTAATATACGAGTTACCGATAAGGCGGCTGTTATGTCAGATCCGGACGTCAAAGCTAAGGTAGACAGTATCACAGCAGAATTCAGTGATACCGGCAGAGTGCTTCTCAGAAAGAGCGGCACTGAACCTCTTATTCGAGTTATGGCTGAAGGAGCGGATCTGGATATGTGCGAGTATTATGTAAATTCCCTTATTGAGCTGATAAAGTCAAAGGGATATGCCGCACGCGGCTGATGGGAGGCGAGTTATGGCATTCGAATATCTGAGACCCGATGCGCTTTTTGATATGACTCATACCGAGTCGGAGGCAATTTTTGAAGGATGTGAATACCCGTGGGATGCGCTATCCCGTATCAGCGACTTTATAATCGCGCGCGGCGCCGAGCTTTCAGCCGATGAGTACGATTCCCCTCTGCCTAACGTGTGGATCGCAAAGGATGCAACCGTAGCTCCCACCGCGTCTATCACCGGTCCTTGCATCATTGAGTCGGGAGCGGAAATACGCCACTGTGCTTTCATCCGTGGCTCCGCCATTATCGGAAAAGGCGCAGTAGTAGGTAACTCTACAGAGCTGAAAAACGTTATCCTTTTCGATAAGGTTCAGGTTCCTCATTATAATTATGTTGGTGACTCCATCCTTGGCTATTGTGCTCACATGGGCGCTGCTTCCATCACATCAAACGTGAAAGGCGATAAAAAACTCGTTTCCGTACACACTCCCGATGGAGATATCGAAACGGGACGTAAAAAATTCGGCGGTATGCTTGGGGATTTCGCAGAGATCGGGTGCGGCAGTATCCTCAATCCCGGAACCGTTATCGGACGCGGCTCAAGAGTATATCCTCTTTCAAGCGTTCGAGGCTGCGTTCCCGAAAAGCATATATTCAAAGCATACGATAAGATTGAGCCGATAAAAGAATAGAAAAAACGACGGATATCCCGTCGTTTTTCTTTTACCGGTGTCCAAAAGGCGTTGGAAGCAATCATCGGTTCTGCCGGTGGTATTGACTTATAATGTTGCTTTCTGCTTTTTGCGACAAACAAGTTTGATGATAATGCGTACGATAAGCATAAGAACCCCGCTTGTGATCATGACCAGTCCTGCCGATGCCATCGTTGACGTAATCAACTCTGAAGCAACGTAGAAAATGGATGAACTATTGATGCTGAGGATCAGATCAATGATAAGTCCTCCGGTGCCATATAATATTCCGATTATTATTAACGGTACACCAAAATAAATCATAAGTTTAGTAAAATAGGAATGATTCAGCAAAATCAACAGTATGACAATGATAGCACATATTTCCCATGCAATAAACATCGTTTTTTTGGAAATACATAATCTGATGATTGATATCTCGTCTTTGTATGTGTTAGACAGTTCTTCAATGGAACATTTATCGAATCCTGCATTTTTAAGGCGAGCGGTTAATCCTTCCTCATAGGAAGTGCCATATTCCGATTCAAACATATACCGGTAATACATGAAATCAGAGTTCTCTATATCACTGACGAAAGAAACGAATTCATCGATCGAGAGACCTTCTCCGCTTTTGCCTTCCAACAGAAAAGCTCGATAATCTTCAACGATATTCTTGACGAATCTTTTCGTTCTGGAATTATTTAAAATCGACTTTACCGCAGACTTGGATAAGTAATCTTGATTTCCGTAAATCCTGAGCCATTTCTGGAGTAATACCGTTACACTTCGATAATCACCGTCTTCATACGGTATTTCAATCTCGTCAAGTTCAAGTTCATTGATCCATTCGTTGCAATTATCTTCGCTTAACGATACTCTTATAACGGTGATAAGGGTAGAAACAAACAGCGCACCGATCAATAGAATACACAAAAGCACTGATACGATGCAAGAAACTATTCCTTGTTTGTGCGAGTGCTTCTTTTTTGATTTTGATCGATTCGATTCCGTAGTTTGTGTAGTGAGTGAAGGAGTAAGAGAGGCAATCTCTGAATCCTGAGAGGAGATAGCAGACTCTGCTGCGCAATCAACCTCAATAGGTATTGTTTCTTCAATGGTGTCGGTATCTCGTAGATTATGTTCGTTGGATGCTTGTTCTTCGGCAGCAAAAGCGGCAGATGATATCGCATAGCCGCACTTGCCACAGAATATGGATCCATCTTCGAGCTTGTTTCCGCAATTTTTGCAGTACATACTTCCTCCTTGACGTCTATTATTATGTAAATAATTATACCCGATTGATTGCTTATTTTCAATATACGAATGCATAATAAAGAAAAAAACATAATAATAGCAAGCCGGTTTTACTCAGGAAAATTGAAGCGCAGTCATTTGGAAATGCTTTTGGATGAATTCCGATTATTAGGAGGAGGCACAAGAAGATCGTTATCGCAAAGAGCTTTTTTGAACGCACACATCTTTACGTGTGGGACGTCCCGCTCAATTATATCGACCTATAATCACGTATGCGGATAAAGGAGCTTATACCGGAATTTGAAGCAACGGCGATATTCGTTGAAGGTGACTAGCCCTTTTCTGATAAGATCGCCGCAAACACGGTCAAAATGCAAACAACTCCGAAGGTTAAACCGTCGGAGTCGTTTTGTGTTTATGATCACTTGTGATTTTTGTATTCTTCGTTGAGCTCGGCGTATGCGGAAAGCATCGGTTCGATATTATCGCCATTTTTGCGGGCGTAATAATTCTTGGTGATCTTGACAACGGTGCCTGAAAGAAGAACGACTGCGATAAGGTTCGGAAGTGCCATAAGTCCGTTGAAGGTCTCGGAAATGCTCCATATAAGATCGCTCTCGATAACGGCGGAAGCAACGATCATAACGATGTAGATGAGCTTAAAAACGAAAATGGATACTGCACTGCATTTCTTACCTAATTTCACGAAAAGAAATTCAGTTGCCTTTTCACCGTAGTAAGACCATGCAAGGATCGTAGTGAAAGCAAAAAGGGGAAGAACAATGGAAAATGTAATAGTACCGAACATACCGAAATTATCAGAGAAGGCGAGCATAGAGATTGCGGAGTCGGATGAGTCTGCGGTAAACGTCTCGATCGCGCCGTTGTTAATGAAGGTGGTTAGTACCAAAATAGCGGTAAATGTGCAGATAACGAAGGTGTCGAAGAATACCTCGAAAATGCCCCACAATCCCTGCTTGACCGGCTCACGGGTCTCGGATGCGGAGTGAGCGATAACGGAGGAACCGAGACCAGCTTCGTTGGAAAAAACGCCGCGCGCCATACCTTTTTTAATGACCATGGAGAATGCATAGCCGCCAAAGCCGCCTGCCATTGCCTTAAAACCGAAAATGTTTGAAAAGATCATGGAGAAAGCTGCGGGCACAGCTTTGATATTTATAATGATAGCCACGACGGAAAGTCCAATGAAGAGAACGGACATAAAAGGTACGAGCATAGATGCAACCTTACCGATACGCTTGATGCCGCCAATGATGATGAGGGCAGAGAAGAGTGCAACGACGATGCCTACAATGAGCTTGAAGGCTGTTGAATCATTGTTAAATGAGGAAGCGAGGGCGCCGGAGATTTTGTTTGTCTGTACGCCGCTCATACCGAGAGCCGCAAGCATGCAGAAGAACGCAGCAAGGTAACCGAGCCAGCGCCAGCCAAGACCGTATGTGATGTAGTAGAAGGCGCCGCCGGAGAAGTTGCCTTCCGCATCCTTTTTGCGATAATAGAGACCGAGAACATTTTCAGCGTAGTTTGTAATCATACCGAAGAAAGCTGATACCCACATCCAGAAAACGGCACCGGGACCGCCCGTAAGGATAGCGGAAACGACGCCGACGATATTACCGGTGCCAACGGTACCGGAAATAGCCGCGGAGAACGCTTCAAACTGGGACACGGAGTTTGCCTCTGAGTCTTTCTTTTTTGGTTTGCCGATCTCTTTGATCGTGGGAATTATGGTCGTACTTATAGATTCGCCCAGCTTGCGCACCTGCATTATGCGTGTGCGGATTGTGAGCAGAATACCTGTGCCGAGAATGAGAATGACCATGGGCCAACCCCAAACGATCTTATTCAGAAGGGAATCGACTTTTGTGATAAAATTAATGATGGAATCAAACATTGAGCGTTACCTCACAAGGATAAAATAAAAAAGAGCTAAACGTAAAGTTTAACTCCGAAAATATAACGCAAAAATTCGCCGCATTATCCGTGCGGTATAAAACTTTTTGCTCCGTCCTTTTGCCTGAGAGATTGGCGCGGTGACCGCGCTTTGCACCTTCGGCATCCTTTTGGGGGACTTCTCCGGAGTGCTATCCGAATACAGTTCCCGTTTCTTTCAAAACACCTGAGAGCGTTACTCCTTCGGTCGCTTGCGCGTCTCCTGTATCCTTCATATAGCTCTTACTTGATTCGGTATTCTATCACAAACAGCAGATGCTTGCAATAGCTATTATAAAAATTGTTCAAGAAAAATGAAATAATCGTTCGTTATCCATTCATTTTATGTATGAGAACAAGGTAACTACGACTAATAAATGCAAATAAGACAATATATGGTTTCAAATAACGCGCCAAAAGACTGTACACGGCGGATGAAAAAAGAAATTTATAAAAAATTGAAAATGAGTGTTGACAAAACGGAACGATAGTGATATAATACGTAGGCTGATAAAAAAGCTTGCCGCTGTGGCGTAATCGGCAGACGCAGCGGACTTAAAATCCGCCGGAGTAAAATCCGTACCGGTTCAAGTCCGGTCAGCGGCACCATAAATATCGCGGAGTGGAGCAGTCTGGTAGCTCGTTGGGCTCATAACCCGAAGGTCGTTGGTTCAAATCCTTCCTCCGCAATACATATTGTCCGACCGTTTTAGATGCCGGACCAAAACCCAAGAGCCGCAACGGGTTTTGCTCAAAGGAACGAAAGTTGACCAATGGGTAAAAGCCGATATGGGGCAAAGCAAAAAACCGATCATCGAGAGATGGTCGGTTTTTTGCTGTTTTTGCTTTGTGTTTTGAATGAACTGTATATTAATTTCTGTTCGCAATGGCGAATTCGCCTTTGTTTTTTTACAATTATGTGCTATAATAATTCGTAAAGAATTTGAAACTTGCATTTTGAAAAGCGGTGAAAAGAATGAATAACACAGAATTTGAAACAGCACAACAAGCGGCGGTACGTCTTGGTGTCACGCCCCGTGCCATACAGAAATGGGCGGCGGCAGGTAAACTGCCGGGTGCGGTGAAGCACGGCAAATCCTGGCTGATCCCCAAGGATGCCGTCATAACCGAGGAAACGCAGGTGGGCGATCATACGATTCCCA
Organism: uncultured Lachnospiraceae bacterium; assembly: GCA_964464905.1. GTDB lineage: Bacteria > Bacillota > Clostridia > Oscillospirales > CAG-272 > DTU064. The sequence continues at coordinate 10,715 of CAYXHC010000059.1, forward strand.
ACAGTATGCCGGATGTATATCAGCTCACACCCTTCCGCATTTCTATGCCGCTACTCAACAGCCCGTATCCGATCGGCAAGGCAATGGAGTATATCGAGGCATTGTC
>CAYXHC010000060.1:0-10706 GCA_964464905.1 uncultured Lachnospiraceae bacterium
GCCCCTTTTGGTCGGGGTCTTTTTTGTACCCGTAAAGGGCAAAGGCACCGATGTGAAATCCGTTTTCCCGTCTGTTCTTCAGAACGCTGCGGATGTTGTCGGACATATCCTCTAAGTACCATTCGTTCACGAGACCGTTGATCTGGCGGGACTTTTTGTTGCCCTTGTTGGCGGTGTCTGCGTTGTCAACGATGCTTATGAATCGAATGCCCCACTGCGGAAACAGTCCGTGAATGTACTTTTCGACCAGCTCAAGCTCACGCGTAAATCGAGACTGGGTTTTACAGAGGACGATATCGAACCTGAGGTCTTCCGCGTCCTTCAGCAAGCGGTTAAACTCGGGGCGCCGCCTGTCAGCACCGGCGTAATCGTCGTCGCTGTAAATGTCGTAGATATCCCATTCTTGCGATCTCGCGTACTGCGTAAGCATTGCCCTTTGATTTTGGATGCTGCCCGAGTCGTCGGTTTCAAATTGCTTGTTTTTATCTTCTTCGGATAAGCGGCAGTAAATAGCTACTTTCATATGGTTACCTGTAAGATATGGACAAGCTGTTTCTTGTGCCTATTATCTCATAAAAGCAGTAGTTTGTCATTACGATATTTCTCCGTTTGATTGATAATTTCAATCCATTTTTGCGTGTATTCCCGTTTAGTGGGTGCTTCTCCGCTCTTGAATACGCTGACGCAAGCAGGTTTTGTGTCGTTACGTTGAGGTTTGGTGTTGTTTTTCATCGTGAGACCTCCGTCGATAATTAGTAGGCTAATATATGCAAGGCTGCAAGTCTTCTATCACAAAAGGGGGAGAATTAAGGATTCCGGGTTGAGATATTTTTCAAATTGCGTCTAGCAATATACGATGCGTCGCTTATAGTACCAAAGAGAAGCAGTTGTGATAATTAACGAATTTGGATTAGTTAGTGTTTCGGCGACAAGAAAAAGAACTACCATCCCATATCACGAATAACGTCGTTCGATATTTCGAAATCCATATTTTCCACAGCGTTATAAAGGGCTGTGCGTATATATGCGTTAATGTGTTTTATATCAGAGATGTTCGTGCTTTCAAAACAAGAGCAAACGTATTCGATATGGAAGTAATCAAGCTTAAGCATACGATCTTTTACGTCTGTGGAGGGGATATTGGTTTGACGCACTCTTAATGTCGGGCTGTTTGTGCACAGCGATTCTTTCATTACGTGGACGATCGTATCGATCAAATTTCTTTGGTGAGGGGAGCGGGCGATCAAAGAATCGTACTCGATTTGATCGCGTATCTGATGGCTTGTTGCCATGGTGTCGTTAGTGATTTGCATTTTGTCCTTTCTGTAAAAATATATTTCTGATTGATATTTTATTGATTGATAGATCGATATTTTATATGATATATATTTTATTATTAATTAATTATTTATATAGATAATATATATAGCAGTATGGTTTCCTTATGCCGGATACCAAATATGTGGTATCCGGCACAAAAGTCACCATGACTTGGTGTTGCCGGGGCAACAGTTAATCGCCGGAGTGTGATCTGGGGTTTTCGATCACCGTATACTCCATACATTTTATGAGTCCTTTACTATCCTTTGTTATCTCACGCGTAATATAACCGTGGTCGATCAGGTTGTTGATAGCCTTGTAGACTCGACTAAGGCTTATGCCTAACTCGGATGCATAGGCAGAGGCTTTGCGGTGCCAGCGGTCCGGTTTGGTGACCATGGCGGTGAGGATGCCTTTAGCGTCCAGAGTTAGATTGGTGTTTCTCCAGTAGTCGTTGTTGATGACGGTGAAGTTGGTTTTGTGCGGGTCTCTTATGATTGACATAGAGATTTCTCCTTTCAATTCTTAAAATTTTATTTTCATCATGAGTATGACAGAAAATCGATGGGAAAAGGGGGAACTCAAGAAATGCAAATAGGCGATAGTTCACTTTTGCACTCTTACTTTTTCTTTTCATTATGAATATGAAAGAAAGTCGTGAAAAAAGGGGGGATCACGGATACTTGGCTTCGAAGCAAAGCCATTTGTGGAACGTAAAAATCCTTTCTGCTGTTGCAGAAAAATGTTTTCTGCCATCAGCTGTGTGTGATACGCTAAAAGTATGTGAGATTGAAAAATTAAAAAATGGCTTCTGAATAAGAATTTTTTAATATATCCGATATAAAGGACTGTGTGGCTTGAATAAAACGACGAGTGTTTTCGCTCAAACGACTGAATGCGCAAAAAAACACGGAACACAAAAATGCGTTCCGTGTTTTTTCTTGTGCAAGCCACCGGCACGGCCGGTGGTTATGACTAAAATAATATGATTTTTTGCATCGAAAGGTCGATGCAAGAACTGTTCTTCTGCATAGATCGGAGAACCGCAAGTAATATCACCGCTGCCGGGCGCATGGAACTTGCCTTGCAGCTCTTCAATGTAAGGAGTTATGATGTGTCGACCGTCGAAATACAGCTTGTCTATCTCTGTCATGCGGTGCAGATACTTGTGCACCGTTCATACCGCCAAGACATAAATAATATTCGTTTACAAAGGCAATGATCCTCCATGTCGTTTCTTCGCTTTAGTATCGCATATGTGTACCTCAATGCATAAATGAAAATTTAATCACGATAGAGTTGCAACATGCTTTTGAGAGTTTGTTAATATAAACTTGTGATATTGGAAAATATATAAATTAATATGGCTTGATATTTCAGGTTTCATATGGTATAATTGTTTCACCGAACTGGTGAAAGGGTGGTTTTTAATGAAATTTAATTATTCAGAGAATCAATATGTGCAATTGGCTAAAGAACAATTTTGCCATATAATTAGCACAGTTCCATTTGTATCAGATATAGAAATTATTAATACAGGGATGGGATGGGGTTTTGGCGATTTTCATGCTATTGTCCATTACACCGACACTAAAGAAACACAGCGTTTTTGCGTGGAAGTAAAGTCTAACGGAGAAAAGCGATACGTTAATATGTTTATGCAAATGGCTGCTCAGCACAAAGATGATGCTTGCTATGTTTTTATGGCTCCGTATATTTCCGATGCGTCTGCAGATAGCATAATCAATAATTATTATAGTTTTATGGATCTCTCCGGCAATTGCTATATTCTTTCCAAGAGAATAATTTTCCACTACCAAGGCAAAAAAAATAAATTTATTGCTAAAAGAGATAAGAAACAATATTTTTCGAAGTCATCTGCGGCTACATCAGTTATTTTACGAACTATGTTAGATAGACCGACAGCTGGCTGGGGCGTGCGAGTATTGTCTGAAATAACAGGAAAAGCAATAGGTACTGTTTCTAATGTAAAGAGCTTTTTAAATGATCGAGATTGGATTGAAGAATATCCACATGGTTTTCAATTGAAGAATATAAAAGAACTTTTGTATACATGGGCGAAGGACTATCATCAAAAAGATTCCCTTACATTTGAGTATTACTCTCTTGATTCTATTGCAGAATTGGAAAGAAGAATTACCGAATGGAGCAAAATGCACGATAATAGTGCATTGCTTGGTAGTTTTTCAGCAGCAGCAAGATATGCGCCAACTGTTCGTTACAAGAAAGTTGATGTTTATGTAGAACAACAAGCCTATAATGAATTTATACGGGATCTGGGATTGAAACCCGTCGAGTCAGGTGGAAATGTTGTTATTACCATTCCTCACGACGAAACCCCGTGTATGTTCTTTCGGGAAGTGAACGGAGATTATATTACTTCTCCTGTTCAAACAGTTATTGATCTGTTAGGTAATGCAGGACGAGGCGAAGAAGCTGCCAATGCCATAATTTTAAAGGAGTTTGAACAATGATGATAAAAGATGCTGATCTGAAAAGAGCTACTGATTATTCTGCAGGAATGGTAGATGCCGCATATCGTGTGCTTGGCGAAATTGTAAATATTCTTGAGCCCTACGCCGATGATATGAGAATCGTAGGCGGTTGGGTTCCGTCGCTGTTATTCCCCAACAATGACCATATTGGTTCAATTGATGTGGATGTGCTTTTCAATCAAAATGATATTGGAAAGGCAGAAAGCTATGAAAACATTAAAAGAATACTCACAAGAAACGGTTATAAAAGACATCCCGAAAAGTATTTTACTTTCATAAAGACTGTATTGATAGGCAATGTTCCTTACGATGTCGATGTAGACCTTCTTTCCGGCCAATACGGCGGTGACGGAGGTGCTGTGAGCAAACACGTAGATGGTATAAAAGCTTTGCCCGCTACAGGAGGCAATTTTGCATTTGAGTTTCCTCCCGAAAATGTAAAAATAGACTATACCCGTCCCGACGGAGCGCTTGATATCGGGCACGTGCGAGTGATATCTATCGTACCCTACATAGTTATGAAAGCGGCTGCACTTGGACGCGGTAAGCCCAAAGATGCATATGATATTTATTACTGCATCAATCACTACGAAGGTGGCGTGAAAATGCTTTTGCAAGAAATGCTCCCCTATAAGAACAAAGGTCTAATAAAAGATACTTGCGAAAGACTATCTGAAAAATTCGCTTCTTCCAATCATGCTGGACCTACTGACATTGTTAATTTCTTAGGAATTTGGGATGATGAAGAAGCGGATCAAATCAAGCAGGATGCATATCAGAAGGTTAAATATTTGGTGGATGGTTTAAATTAAGTTTAGTAAGTAATAGGATTTTTTAAAGGTAGGTAATGAAACGCGGGGCTGATTAAAATGGAGAAAGCTTACCGCTTTATCCGTGAGAATTTTATCATGGGATTTTTCTTTTGTCAATGGAAGGCGCCTTTACCCGCCTACGCCAACATATAACTTGCCACGGTCACGTCGTTTCTCCAATGTGACAGCTTGAAGATCGACATTGCCATCAAAGCAAGCTTGTGATAGCGCAGCGGCATACCGTGAGAGACAGCGAGAGCGCGATTTTTACCGCGCAAGGTGTACCAGCCGTTGATTTCTTTGTCGCGAAGCCTTTTCACGTGTCCGTGTTTATCTGTGTTATATAGTTTCCACCTGGCGCGAATCTCGCGCTCCAATTGTGCTGCATACCTAGGATCTGTTTTAATTCGTTCGAGTGTTTGAAAATAATATTCCTTCGCGCATTCGGCGCGTAGCGTATGTAAATTTAGATCATTGTTGAAGAGCTCACGGGGGAAGATTTCTTTATCGATATCACATCCGTCGAAATATTTTCGAATAAACTCTTCCTCTCCGGGATCAATACGTTGATACTGCAGCTTTCCGCCTTTTCCTTTTCTGACGATAACGCAAGGATATCCGCTTTCGTCATAGGCAAAGTCGCCGCCTTTTAGCCTGCGAAGCTCTTTGCGTCTGATCCCCACCACGCGCTGAAAATCCACCAGATAACTCCACTTTGGATCGTTAAGGCCGGTGTTTGTGCCTGTGATAGTAGTCTTTCTTCCTCTTATATAATCTGCAGTGTGGCGAATCGGCTTTTTGATTGCATTAAGCTTCACATCCCATACAGTACAGACAGCTGCAAGGTAAGTATGTACCGTTGAGGCAGAATATCCTTGTCCACAGAGGTAGTCACAGTAATTCTGAATGTACTGACTGCAAGCATAAAAGCTTTTGGCGCCGTATCTTTCACGGCAGAATTTCACGTACGCTTTTGCGTGAGAAGCGTATTGTTTGCGTGTGGTGCCATGTTGGACGTGCGAGAGCTTGTCCCGCACATCCAACATAATCAGTTGTGTGACGGTAGGCTTTCTCATACGTCCCATATATCCATATCATCCTCATCTTTGGTATGTTTCTCTGCAGACGAGAAAAGCTTCGTGCATTCGGCACAAAAGTGTACGTCAGGATCCGTTACAATATAAACTCTTCTGCAGCCGACGCAAGTACTTGTTTTTATCTCGTAAAGATAGTCAGAGAGCATTGCAAAAGACAAAAGTCTTTTCGCGGTTTCGTCGATGCCTTCTCTTTTGTACCGAGCCAGGTCTTCCGGAGATACGTTGTAGTGTTTTGCGAACGTTTTTTCTGACATTCCGTCGAAAACGCTGAGAAAATCTGATAAGGTTTCTGATCTGCGTATCCGCTGTGCCACAGTAAAGAGTTCGTGAAACTCTTCAACAGACATCACTGCATCTGCAGCCTTGAGCAGTCCGGAAACGGTGGGCGTCATTTTGACGCTTGTCGGGTCATCGTACAACAGACGATGAATCTTGTTAGGATACATGTACATTTCTCCTTCGAATAGATTTGAACGATGATTACTCGTTCTACTTTGATTATGATAGAAAATCTAACGTCATAATAGTTACTTTTGGACTAAATAAAGTCCAAAAGCCTGTTAAACGATCGATGGCATCGATTTACTGACAAATATTTTTTGAAATTCTTATTCAAAACATTTCAAAACATACTCTCGCCGAGCTAGGCTTACCTTGAATGCCGATCAACAATTCAAGCGTGGTTTTTGTTTTTCATCCGCTTTAACTGGTTATACCGTGAGTTACCCACGGTATAACCGTTAAAACGGATTTTCTTTTTCACCTCCTTCTTTGTTTTCTTTACTCATTCTCCAAACACTGTTTTCTTATTGCCACTATAAGTATGAAAGAAAGTCGCAGGTGATAAATGAAAGGAGAAGGCGAGAAGGTATATATCAAAAGCGACGAGAATCAGTCTCTGTCCTTTATTTTGTCAAAAGAAAAACCACCAGCAGTGCTGGTGGTTCCAAAAAGCTTTAGCTTTGCCTGATTTAGTAATCCGAGCAAAGCGAGGAGTCAAGTGGTCTTCTCCTGAGGTGAGAATATAACAACGCACAGCGTTGTTCAGACATATTGGCTCAACCGCCAATATGCGGGGACCACTGCGGGGTTCCCCGAAGCGAATGAAATGAGCTTTGGGGGTTCGCGCGAAATGTTGTATGAGGAGTAATTTTGGGGAACAAACACCTCATCCTCTCTCCCCACTGGGGAAGGCTTTGGAATAGTAGTTGCCACATCTGTGGCAGTAGGGCAATTACCGCGAGTGTCAGAAATTCGCCGAGCCTATAGGCTCGGCGTGTGAAATGACCCAGGGGGGCTGTGCAAGCCATCGGCACGGCTGGTGGTTATGACTGTATTATATCATAAATCACTCTATCGTTATATCGTCGCCGTCGATCTTCATCTCTGCGTGCCAGGAATGAACGGTGTCCCAGCTGATCTTTTCCTCGTCCGCGGACCATGCGTGGAAGAACACGCGGATGGCGTCGTTGTCGCAGATAACGGAGCAGTGACCCGTGCCCTTAACGGTGTCGTTTGCGGAGAGGATGGGGGTGGGTCTCTTCTTCCAGGATCCGGGGAGAAGAGGATCGTCGCCCACAAGCTCAAGAGCCGCGATGCAGTAATCGGTGCACCAGGAGCCTGCCGCAGAGTAGGTGAGGAGAGTCCTTCCGTTTACGTTGAACACGAATGCGCCCTCGTTGATGAAGGGAGATTCGGGCTCACCGGTGGAGCCGAGCTTTTCCCAATCGTATTCGGGCTTCGAGATCATCACGCGCTCAGTTTTAAGAGAGGTGGGACTTGCCATCTCGGCTATGTAGAGATACTGGCAAACGTTTTCGTCGCCTTCCCAGCCGGACCAGATGTAGTAGGTCTTTCCGCCGTGATGCATGATGGTGCCGTCAATCGCCCACTTGTCGGTGGTATCGGTGATCTTACCAAGCATTCTGTAAGGCGTTGCCTGGGGGTCGGAGGAATCGTTTGTGAGTACGAACATTCTGTGGTTGCGGTTTTCGCCGTCGTCGCCGGCAACGTAAATATAGCACTTCCCGTCGATGACGTGAAGTTCAGGCGCCCACAGCTCCTTGGAGCATGCGCTTCCCGGTTCTGCGGTGTATACCTTCACGCCAACGGCGTCGGAAAGACCGTCAACGGTCTTTGACGATACGACGGAGAGAGATTCGCAGTCCTCGGTGTAGCAGATGTAGTAAAGTCCGTTATGCTTGAACACGAAGGGGTCGCGGGTCGTGTTGTTGAATTTGGTGCTGACAAGTTTTTTCATGATTCAAACCTCCCGATCTATAGTCGGTAAAAGTGCGTGTTTCTTAGTCGATGCGAGCCTTTGCCCAGCCTTCGGTGGACATGAAGGAAGCATTGGGGTTGCTGTCTTCAACGATAGTCTTGGAGTCGTCTTCCGTCATCTTCACGCGGTAGAAGATGTCGCCTTCATGGTCAACAAGCTCTCTGGGGATAGCGATCTCGTATACGATACCGTTGTCGAATTCAAGAAAGCTGTCAACCGTTCCGTCTATTGCGGCGTTGGTCTTGATGCCAAGCTCGGACGCGCTGACCTCGGTCTCCTTCTTGTTATCCTTGTTACGTGTGGTAACGGTATAACCGGTGTTGGTCATATTTACGATGTACTGATCGCCGTTTACGCCGTAGAAGAATACGTTCATAGCATCGCCGCTGTTGATGTATCTGTCGGTTCTTTCAGCGAGAAGGTATACGTAATCGTCGTCGTATGCAAGTCTTACTGCAACCTGTGCCTGAGACTCGGAGCCAAGGAAGATAGCGTCGGTGCTTGCATCCCATTCAGAGGTGTTTGCCGTGAGGGTGGGGGTGAGCTTCTTGGCGTTGAGAGTGTGGTTCAGGTATACCTTGGTAACGATGATATCGTAATCGTTGCTGCCGATGGAGAGTGCGGCGCTGTGAGAGGAGAGCTTTTCGCAGCTTCCCCAGCAGCCCACGTTTTCAAGAAGCACGTTCTCGTCGTAGAACTCTCTTGCCTCGCAGTTTGCGAGTCTGTACTTGAAGGTGTTCGTTCCGTTGTAGGAGAGAAGCACTTCGCCGGAATCAAACTGAAGCAGATAAGGACCTGCAAGGTCAAATTTGCTCGTGAGTCTGTCGGAGGGACCGCTTTTGGTCATTCCAAGGTCGTCGGCGAATCTGTTGGTGTTGTAGGAGATGGAGAATCTGAAGGCGCCGGTGAAAACGTTGTGAGTTTCCGCTGCAAGAGCGATGGTGCCGTTGTTGAGCTTGAGCGCTGCGGGCATCTGGTCGTTGTAGATCTTAACGCCTGCACCGTTGGTGCCCATGTACTGACGCATTACGTACTGAGGAGTGTAGGGCGCATCGGTGACCTTGGGGGTCCAGGTTGCGCCGTTGTCCTTGGAACGGACGAAGCCGATGCCGGAGGAAAGGTTGTCGAAGCCGTAAAGATACGTGGAGGGGGCGCTGCAGGTGAAGAAGATGTAGATCTCACCGTTGTCGTCCTGCATAACGAAGGGCTCCCATGTGGTGCCCGTGTATACTACCTCAGGCTCGGTCCAGGTCTTGCCGTTGTCGGAGGAGTAGGAAACGACGACGCCGTTTTCCCATTCGTGAGTGTAATATGCAAATTCAGCACGGAAGGATGAAACAGCAATGATCCTGCCGTCGTCAAGAACGCAGGCGTCACCGTTCATGTACTTGAGATTGTCGTTGTTTCCGTCAACGACGACGGTTGACTGAGCGAATACCTTTGTGGGAGGAGTCCAGGTGACACAGTCGGTGCTTCTGGAGCAGTAAACGCTGCCGCCGTAGAGCTCGTCGTGATAGAAAAGCACGTAGTTGGAGTCGTCGATCTTCTTGAGACGGGGATAGAATGCGTGAACGCCGCCCAGATCCGCAGGGGTGAGTGTGTAGGACTCTCTGTAGTTTTTAACTATCGAAGAGTACTGTTCCTCGCCTTTTGCGGAGTCAAGCTCGTATTCGGTGGTGTTGAGCTGGGAGATCGTGTGGATGTTGAGTGTCTTCTGCTCGCCGTACACGGCGCTGACGCCGGTGCTGTCGCCGGTTTCCGTGCCGTCCGTGTCGGAGGGTGTGCCACCGTCACAGGCAACGAGTCCAAGTAAAAAAACTAAAGCCAGAAGTGCTGCGGAAATTCGTTTCATTTTTTACATACCTCTTTGAAAAATAGTGATTGATCTATCTTAAAACGCCATGGAGGTGGCAATTTGTTTTCTGTATTCGCTTGCGGTGACGCCTGCGTATTTTTTGAACATGTGAGAGAAGTGGGACTCCGTTTCAAAGCCGCAGGAACGGGATATCTCCGAAATGGAGCAGTCCGTGGTGCGCAAAAGCTGCTTTGCGCGGTCAATCCTTGCAAACATAACGTCGTTTATGCAGGTCCTGCCGAAAAGCTTTTTGTACTGCACCTGGAAATAGGACGGCGAAAATCCGATCCTGGACGCCAGAGTGGCAACGTCGTAGTCTCTGTCCACGTGAGCGTATATCTCCGCACGCAGCTCCATCATTGCTTTCTTCACTGAATTGTTTATAAGGAGGGAATTCTGCTCCTCGATCGCAACGGAGAGCTTGATGAGCATATATTTCAAAAGATGATTTATAGCTTCGTCCTTCGTTTTGTGATCGGTTCTGTATTCGATACAAATGTAACGGTGGATGTTCATGAAAACGGAAGTGTCAAGATCCACAAAGGGTACGCCCGAGGGGATATCAAGAGAATCGATAAACTTCATATCTTCCTCTGTGGCATCGAAGTGAATGAAATCGTTTGCGTAGATCTGACCGGCAGCCATAAAGCGCTGAGGCCTGTTCTTGCGGAAGAAAACGGTGGTGTTCGAAGGATACTTGTGCTGCTTGCCGTCTTCATCGAAAAGAATTATCGGCGTTCTCGTATATATGAAAAGATTGTCGCCCGAGCCGTCCGGCCGATTGATAATAAAGGATTTGTCGTGGGCGAGGTTAATACCGCAAAG
>CAYXHC010000061.1:0-1053 GCA_964464905.1 uncultured Lachnospiraceae bacterium
TTCCGGTACCAGAATCTCCAGCTCCACTTCCGCGCCGAACTGAGTGTCCCGGATGCGGTATAAACGATCAAAGCGCCCGTTTCTAATTGTTTACGTCCATAGTCACGGATAACGTCCGTGCCCGAATAAGGAAGATTACAAAGTATATCGCGCCCTATAGCGGCTCTGATATTATCGAGCACGTCCTCTGGAAATCCGTTGGGATACGTGGGAAGAGGCGACGGTGAGACGAGTCCTGCGATCTCCCAATGACCGACGGTGGTATCCTTCCCTCGGGAAAGCTCCGCTGATTTACCGTATGCGCCAATGGGGGACTCCACAGATCTGACTTCCGTCACACCGTTGATGTTCCCAAGTCCCATTCCGATCATATTGGGTATCGAAAGCTTCGCCGAGCGCGACACGCTTCGGAGCGTGGAGGCGCCAATGTCGCCGAAATCTGCCGCATCGGGCAGCTCGCCGATGCCAAAGCTATCGAGAACTATCAAAAATACTCGTTTCATTTCTTTATTTATCGAATCTTGCCGCGATATTAAGGGCGATCTTCATCATATCCGTGAAGGAATTCTGGCGCTCCTCGGAGGTGGTGGCTTCGCCGGTGATTATGTGATCTGAAATGGTACATACAGCAAGAGCGTGCTTGCCTGCGCGCGCTGCCGTCATATAAAGTGCGGCTGCCTCCATTTCAACTGCCATAACCCCCATACGCGCCCAGTCGAGAGTGTTCACGGAGTCGTTATAAAAACGGTCGGAGGAAATGATGTTTCCGACGTGCCAATCAACGCCGAGAGCCTTTGCTTCTTCCACGGCGGCAGAAATGAGCTTATACGAGCCGATGGGCGCAAACGTCCCCGGAAGCGCATACTGACTTGCAAAATTGGAATCGGTGCAAGCGCCCTGACCGATAACTACGTGACGCACCTTAACGTCCTCGTTTATGCTTCCTGCCGTACCCACGCGAATGATATTCTCAACGCCATAGAAATTATAAAGCTCGTAGCTGTAGATGCCTATGGAGGATGCATACCACACTTTTTTATTTTTCTCTAATTT
>CAYXHC010000061.1:1063-10511 GCA_964464905.1 uncultured Lachnospiraceae bacterium
CTGTAGATGCCTATGGAGGGCATACCCATTCCGCTTGCCATAACGCTGACACGGGCGCCGTTATAAGTGCCGGTGTAGCCGTGGATGCCGCGGACATTGTTGACAAGAACTGGATCGGTGAGGAAAGTCTCTGCAATCATTTTTGCGCGGAGAGGATCGCCCGGCATAAGCACCGTTTTTGCAAAATCTCCTGCCTTAGCTGAAATATGAGGGGTGGGGGTATTAGACATATTATTCTCCATTCCGCCGCCAATGGCGGCACAAATAAATATCGAAATCCTAAAAAACGTGACTTCGCGAGAATCCTTAGCGTGAAACGGCGCACTTGCGAATCGTGTGGCTATACTTTTACGCTATTCTCCTTATTACGTCAATAATCGCTTTGTTCTTTTGCACTTTCCGCTTTCACAGCCGCAACTATACGGCTCGTTCCAAGTCTGGATGCACCGAGACGTATGAAATCCTCGGCATCGGCGATAGTTTTGATGCCGCCTGCCGCCTTAATTTTAAGACGAGGATCGACGTGAGCTGCCATAAGCGCCACGTCCTCTTTAGTTGCACCGCCTCCGCCGAATCCGGTAGAGGTTTTGATATAGTCTGCGCCCGATTCTGACACAACGCGGCAAAGCTCGATCTTTTCTTCGTCCGTAAGCTTACAGCATTCGATTATCACTTTAAGTATCGCGTCACCGCACGCGGCTTTTATTCGTTTGATCTCGTCAAGCACTAGCTCGTAACGTCTATCACGTACCCAGCCAACATTAATGACCATATCGACCTCGTCAGCACCTTTTTTTATGGCGTCCGACGCCATAAAAACCTTGGCTTCGGTGGTATCGTATCCGTTGGGAAAGCCGATAACGGTGCAAACTGCGACCTTTCCTTTTGCATAAGCGGCGGCTCTTTCAACGTAGGAGGCGGGAATGCAGACCGATGCGGTGCCGTATTTGATGCCGTCGTCGATGATTGCTTTTATTTCGTCCCACGTAGCCTCCACGGAAAGAAGCGTATGGTCTACACGTGCGAGTATTTCTTTGATCTCCATATATATATCGTATCCTTTCATTTTTACTTATTTTACGTACCAGGCGCTGTCGGCGATTCGGCGTCGGTAGCATTTATGACACATAGCGATATAGCTGTCGTTGCCCCCAAGCATCACCTGCTCGCCCTCGGTGATCACTCTGCCGTCGGAATCTATTCTTGCGTTTATTATCGCCTTTCTGCCGCAATCACATACGGTTTTTATCTCCGATATGGAATCTGCAAGCTCAAATAGCCTTGCGGATCCCGGGAACATATTCGTTTTGAAATCCGTTCTCAGGCCAAAGCACATAACGGGAACGTCGTACTCGTCCACGATGGCGCGAAGGCTGTCGATCTGTGATGATGCGAAAAACTGACATTCATCAGCGATAATAACGTCGACGTCCGAGTAATCTTCGGTGAAGATCTCTATTATATCATCACTTGCGGATATAACGGTTGCTACCTCGGATAGACCGATACGTGACTTAACTAAATCCGTACCGTCTCTGATATCTACCGACGGCTTGATGAGCCACACCTTCATCCCACGTTCTTCATAATTGAATTTGGTTATAAGCGCCTGCGCCGTTTTCGACGAGCCCATAGCGCCGTACTTGAAATAAAGCTTTGCCATTTATGTCTCCGATGTCCGTTCTGACGGAAGACAACGCATTCCGTCACATACAGTATACCATTTTTTCGTCTCAAAAACAATTTCTTTGGCACCTAAAAAATAAAAGATCCTTCACCGTTTCCGATGAAGGATCTTGATAGCATATTAACTTATGCTTCTGCGTATACGTTGACCGTCTTTTTGCCGGTACCGGTGCGCTCAAACTTAACCTTACCCTCGATGAGAGCGAAAAGTGTATCGTCGCTTCCGCGTCCTACGTTTACGCCGGGATGGATCTTGGTTCCTCTCTGGCGAACAAGGATGTTACCTGCAAGAACGTGCTGACCGTCCGCACGCTTCACGCCGAGACGCTTAGATTCGCTGTCGCGACCGTTCTTCGTGGAACCAACGCCCTTTTTATGTGCAAAATACTGCAAACTGAGCTTTAACATCTTAATAATACTCCTTTCACTAAAGTGCCTTTTCAGGCGTCTTCGGGATCAAGATCGACTGTATTTACTTCGAGATAATCGTAGTATTCCTCAGTCAGATCCATTAACTGATAATAATAAGCCTTGATAAGTCCCGATATTGCGTACTGATTCTTTTCATCGTCGGAGAAACGCGGTACCGCGCACCTTGCGATGAGCTTGATATCTGCCGTTTTATCGTCGATGATATAGTCTACCTCGGAAGCATACACCACCTCAATAGCATTTATGATCAGCATCGTCATCGAAGAAAGTGCCGCGCAAAGTACATCGTCACCTGCCTCACCGTAACCGGTGTGACCTATTTCCTCAAAGCCATAGTAGTGATCACCTGTCTTGAAAAATGTAATCTTAGTCACGTTTCAAGAAAATTTTAGCCGTTGATCTTGTTGATCTGGATCTTCGTATAGGGCTGTCTGTGACCGAGCTTCTTCTTCTCGTTCTTCTTAGCCTTATATCTGAGAACGTAGATCTTCTGACCCTTAACGTCGCCGAGAACGTCTGCCTCAACGCTTGCACCTTCTACATAGGGTGCGCCAACTTTAAGTCCGTCATTGCCGGAAACTGCAAGAACATTTGTGAAGGTGTATTTGTCGCCCTCATTTGCGCCGAGAAGCTCAACATAGATAACTTCTCCTTCGCTTACTTTGTACTGCTTTCCGCCTGTTTCGATAATTGCGTACACGAAAAGCACCTCTCTTTCCCCTAGACTCGCTGCCGGCAGGCGCCGTAACTTAAAAAATTACAGACTTAAAAAAGCCCGCTCGCAAGCGGCGATTAATTATATCACAAGTGTTTTGTTGTGTCAACACATTTTGCGAAGAATTTTTCATTATTTTTTAAGGATTATTTCGTTTTATCTTCCTCGCCTTCAGAGCGAACGTATCCCCTGTCAGGTGCATATATTTTTATTGCGGGGCGCATCGTCCCCGTTACAGAGAAAAGGGGGATCGGTTTGAAGACACACAAAAGCACGGTGTATTCATGCACCGTTTTCAAACACGATTTGTGCTCCGCGGCACAAATTGAAAGAAAGGAAAACTTAAAAATGGCGCGATTTACAAATCAGGCAGAGCTATCGTACAACGGCACGGTCATAAATTCCAACGTTACCGTTGGTGAGATCGTGGAATCTTTATCAGTCGAAAAGATCGCTCTCGTTGAAACCTACACACGGGATTCCGAACCCGTTTATATCATAAATCTCGTAAACTCGTCAAGCGAAGCTTTGACCGGTCTTGTTTTAAGCGACGATCTGGGAGCTTTCACAGTTGGCACGACGATGTTATACCCACTTGAATACGCGGAGGGGTCTGTCCGCATATTCGTAAACGGCGATCTTATTCTGTCGCCTGACGCAGAGGGAGGTCCTCCGCTTAATATTTCCGGCATCACCGTCCCTGCCGGCGCCGTCGTGACGATAGTATATAAAACCGCAGTTACCGACCGCGCTCCGCTTCTTGCAGGCGGTACGATAACGAATACCGCGACGGTACGCGGCAGCGGTCTCGTCATTCCGGTGACGGCATCAGATACTATACGAGCGGCAGAAGAACCGGAGGTTACTATAACGAAGAGTCTCGTTCCCTCAAGTGTTTCCGACGGAGACACACTAACCTACACCTTCGTTATCGAAAATCATGGCAACACCGCCGTTACCGAGGCGTTGAACGTCATCCTCCGTGACACGTTTCTTCCCGTACTTGAGTGCATAACCGTGACCTACAACGACGCGACTCAATCCTCGCCTGAATTTTTCAGTTATTCTGAGGCGACAGGCGTTTTCGCCACCGTTCCGGGAAAGATCACCGTACCTTCGGCGACCTACGAGCGTGATCCAGTAACCGGAGCTATCACTGTGATCTCGGGGAAAGCTACCCTTACCGTGTCGGGAACGGTAAGGGTGTAATCTCATCGCAAAAGCAGAGACTATAGTCTCTGCTTTTGTTTTTACAAGCAAAAACTCCGCTTATCAGCGGAGTTTTTGATCATATTCCTTTTTCGTTAAATTCCGGCGTTTTCAGCAGCCACAGCGGCGACCGCCGCCATCTGAGATATCGTTTCCTCCGGGAACGAAGGAGGGCGGATAAAACTCGTTCACGGGGAACGACATAGTGCGGAAAAGGGCGCAGGGATCGTCCTCCTCGGGGGAGACACATTCCTTATCGGGAACGGTGTATTCCGTTGCGTTGATGAGATACTGTGCCGGGCGCTCGATACGAACGACGGAGAAAAATCCCAAAGACACCACAAGGAATCGGTCACCGTCGGAATCGGTGAGGTTTCCGTTCAGATCCCCAACCACCTCACCGGGAATATCGTTTACGGAGCAGCAACAGCAGCAGGACGTGCAGGGCTCCACGATCTTGGAGGAAAGTATGATCGGATCTACCGTTTCAAGAACGGCAACGGGCATATTGGAATTTACGCGGTTGCCCGAAAGATTCGGGCGGCGGCAGGGATTATCCTCAAAGGGATCGCTTTTGAAAATGCTGACGTTCCCTTCCGATGCGAAGAGAATGACGCGCTTTTCAACGACTGCAATGCCGCAAAGCTCGTGAGGCATACCGTTGCAGCACACTTCAACCGTCACTTTAACGTAGATGCGGATATTTATCTGATAAAAGCCGCGGTTAAACGGCACGGAACAAACGTCGAGGGTCGCCCACACTATTTCTGCTGTTTTGGCACGGACGTTCTGTGTGCGCGAAATAAGCTCCTGACCGAAATCTGTCAGGTACACTCTTACGTCCTCAAAGCAATCCTTGTCGCGGCAGGAGTCAAGCACTCTGTAGGTATCGATGCATACCGTCTCGCGTCCGCAGGACTGATTTGCGTTATTATTTCTGTTCTCAGGCATGGAGAAGCATTCCTCCTTATGAAATAAAGCGCGCTTCTGCGCTTTCATTTTCATAATATGCACCCTTTCGCAAATGAGACACAAAAAAGCGCCCCGATAGACCGAGGCGCTTTTCCTGTGGACTTTATATGTACTTTTTCATGGTTTCCGTTGCGTCTGCAGCATCAATGGTAGCGGTGATGATAACATTGAAGCCGTGTGCTTCGGAAAACTCAGCGATCGCATCCAGGAAGAGATCGAAGGATTCCTTATCTTCCTTGCAGATCTTGAGAGCAGAATCTATGAAAAGATCGGTAACGTCGTGGTTGCTTGCAATGATGCCTGCAACGAATCCGAAAAGCGAACGTGCGCTGTCGACGGAATAATCGTCGGTTGCGATGAGTCTGCACTGATATTTTATATCGAAACGAAGCTTATCGGCCTTTTCGATGCACACTACAGAGCCGTTAGACGTGCTTGTGGCGGTGTTGACCATTTCTATAAGCTGCTTGGTCTTTCCTGTGCCTTTAAGTCCTATAATAAGTTTTAACATAGAATTCCTCCGCGGTAACAGTGATCACACGTTAAGCGATCACACATTTATAATACTCGTGTATATATTATAACACAAGTCGGTGTTATTTTTCAACTATAATTCGGAATTATCGTGGGGATTTTTGCTCTTTGCTATCAAAGTGCCTCGATACGAGCGAGGAGCTCCGCCTTCATTTCTTCGTATCCGGGCTTTCCGAGAAGAGCAAACATATTCTTCTTGTAGCTTTCAACGCCGGGCTGATCGAAGGGGTTCACGCCGAGAATGTATCCGGAAACGGCGCATGCAAGCTCGAAGAAGTAGATAAGCTCGCCAAGGCTTTCTTCGCTTCTGTCGGGAGTTTCGATAACGAGATTGGGAACGCCGCCGTCAACGTGAGCAAGAAGTGTACCGAGCATTGCGGTGTGGTTGATCTCGTCGATCTCGCGCTCAGCGATGAAGTTGAGTCCGTCGGTGTTTTCGGGATCGAAGGGTACGGCATAGCTGTCGTTGGGCTTCTTTATATCGAGGACGGTCTCAAAGAGGTTGCGGTTTCCGTCCTGAACGAACTGACCGAGAGAATGGAGGTCTGTGGAGAAGATAACGGATGCAGGGTAGATTCCCTTTCCGTCCTTGCCTTCGCTTTCGCCGTAGAGCTGCTTCCACCATTCGGAAAGCATTGCCGTTGCAGGCTCGTAGCTTACGAGGATCTCGGTCTCCTTGCCTCGGCGATTGAGAATATTACGGATAGCTGCATACTGAAGACATGCGTTTTCTTCGAAGGGTTTAGTGGTATATTCAGCTCTTGCAGCGGCTGCGCCTGCCATAAGAGCATCGATATCGATACCTGCTACTGCGATCGGGAGAAGTCCGACGGCAGTGAGAACGGAGAAACGTCCACCGATGTCGTCCGGCACGACGAAGGTCTCGTAGCCGGTCTTATCTGCAAAGCTCTTGAGAGTTCCGCGTGCGCGGTCGGTGGTTGCAAAGATTCTCTTCTTTGCTTCTTCCTCGCCGTACTTCTTGTTCATCATATCGCGGAAGATACGGAATGCGATAGCGGGCTCTGTGGTGGTACCGGACTTGGAAACGACGTTTACGCAAACATCGCGGCCTTCACAAATGCGGAGAAGCTCAGAAAGAGAGGAAGAACTGATATCCTTGCCTGCAAAATAGATATCGGGAGTATCCTTGGGAAGCGCGTTATAGTTGTTGGACTTAACGTATTCGATAACGGCGCGGGAACCAAGATAGGAGCCGCCTATACCGATAACAACGAATACGTCGCACATCTCCTTGATGCGTGCAGCCGCTGCCTTGATGCATGCAAACTCATCCTTGTCATAATCAACGGGAAGATCGACCCAGCCAAGAAAATCATTACCGGGACCGTTTTTCGCAAGAACGGTTGCAAGTGCAGATTCGGCAGTTCCCTTCATATAATCGATCTCGCGTGCAGAGATAAACTGGCTTGCGAATTTTTTGTTAAGATTGATGCTCATTTTTTATACCTTTCGTTTATGCCGCTATGGGGCTTACTTTTATTTCAGACGCAAGGTTGCGTATTGATAAACATCTTTCGACATCTTAATAAGTATACAATACTTTACTGATTTTTTCAATATTAAGTCTCTATTTATTTAGAGAGCAGACCACAAAGAATTTTATACAAAACTCCGAAATACCCGATTTTCGAAACATCTTCTTTTGCGACCACGGGTATCTCGCCAATGATCTCGCCGTCAAGGGTATACGTAACGGCGCCCACCGTGTCTCCGGATCTGACCGGCGCTTCAACGTTTTCGTAGAGTGTCACCGTCATAACGACGTTTTTTTCCATCCCCTTTTTCATTACAGCAGAAAACGAACCGTATTCCGCTGCCACCGAATCGTTCACACCGCCTGCTACAGGTACGTTGCCGGCATCGCCGCCTTCGCCGGTGTAAACGGCATAATTTGCAAAGCCGTAATCAAGTAGTGCTTTTGCGCTCTCATTGCGCGAGTCTCTCGTGGGAGATCCCATTATTACCGCAATAAGCGGCATTCCGTCGCGTGCTGCCGTTGCTGATATGCAAAATCCTGCTTTTGAAGTGGATCCAGTTTTCAGACCGGTAGCACCTCTGTAAAATCTAATGAGTCTGTTCGTATTCGTTAATCCAAAGGCACCGCCGCGAATTGAATCCATCCATATAGTTGTATAATTGAATATCTCCGGATGGTTATTGATCAGTTCCCGAGACATAATGGCTATATCCCGTGCGCTGGTAAGATGTAACGCGGCATCAGGTGCGTCGTCAAGTCCGTTTGTGTTAACGAAATGAGTATTTTTCATACCCAGCTCCACCGCACGTTCATTCATCTGTGCTACGAACGCTTCTTCGCTGCCTGCAATATGCTCTGCAAGCGCCACTGTTGCGTCATTTGCCGAGGCTATGATGACACATTTCAGCATATCCTCCACGGTCATCTCCTCGCCCTGCTCAAGATATACCTGCGATCCGCCCATAGAAGCTGCGTTCTCGCTTACGGAAACGGTATCAGTCATTCTAAGTTTCCCTTCCTTCACCGCTTCCATTATGAGAAGTATCGACATGATCTTCGTGACAGAAGCCGGTGGAAGTGCTTCATCGGCATTTGACTGGTAGAGTATCTCGCCCGTGGACGCTTCCATAAGAATGCAGCTTTTCGCTTCAACGGAAAGAGACGGCGTTGCTGTCACCGGCGATACGTTATCTCCGTTCGTTTCTGATATTGCCTCGATCCCGCCATCGGCAAATATGGGTACGGAAAATGCCGACATAAGCACCAAAACTGCCAACGACACTATTAAAAGCTTTAGTTTTCTCATATTTCACCCTCGCATATTAACATTCCGATAGATTATATGCGAAAGGAAAAAGCAATATAACGAAGAAAGCGGGAAGCTTTTGCTTCCCGCTCCTATATCGTTTTATGATATTAATAAGCGTCTTCGTCGAAGTCGTCTTCGCTTGCGCTTGTGAGGATGAACTCGATCTTGTCGCCGTCATTAACATAGTTCGTGCCTGCACGACCGGAGGTAGGCTCAACACCGTTGATGGTGTAAGTCCAGAAGAATACTACAACTTTACCCTCCTCATCAGTACCGGAGAAACCGCCGTACTTGTTTATAGAGGAAATGGAATCTCCGCTGGAGTCGAGAGTATAGTCAAGATCATATTCAATTGCCGCATTCTTAAATACGTCAAGTACACTTACCTGACCGCCTTCTTCGTACTGAACCTCAATAGTAACATCGTTAAGGCAAATACGATCGTCCTGAGGGATAATGAAATCTTCATTATCTGCATTAGCGTTATACTGATAGGTGATGTAGTCGTCGCCGAGCTTAGCGCCGATGGTAATGTTCATCTTGCTCTTTCCGCATGCACAGAACATAGACGTGAGCATAACTGCAAGCATTACGAGCGCGATAAGTTTTAATGTTGTCTTTTTCATAAAAACCTCCACGGATTTTATTTAGTTTATTTGTGATAATTATAATACAAAAACACCTATGTGTCAAGCACTTATTAACAAACGCAGCCGACACATCATCTGTTTTTTATGCAATCAGCATATATCCGAGCAAATCTTCCGCAGGCTCTGCCGTGCTGTAGCATTCGTTCTTTTATGTACCCGAAGTGTCTGCCGTCGTTTCCTCAGGAGGCGCCGTCGTTTCCTCAGGAGGCGCCGTCGTTTCCTCAGGAGGCGCCGTCGTTTCCTCGGGAGGCGCCGTCGTTTCCTCGGGAGGCGCCGTCGTTTCTTCGGCAGGCGCCGTCGTTTCTTCGGGAGGCGCCGTCGTTTCTTCGGGAGGCGCCGTCGTCTCTTCGGGAGGCGCCGTCGTCTCTTCGGGCGGTGACGTCGTCGTTTCGGGCGGTGACGTCGTCGTTTCGGGCGGTGACGTCGTCGTTTCGGGCGGTGAC
>CAYXHC010000062.1:0-10421 GCA_964464905.1 uncultured Lachnospiraceae bacterium
GGGCCGTAGAGAACGGTGGGTTTCTTGCCAAGCTTATCGAAATATGCCTTTGCATAGAATTCGCCGACCTTTGCGATCTGGTCGCCGGTCTTGATCATGCCTGCGTTGATGAAATAGGGGATCTTGCGTCCGGATTTAGCGGTGAAGTCACCGAATTTAAGAACGCCTGCGCCCTCTAAAAACTGTATAAACTCTCTTTTGTAGCCTTCCATTTTTTCGTCCTCCTATTTTCTTCAGCCTACGAATTCGGCAACGCAGCGGCGGTATGCCGCAACAGGGTCAGCGGCAGCGGTGATAGGTCTGCCAACAACGATATAGTCGGAGCCGACTTCCTTTGCGGCAGCGGGAGTCATTACTCTCTTCTGGTCGCCAATGTCACCGTCTGCAAAACGAACACCGGGAGTGACGGTGATGAAGTCCTCGCCGCAGCGTCCGTGTACTTTGCCCGCTTCAAGGGGAGAGCAAACGATGCCGTCGAGACCGGAATTTTTCGCGGTCTCAGCGTAGTGCATAACGACCTGATCGATAGGCTCGCGGATGAGAAGATCGCGCTCCATAGCCTCCTGATCGGTAGAGGTGAGCTGAGTTACTGCGATAAGGAGGGGGCGTGTGCCGTCCTCGCGGGTGAGACCCTCGATAGCACCCTGCATCATAGCCATAGTACCTGCCGCGTGAACGTTGCACATATCAACGTCAAGGCGGGAAAGCACTCTCATTGCCTTTTTAACGGTGTTGGGAATATCGTGAAGCTTAAGATCGAGGAAAATCTTATGACCGCGGCGCTTGAGCTCGCGTACCATTTCGGGTCCCTCTGCATAGAAAAGCTCCATGCCTATCTTAATAAAAGGCTTTTCCTCTCCGAAAAGATTGAGGAAATTCATTACCTCTTCAGCGCTTGCAAAATCACAAGCAACAATTACATCCTTACCCATTGTGTGCTCCTCCTATTATGTCTTTAAGATTTTCGATTTTATATTTTTCCATTACACGGGGCAGATCCTCAACGATCTTTTTGGAAGCGAAGGGATCCACAAGATTTGCAGCGCCCACCTCAACGGCGGTGGCGCCCGCAAGCATCATTTCAATAACGTCCTCGGCGGAAGAAACGCCGCCCATACCGATTATGGGAATATTAACTGCGGAATATACCTGATGCACCATACGAAGCGCAACGGGGAACACTGTGGGACCCGACACGCCGCCGTAGCAGTTTGCGAGGATAGGCTTTTTTGTTTTCAGGTCGATGCGCATACCGAGCATCGTGTTGATGAGAGAAAGACCGTCGGCTCCTGCAGCCTCGCAAGCCTTTGCGATCGCCACAACGTCTGTGACGTTGGGCGTGAGCTTGATGTAAACGGGCTTCGTCGTCACCTTCTTCACCGCTTCCGTAACAGCTGCCGCCGCCTCGGGAGACGTGCCGAAGCTCATACCGCCGTGACGTACGTTGGGACAGCTTATGTTGACCTCAAAAAGTCCCACGACATCTTCTGCGTCAAGTCTGCGGCAGACCTCGGAATACTCGTGGATAGAGAATCCGCTGACGTTTGCGATGACTTTTTTACTAAAAAACTTTTTAAGCTCGGGAAGCTCGTGGGAGATGACCTTATCGACGCCGGGATTTTCAAGTCCGACGGAATTGAGCATACCGGAGCTACACTCTGCGATACGGGGCAGAGGATTACCGGGACGGGGATCGAGAGTAGTACCCTTGAAGGAGAAGGTGCCAAGGCAGTTTATATCGTATATCTTGGCAAATTCCTTGCCGAATCCAAATGTGCCCGACGCGGGAATAACGGGATTATCAAGCTCCCAGCCGGAGAGCGTTACTCTTGTGTCTGCCATATTATCTCCTTCCGTCCGAATACGGGACCGTCTGCGCAAACGCGCTTGTTTCCGAGGATTGTCTTGCAGGAGCAACCCATGCAAGCGCCGAAGCCGCAGCCCATGCGCTCTTCAAGGCTGTATTCGCCGTCGGAGGATGCCACCTTCTCCATTGCGCGGTACATGGGCATCGGTCCGCAGGAATAAAAATACGTGTATTCGAGATCCTTCATCACGTCGGTAACGAAGCCCTTCGTACCGTAGGATCCGTCTGCCGTTGCAACGTAAACGTCGATGCCAAGAGCACGGAAATCATCCTCCAAGAAGATCTCGGACTTTGTGTTGAAGCCGAGAACGACGGCGGGCTTAACGCCGCGGGCGATGAGCTTTTTCGCAAGCAGATAAAGGGGAGGAATGCCAACGCCGCCGCCAACGAGAATGGGGCGGTCACCGCTCTTTTCCACGTTGAAGCCGTTGCCGAGGCCGGTGAGCACGGAAAGCTCCTTGCCTTCTCCCATCTCTGCCATAGCCTCTGTACCCTTACCGACGACACGGTACACCACCGTTACCTCTCCGTCAACACAATCGTTGACGGAGATAGGACGACGGAGGTAAAGTCCGCCGAGCTTGATATTTATAAACTGACCGGGCACGGTGATGGCGGAGGTGTCGCCCGAAAGCACCATTTTATATACGCCCGGAGCAAGTAAAACGTTACTTTTAACCGTAAAAATGTTTTCTTTCATGTCTTTGCCGTTTTCTCCGTACTGTTATATTACGTTTTTCCCGTCAGGAGTCGATGGTGGAAACGCAGATGGTGGTCTCCTCCAAAACGTCGAGAAGCACGCGCACGGTGTCGAGAGCTGTGAACATAGTGATATTGTTTTCCGTTGCGATGCGGCGGATCTCGTGGCCGTCTTTATGTCCTGTCGCAGAGCTGATGTCGCTCGTGTTTATAACGTATGCGATGTGTCCTTGACGGAGTGCGTCTGCAATGTCGCTGCTTCCGTCCGTGATCTTGGAGAGGACTCTCGTGCGAATACCGTTTGCCTTGAGATAATTTGCCGTGCCTTCCGTTGCCTCAATGTTGAAGCCGAGGTTATAGAATCGACGGATGAGAGGAAGCGCCTCTGCCTTATCCTTATCGGAAACGGTAACGAAAACGGTACCGTAATTCTGAAGCTTCATCCCCGACGCCTGAAGTGCCTTATAGAGAGCGCGGTTCAGCTTATCGTCATAGCCGATCGCTTCACCGGTGGACTTCATTTCAGGGGAGAGATATGCATCGAGACCTCTGATCTTGCTGAAGGAGAACACGGGCGCCTTAACGTACCAGCGGTCCTTTTCCTGAGGATAAAGATCGAAGATGCCCTGCTCCTTCAGGCTCTTTCCGAGGATGACCTCGGTGGCGATATCCGCGAGGCTGTAGCCTGTGGACTTTGAAAGGAAGGGGACTGTTCTCGACGAACGGGGGTTGACCTCGATAACGTATACGTCGTCCTTTTCGTCAACGATGAACTGGATATTGTAAAGTCCCACGATACCGATACCGAGACCGAGCTTTTTCGCGTAGGTGAGGATGGTTCCCTTCACCTTGGGAGAGATGGAGAAGGAGGGATAAACGCTGATGGAGTCGCCGGAATGGATACCGGTTCTTTCAACGAGCTCCATAATGCCCGCAACGAAAACGTCACGTCCGTCGCAAACGGCGTCGATCTCAACTTCCTTACCGATTATGTATTTGTCAACGAGAACGGGCTTTTCAGCGTCGATCTCAACCGCAGTCTTAAGATAGTGGCGAAGCTGTTCCTCACCACCGACGATCTGCATCGCTCTGCCTCCGAGAACGAAGGAGGGTCGAACTAAAACGGGATATCCGATCTCAGCCGCTGCTCTTACGCCTTCCTCAATATCGGTGACAGCCTTGCCCTTAGGCTGGGGTATCTCAAGCTCGGAAAGGAGCTTTTCGAATGCGTCTCTGTTTTCTGCCCTGTCGATCGCCTCCGTATCCGTACCGATGATCTTCACACCGCGCGAGGAAAGGGGAGCTGCCAGGTTGATGGCGGTCTGTCCGCCAAGGGAAGCGATAACACCCTCGGGTTTTTCGGTGACGATTATGTTCATAACGTCTTCCGGGGTGAGAGGCTCAAAATAGAGCTTATCGGACGTGGTATAGTCTGTGGAGACGGTTTCGGGGTTATTGTTTATGATGATGGCTTCGTAGCCGGAGCGCTTGATGGTGCCCACAGCGTGAACGGTGGAATAGTCGAATTCAACGCCCTGACCGATCCTGATGGGACCTGCGCCGAGAACGATTATCTTCTTTCTGTCGGTTACGATAGAATCGTTTTTGCCGGTATAGGAGGAATAGAAATAGGGGATATACGCGCCGGTATGGAGCGTGTCTGCCATTCTGTAAACGGGCATAATGCCGTTTTCGCGGCGTGCGTTGAAGACGGAAAGCTCGTCAACTCCCCAGAATCTTGCGATAACGGGGTCTGCAAAGCCCATTTCCTTTGCGTGACGGAGAACATTCACGTCACCGGGATTCTCCTTGATGACCTTTTCCTCGTTCACGATATTCTCCATAGCGCGGAGGAAGTAGGGGGTGATCTTCGTAATCTCGTGAAGCTCATCTACGGTCGTGCCGAGGCGGAGAAGCTGTGCCACGGCGAAAAGGTTATCGTCCTTGAATTCCTTGATGTATTTGAGGATCTCGGTCTTTTCCATCTTGTCGAACTTTGCGAGGTGGAAATGGTCAGCGCCGATCTCAAGGGAGCGCACGGACTTGAGCAGGCACTCCTCAAGATTCGAACCGATGCCCATGATCTCGCCCGTTGCCTTCATCTGCGTGCCGAGGGTATTCTGAGCCGCGGTGAATTTGTCGAAGGGGAAACGAGGGAGCTTCGACACAATATAGTCAAGACGGGGCGCTGTCGCCGCCGTTGTGTTTGCTATGGTGATTTCATCGAGAGTCATGCCGACGGCGATCTTCGCCGTTACCTTTGCGATGGGGTATCCGCTTGCCTTTGAAGCGAGGGCAGAGGAACGGGAAACGCGTGGATTTACCTCGATGAGGAAGTATTCGCTGGTGTAGGGGTTGAGGGCAAACTGAACGTTACAGCCGCCTTCGATCTTCAGCGCGCGGATAAGCTTGATGGCGCTGTCGTTGAGCATCTTATGGTCGTGCTCGTTAAGGGTGAGGATGGGAGCAACAACTGCGGAGTCACCGGTGTGAACGCCCACAGGGTCGATGTTTTCCATTCCGCAGATGGTGATAACGTTGTCTTCACCGTCGCGCATCATTTCAAATTCGATCTCCTTATAGCCGCGGACGCTCTTTTCGATAAGCACCTGATGTGTGGGAGAAAGAGCGAAAGCGTTGAGACCGATATCGTAAAGCTCGGTTTCGTTGTTTGCAAAGCCGCCGCCCGTGCCGCCGAGGGTAAATGCAGGACGGAGAACGACGGGATAGCCGATCTTTTCTGCCGCTGCCTTGGCTTCCTCGATGGAATAGGTGATCTCCGAGGGGATAGTGGGTTCACCGATAGACTGGCAAAGCTCCTTGAAAAGCTCTCTGTCCTCAGCAAGCTCGATGGACTCGCTGCTCGTACCGATCAGCTCCGTCTGACACTCTCTGAGCACGCCCTTGCGCTCAAGCTGCATTGCAAGGTTCAGTCCCGTCTGTCCGCCTATGCCGGGGATGATGGCGTTGGGGCGCTCGTAGCGAAGGATCTTCGCCACGTATTCAAGAGTCAACGGCTCCATATAGACCTTATCCGCCATAGACGTATCCGTCATAATCGTTGCGGGGTTGGAATTGCAGAGCACCACCTCGTAGCCTTCCTCTTTAAGAGCAAGACAAGCCTGGGTGCCTGCGTAGTCGAATTCTGCCGCCTGACCGATGACGATAGGACCCGAGCCGATTATCATTATCTTTTTCAAATCTGTTCTTTTTGCCACTTTTATGCCCTCTTTATCTATAGAAATTCATTATTGACTGTGATCGTTTAGTCAAGGTCGGAATAAAGCACCTCGCCGTCCTTGACGGTGAGTACGCATCTTCCGTATACCTCGACGCCTGAGAAAGGAGTGCTCTTACCCATAGAAACAAACTCGTTTTCATCGATCAGGTACGGAGTTTTTATCTCAAATACGGTGAATCCGGGGTCGCTCTCAAAGCCGAAGCGGGCGCGGGGCGCCGACGACATAAGCTCCGAAAGCTTTTCTATCGTGAGCACGCCCTTTTTCACAAGCTCCGTATAGAGGATGGGGAACGCGGTCTCAAGACCGACGATGCCGAAAAGGCTCTTTTCAAGTCCGCGGGACTTTTCCTCGGCGGAATGCGGCGCGTGGTCCGTTGCTATCATATCGATGGTGCCGTCAAGGATGCCCTCAATAAGCGCCTCCATATCCTCCCGTCCGCGAAGGGGCGGATTCATTTTGTATCTTCCTTCCTCACGGAGATCTTCGTCGCACATAACAAGGTAGTGAGGTCCCGTTTCCGCCGTTATATTAACGCCCTCAGCCTTTGCGCGGCGTATGATCTCAACGCTTTCCTTTGCGGAAACGTGGCACACGTGATATGCAACGCCCGTTTCCTTGATAAGCGGAATATCGCGCTCTATCTCGATATATTCGCTTTCGCTGGATATACCCTTGTGACCGTGCGCTTCCGCGTACTTGCCTTTATGTATATAGCCGCCGTGGAGAAGGGATTTATCCTCGCAGTGAGCCACTATCATTTTCCCGAGAGACGCCGCCTTTTCCATAGCGGTCTTCATCAGCTTCTTATCGGTAACTCCACGGCCGTCGTCGGAAAAGCCGCAAACGTAGGGCGCCATCCCCTCAAGGTCCGCAAGCTCTTCTCCGTCCTCGTTTACGGTGATGGAGCCGTATGGGATCACCTCAACCGCAGCTGTGTCTCTGATGGCGTCAAGCTGAAGCTGCAGATGGGGGACAGAATCGGGCACGGGGGAAAGATTCGGCATGGTGCAAACGGTGGTGTAGCCGCCTCTTGCCGCAGCCATGGAGCCGGATCTTACCGTCTCTTTATAGATATAGCCCGGTTCGCGAAAATGTACGTGTACATCGCAAAAGCCGGGCATAACGATAAAGGTATTACTAACGAAAGGAACATTTCCCCCTCGGGAAAGGAACGAAAGGACCGTGTCTTTAAGGTCGGGGTTTTTGATTGCAGGAAGCTCAAAGCTTATCTTCTTCATGGTCCTTCTCCTCGGATATAAAAATAAAAGTCTTGCCGTCGGGCAAGACTAAAAAGCATGTCGAAAGACGGCACGGTATAAGCGCGCCCGTATTTATCCTTTTTGAATCTTGCCGGCATCACGGTACCGACTTAAAAATCACATTTATTTTATACCATATGTATGGTATTTTGTCAAGGGTAAATTGACATAAGATAAAGATAAAATGCCCGCTTCAGCCGCCCCAAAATCCGTGGAGTTTCAAAAAAAGCAGGCGCCGCTCTTGACGGTATATGGGGCCCTTTGTTATATTGTATACGTAACGCCCCGATCGGGCGCGTGTCCTCGGTCACCCTCAAAATAACATTTGTGCTGCCGCAAGGCGGCAAAACGGAGATATTATATGCAAAATAATGAATTTCCGAAAGAAATAACCCCTCGACCTGCCGACCCCCATTCCGACGGCAGAATCCTCGTTTTCGAGGATGATTTCAACGGCGATGCCCTTGACAGGACAGTATGGAGCCACGAGCTTGGCTACATACGCAACGATGAGCTTCAGGTCTACACCGATTCTCCGAAAAACGTTTACCTTGAAAACGGCAGCTTAGTGCTGAAAGCGGTCCGCGAGCCTGCAAAGGCAATGAAGCGCGGCGTTATGACTGATTTTGAATGGACATCGGGGAGCATACGCACGATGGGCACATTTGCGGCAAAATACGGCAGATGGGAAGCGAAGATCAGGGTGCCGCGCGCAGCAGGCTCCTTCCCTGCGTTCTGGACGCTTGGTGCAGGCTTCGACTACACGAGTAAAGGCGTGAACTGGCCCTACTGCGGTGAGATCGATATATTCGAGCATTATCCCGGCACGGGCGACACCTCCACTCACGGCGCCATATATAATCCAACGCCTCACCTCTACCGCAGCATTGATATTGCGCGGGCGAGAAGCAAGCCGCTTGACTACGACGAATACCACGTTTACGCCCTTGAATGGACGCGCGACCGCATGGAATTTTTCGTTGACGGCGAACTCGTTTCCGCCGCCGACATCTCCGATGAGATGACCATGTTCCGTGAGCCGCATTTTATCCTTCTCGACCACGCCGTCGGCGCGGCGGGCGGCTCTGCCGAGGGCGCCCCCGACGAGATGGCAATGTACGTTGACTGGGTACGTGTATACGCGCCGATAGAGGGATAACAACTGAAAATATCACAGCCGCTGCACCCGAAAGGTGCGGCGGCTTTTTCGTTTTCTGCGGTTTTGTTCACAATGTTCACATTTTTTCTGCAGTTTGTAAACATTTCAGACTGTAATTGACTTTCGCCATCCGCTGTAATATTATTAACATATATTAATTAAGCGCTAAATAAATGCGTGTGAACGGCAGGTGGCACAAATGAAAACACTGTTATTCGGATTCAAATATTGGAAGCGCAACATCCCCTTTGCGATATGTACTCAGCTCATCAGTTTTCTCGCCATCATCGCGGATCTGATGATCCCAATGCTGTCGGGCATCCTTCTGAACTACGTTATCAAGGGCATCCCCTTTGAAGAAGGCAAGGGAGGTGTTTTCTCCTTCCTTCTCACAGGCGAATACGGCGGCGTTGGAACTTACGAATTTTTCTGGAACGTTGCCGCCATCTATCTTGGCTTCATCCTCACGAGGATCATCCTCATTTACGTAAAAAACACGACAAACCAGCGCCTTGGCCTCAATCTTGAGACCGATCTGCGTGTCCTCACCTATAAAAAGCTTATGGAGCTTGACTCCATGACCGTCTCCGAATATAACTCCGGCGAGCTTTTGCAGATCATCAACAGCGACACCGTTATGTTCAAGGAGATCTTCCAGCGAATGATCCCCAACATCATCGACAGCGTGTTCGTTCTCGCCTACACCATATATCTGCTTTCCACAATCAACGTCAGATTCATCATAATTCCGCTTGTGCTTATGCCTTTTCTGATCTTCACACTGACCAGATTCAGGCGCCGCGCCCGTGAAAACTTCCGCAAGATCCGTGAAAGCGACAGCAAGATGAGCCTGACGGTTCAGGAAAACATCGAGGCGGTCAGACTCGTCCGCTCCTTCACCAACGAGGAGCTTGAAAAGCGAAAATTCGACGCATCAAACAGCGAGGTCAAAAACACCCACATAAATCAGGTGTGGCTCTCTTCCAAATTTGACGTTGTATTCAATGCCATCAAGCAGATCGCATACATAGGCACTCTCGCCATCGGCGCCGTCCTCGTTATCGAAGGACACATGCTCATAGGCTACATTGCCACCTGTTCCTCCTACGTTATGAAGATCATGGATCACGTGACCCAGATCAACAATACCCTTTTCCAGATGCAGCAGCAGATGGTGGCAGGCAATAAGATGCGCGCCTTCGTCGAATGCGAGTCCCGTATTCCTGACAAAGCGGAAAGCACCCTAACCTCAAAAACTCCCCACATCAGGCTCGATAACGTTTCCGTTACCATAGCTGACAAGACGGTGCTCGACTCGATCACCGTTGACATTCCTTACGGCAAAAAGCTCGGCATCGTGGGCAGTACGGGCGCCGGCAAGAGCGTGCTTTTGAAATCTTTGGTACGTATACACGACGCCTCCTCCGGCTCCATCACCGTTGACGGAGAAGACGTGAAGGACTACAGCCTCAAAAACCTGCGTGACCTTTATTCCTACGTTTTCCAGGACGTTTTCCTTTTCTCAAACACCGTTGAATCCAACATCGCCTACAGCGATCCCGAAACCGACGACGAGTTCGTTTATAAGGCTGCACGAGACGCAGAGGCTCACAAATTCATCACTGAACTATCCGACGGCTACAAAACCATCGTCGGTGAGCGCGGTCTTGGCATTTCAGGCGGCCAGAAACAGCGTCTCTCCATTGCGCGCGCTCTGCTCAAAAATGCACCCGTCCTCATCTTCGACGACTCCACCAGCGCTCTCGACGTAAACACGGAAAAGAGACTTCTCAAAACCATCGGAGAGGAATACAGAGACAAAACTGTTATCATCACTGCTCACCGCCTCTCCTCCGTCGTTGACTGCGACGAGATCATATATCTGAAGGAGGGCGTTATCACCGAGCGCGGCACCTTTGATGAGCTCATGGCTCTCGGCGGAGACTTTGCTGAAGTTTATAACATACAGATGGCGCAGCGCGCCTCCGTCGTTGACTACGATGCTCTTGCGGCGGAAAGGGGGTAAAACAAAATGGCAAAAAGAAACACCTACTTTCAGGACGAGGTCATCGAACGTAAGATCGATCTAAAGCAGCTTGGCAGGACCCTGCGCTACATTATCCCCCACAAAAAAGTCTTCGGTCTCGTGGGACTTCTCATGTTCGTTTCATCGCTGGTTGCTCTGATCCCTCCTC
>CAYXHC010000063.1:0-10369 GCA_964464905.1 uncultured Lachnospiraceae bacterium
ATCTTGGCCGCGGTGAGGAAAGAACGAACGGACGTCACCGTAAGTCTATCATATCAGATGCCGTAGAAGCTTTGATAGCGGCTGTTTATATCGACGCGGAAGCGTCGGGCGGTGACGGAAAGGCGGAGGTTGCCGGTTTTATTCTCCCTTATGTTATAAAGGAGCTTGACAGAATAAGCGACCGCACCGATTATTTTGACTATAAGACCCTTCTGCAGCAGGTTATTCAGCAGGTGGACGGCGAGGTGCTTCAGTACGTGGTGGTGGGCGAATCCGGTCCCGATCACGAAAAGCAGTTTGACGTTGAGGCGCGGCTGAACAGCAACATTATCGGCAGAGGTACCGGTCGCTCCAAGCGTGCCGCAGAGCAGTCTGCCGCAAAGGAAGCGCTTAAGCTTTTCGGCGTAAACGATAAATGAGACACGTAAATATCCCCGTTTTCATTCCTCATCTCGGATGCCCCCACGACTGCGTTTTCTGCAATCAAAGGATCATCTCGGGCACTGAGGTATTTCGCCCGGAATCCGTCCGCGATATCATCGACGAGGCGCTTTCCACCGTCAGCAAAGGCGACGACTGCGAGATCGCGTTTTTCGGCGGCTCGTTCACCGGTATCGACAGAGCTTTAATGGTATATCTTCTAGATATTGCCGAGTCCTACGTCGGAGAAGGAAGGGTATCCCGCCTGCGTTGCTCAACGCGACCCGACTATATAGACGAAGAGATAGTGTCGATACTGTCACGGTATTCCATGAATACCGTGGAGCTTGGAGTGCAGAGTATGTCGGAAAACGTGCTTCGTGCTTCGTCGAGAGGGCACAGTCCCGAGGACACGGAGCGAGCTTGCCGCTTGCTCGCGGAAGGCGGCTTCACGGTTGGCGGACAGATGATGGTGGGACTCCCCGAAGCAACGGCGGAGGACGAGATAAAGTGTGCAGAGGCGATATGCCGTATGGGATGTAAAGAGGCGAGAGTGTATCCCACTATCGTCTTCGCAGGTACGGCGCTTCATGTAATGACGGAGGCAGGGCTGTACATGCCGCTTTCAGTTTCGGAAGCCGCAGAGAGAACAGCGAAGCTTTTACGCATATTCGACAGTCACGGCGTGAAGGTGCTCCGCGTGGGACTTTGCGAATCGGAAAATCTCCATTCGTCGCTCTGTGTTGCAGGTCCAAATCACGCAGCTATGGGCGAGCTTTCCGCTTCAAGAGTTTTTTTTGAAAATATCGGAGAAAAAATAGCTGAGACGAAGCACAGGGGAAGTATAATGGTTTTCGTGCCTCGAGGAGCCGTTTCAAAGGCAGTGGGGCAAAGGCGCAAAAACGCTATTGAATTAAAAGAAAAATACGGCTTACGTGATATCCGTTTCCGGGAGGACGACAGTCTTACTGATTACACGGTTCGCGTTTTGCCGACTGAATAATAGTTAAGACAACATTTTAGGAGAAAAAAGTGTACTTAAAATCACTTGAAATGCAGGGGTTCAAATCGTTCCCCGACAAAACGAAAATAGAATTTCACCACGGCTCCACCGTTATCGTCGGTCCCAACGGAAGCGGTAAGTCCAATATCACCGACGCTATGCGGTGGGTGCTTGGCGAGATATCAAGCAAGAACATCCGCGGCACCAAGATGGAGGACGTTGTTTTCGCAGGTGCCGACGGACGTAATCCTATGGGATACGCCGAGGTATCCGTTACATTTGAAAACACCGACAACGGCAGTAAACTGAACGTGCCCTACGACGAGGTCACCGTTACACGTCGCTACTATAAAGCAGGCGAAAGCGAATATTTTATCAACCGCCGTGCCTGCAGACTCCGCGATATCCACGAGCTTTTTATGAATACCGGTATCGGAAGAGAGGGCTATTCCATCGTCGGTCAGGGTAAGATCTCGGAGATTCTTTCCCGCAAGAGTGAGGACAGACGTACCGTTTTTGAGGAAGCGGCGGGAATCTCCAAATACAGACACAAGCGCCACGAGGCGGAGCGTCAGCTTGCCGCGTCGGAAGACAATATGCTTCGTGTAAACGATATTCTTTCCGAAATCGAAGGACGAGTCGGCCCTCTCGAAAAGGAAGCGGAGAAGGCAAGAAAATATCTCGATCTTTACGAGCGTAAGCGTGGCGCCGATATTGCTATGACGGTGTACGACAGCCGCCGCGTCCGCGAGGAGCTGAAGGCAGCGGAGAACGATTTTATCCTCTCAACACACGAGCTTGAAATGATCGAGGATACGGTTCAGGGACTTGAAACACAAAGCGAGCGTCTTTCCGAAGCCACGCAGAACAACAAGCTTTCGTCCGAGCGCGCGTACTCACGTATCCGTGAGCTTTCAAACGAAAGATCACGTCTTGAAAGCGAATACCGTGTTATGGAGGCAGATACAGCGAGAAGCCGCATTCAGATCGAGGAATGTAAGGAAAATATAGAAAAAACAGATCTCCTTATCGCCGCCGCAGGCGACGAAAAGGCTGAAAACGGCGAAAAGATCGCGGCTTTTGAGGCAGAGCTTCAGGCGCTCACCACCGCTCTTGATGAAAAGAAGGCGGCACTGGACGAGGCAGAGGAAAAGCTTGCGGAATATAACCGTCAGCTTGACGAGCTGTTTGCCCGTCAGAAGAGCCACGAGGAAACCGTCCTTGACTATCGGGTACGCCTTAACGTGTTACGCGATTCCATCAAGAGTGACGACGAAAAGAACGATTCCGTTTTCGACGAGATTGCAAAGTACGAAACCGTTGCCGAAGAACACAAGATGAATGCAGAGGCAGAGGACGCAACCGTAAACGACTATAAAGAAGGCATCGAAAAGGCTGATGTTGTTATAGCAGAAGCAAGCGCGGCTATCGAAAAACTTGAAGCTGAGCTTGAAAGCCTCAGAGGCGAGCGCAGTACCGCTATGGCAGACGCCGAATCTCTCGACAGACGTATCGACGCCCTCGTGCGTCTTGAGGAGAATTTCGAAGGCTATTCAAAGAGCGTTAAATACGTTATGGACGCCGCTGCCAAGGGAAGCATCAAGGGCATGGTGTACGGCCCCGTTTCTCACATTATTTCCGTTAAAAACGAATACGTTACCGCCATTGAAACGGCTCTCGGTGCAAGTTTGCAGAATATCGTCGTTTCCGACGAGGAAACGGCAAAGTCCGCTATCGCCTGCCTTAAGGCTGCAGGCGCAGGACGCAGCACCTTCTATCCGCTCACCGCTATCAGAGCGCAGGAGGCGGGCAGAGAGGTGAGAGAGGCGGCAGGCCGCCGCGGCTACGTTGGTATTGCATCGGAACTTGTCGAATACGACCCGAAATATGCAGAGGTGGTGAAATATCTCCTTTCACGTATATGCGTATTCGACGATCTCGATAATGCCGCCGCGGCAGCAAAGGCGTCGGGCTATAAGATCCGCGCAGTCACACTTGACGGTCAGCAGATAAATGCGGGCGGCTCCTTTACGGGAGGCTCCGCAAAGCGCGACAGCGGTATGCTCACGAGAGCGGGAGAGATTAAGGCACTCAAAGCTGAAAGATCCCTCCGTGGACGCGAGATCGGAAGTCTTGACGGGAAGATCGAAAAGACTGCTGAAAAACGTGCATCAGCCGCAGCCTCTCGCGCTGCTGAGTTAAACCGCCGCGATATGATGGATGCGATGATGCGCGCTGCTATGTCGTCAAGAGACACCTACAAAGCAAGACTTTCAGCCACCGAAACACTCATTTCT
This sequence comes from uncultured Lachnospiraceae bacterium, assembly GCA_964464905.1. GTDB lineage: Bacteria > Bacillota > Clostridia > Oscillospirales > CAG-272 > DTU064. The sequence continues at coordinate 3,721 of CAYXHC010000063.1, forward strand.
CAGCTCCGTGCCGATTATGATACCAGATGTGAGCAGAAGTCGAGATACGAGACTGACCTTTCCGAGATGACGGAAAAGCTGGCTGAAGCGGAAGCTCTCGCGGAAAAGGTTAAGACGGAAAGAGAAGAGCTTGACGTTCTCCGCCACGGAGCAGAGGACGATAAAAATGAAAAAGCGACCATTCTTTCCGAAGCGATGCTTGCTATTGCAAGAGCAGAAGACAAAATAGAGAATACGAAGCTTATCGGCGAGGAAAAAGACCGCAGACTGACCGATCTCACCGATCAGAAGGCTGACTACGAGCTTCGTATGAAGATGCTTTCCGACGGAATTACCGAATCTGAAGTGAAGCAGGAAGAAAACAGAAAGCTTTTCACTGAAACGGACAGAAGCCTCACTATCGTTGAGGAAGAACGCTCAAAGCTTGAGTCGGGTGGCCTTGAATTTGAGCAGCGTCAGGTAGAGCTTCGCCGTAAGATCCGCGAAAAGACAGACGAAAAAGAAAAGATAGTCCGAGTTCATTATAAAAATGAACAGCGTAAAACTAATCTTTCCGCCGAGATAGATAAGCTTGTTTCCCACCTTTGGGATGAATACGAGCTTACGTTCTCAACGGCAATGGAGTCAGGCGTTATAGAAGTCACCGAAGAAAACCGTGCAGAGATCAGCAAAACTCTTGTTGAATGCAGAAATAAGCTCCGCGCGCTTGGCTCCGTTAACGTAAACGCTATCGAGGAATATAAAGAAGTCAGCGAAAGATACGAATATCTCTCCCGTCAGATGGAGGATCTTCGTGCGGCAAAGGATAATCTTACCGCTATAATCAACGATCTCAACCGCGATATGGAGAGAAACTTCGCCGATGCCTTCGCACGCATCAACACCCGCTTCGGCGAGGTGTTCCGCGAGCTTTTCGGCGGCGGTAACGCAGAGCTTTATCTCTCCGACCCCACCGACGTGCTCGGAAGCGGTATCGAGATAAAGGCGGCGCCTCCCGGAAAGGTCATCAAGAATCTTTCGCTTCTTTCGGGCGGCGAGCAGTCTTTCGTTGCCATCGCGCTTCTCTTTGCGATGATACACGTGAATCCCACGCCCTTCTGCATCTTTGACGAGATAGAATCGGCCCTCGATGAGGTCAATGTTGACAGATTCGCGAACTATATCAAGAGATATTCAAACGATATGCAGTTCGTTATCGTCACACACAGACGCGGAACTATGGAAACAGCCGATTCGCTTTACGGTATCACGATGCCGAAGCACGGTATCTCCCGCGTGCTTACTCTCGACACCGACGATATGGAAACTAAGGCGAGATACGCATCCGACGGAGCAAATTGATCAGATCAAAGAGTCAGCAACATTAACTGGAGGTATATTATCATGGGATTTTTTGAAAAACTGAAGGGAAGCATGCAGAAGACCAAAAACGCGCTTGTGGGACGTATCGATTCGGTCATGCAGAGCTTCGTGAAAATAGACGAGGATATGCTCGACGAGCTCGAGGAGACTCTCATCACCGCCGACGTTGGCGTTGATACGACGATGGAGATCCTTGATCAGCTACGTTCACGTATTAAGGCTGAAAGACTTACCGAAGCAAACGAAGCCAAGGCGGCACTCCGTGAGATAATCTCGGGTATGATAGGCGAGGGCGCTCCTCTCGACCTTGATAATAAGCCGGCGGTCGTGCTCGTTATCGGTGTAAACGGTGTTGGCAAAACGACCTCCATCGGCAAGATCGCCGCAAGCCTCATACGAGAGGGCAAAAATGTCGTCGTTGCGGCGGCGGACACCTTCCGTGCTGCTGCTATAGATCAGCTTGCCGTTTGGTGTGACCGTTCCGGTGCTACCATCATCCGACAGAGCGAAGGAGGAGACCCTGCAGCCGTCGTATTCGATGCTGCAGCTGCAGCGAAAAAACGCGGCGCAGATGTTCTCATCGTTGACACGGCGGGACGTCTCCATAATAAAAAGAACCTGATGGACGAGCTTGCGAAGATAAATCGCGTACTTTCCCGTGAGCTGCCTGACAGCTCCCGCGAGACTCTTCTCGTCCTCGATGCAACGACGGGGCAGAACGCCGTTATGCAGGCTAAGGAATTCAAGAATGCCGCAGAGATCACCGGCCTTGTGCTGACGAAACTTGACGGCACGGCAAAGGGCGGCGTCGTTATCTCCATTAAGAACGAGCTTGACATTCCCGTGAAATATATCGGTGTCGGCGAAGGCATCGATGATATGGAGCCCTTCGATTGCGATGATTTCGTTCGCGCCCTCTTTGAATAAACGGAGGACGGCTATGACCTTTGTTCTCGCAAGCAACAATAAAAAGAAAATAGCGGAGCTTCGCCGTATTATTAAGGAAATTTCCGAAACTGCTGAGCTTGTGACTCTTTCGGACATAGGATATACCGACGAGATCGTTGAGGATGGTGACACCTTTGTAAAAAACGCCCTTATTAAGGCGAGAGTCCCCGCATCCCTCGGATACATCGGTATCGCTGATGATTCCGGAATTTGCATAGACGCTCTCGGCGGCGCTCCCGGTGTTTATTCCGCACGTTGGTCCGGTATGGGCGATGAAGCAAATAACGACAAGCTTCTATATGAACTTGAAAACGTGCCGGACGAAGAGCGCGGTGCTCATTACGCCTGTGCCATTGCCTGCGTATTCCCTGAAGAAAGCGGTATCGAGCCTATCGTTACTTTCGGAAGATGTTATGGCACCATTATACACGAGCGCCGCGGTAACGGCGGCTTCGGATATGACCCGCTTTTCTTCTGCCCTGAGTACGGACGCACGATGGCGGAACTCACCGCAGAGGAAAAGGACGCCATCAGTCACAGAGGAGCGGCGCTCCGCGAATTTGCCGAAAAAATCAAACCAATCATAAGGACACTTGAAAATGAAATTTGAAATAACCAGTAAACAGAGAGCGACTCTCCGCTCAATGGCAAACGATTACGATACTATATTCCAGATCGGAAAAGACGGCATTTCCGATGAAACGGTACGTCAGGTAAGCAATGCTCTCGAAGCGCGTGAGCTCATTAAGCTTCGCGTTCTCGATAACTGCCCCTATACCAGCCGCGAAGCATCGGATATCATCGCGGAGCGCACCAATTCCGCGCCCGTTTCCGTCGTTGGTTCCAGATTCGTGCTTTACCGCCCCAGCAAGAAGAACAAAAAGATCTCTCTTTAACCAATGCCGTATAAAACTGGACTTTACGGCGGCACCTTCTCGCCGCCGCATATCGGTCACAAGCGCATCGCAGAAGCTTTCGTGCGTCAGTTTTCACTTGATGAGCTTTATATAATGCCTGCGTCAGTGCCGCCTCACAAGCGTATCAGCTCAGACGACGACCCCGAAAAGAGGTTTGAGATGGCGCGCCTCGCTTTTGGTGACGTTAATGCGGCGCACGTTTCACGCATCGAACTTGAGCGAAATGGCGCGAGCTACACCGTTGACACTCTCCACGCGATATACGCTGAAAAGGGCATCGACATGGATAAGCTTGTTGATGAACGTATAATGCTCCTTTGCGGCACCGATATGTTTTTGACTCTTGAAAGCTGGCACAGCGCTGAAGAAATATTCCGTATAGCGGATGTCGTTTACGCGCCGAGAGGTGAAAACGAAGTACCGGTTCTTCACGAAAAGGCAGAGGTTTATGCTCGAAAATACGGTGCTCGTTCTTATGAACTTAAAGTCGAGCCCTTTCCCATATCTTCCTCGGAGATCAGAGATATGATCGCCTGCGGAGATGATGCTCGCGGATATATAACTGACGAGGTTTATGAATATATTACTAAGGCGGGTCTTTATGAGAATAAATGAACCCAAATCCGCTGAGCTTCTTGCCCTTGCCGAAGCGGTGAGACCGTACTTATCTGAAAAAAGATATCGACACACTCTTATGGTGGAAAAGGAAGCAGCATATATCGCAAAATACGTGTTGCCCGAAAGGGAAGGGAGCCTTCGCGCAGCGGCGCTTCTTCACGACGTTGCGAAGGAAATTCCTTACGAAAAGCAGTTGAATTATATTGTTGACTTTGATATAATAAGGGAAGATCCGAAGACATTACCGGAGGCGGTGCTTCACGCGCTGGCGGCTCCTGCGGTCATTAAGGAAGCCTTTCCCGACTACGCTGACGAAGATATTCTTTCTGCTGCCCGATATCATACAACGGGAAGGGAAGAAATGACGCTTTTTGAAGCGGTCATCTTCCTTGCAGACTACACGGAAGAAACTCGAAAGCACGAAAGCTGCCGCCGATGCAGAGAGTATCTGCACGCAGATCTTGAAGCGTCAAAAAGCCGCGGGGAGGCGATAGAAGTGCTCACCTCTGCGGTGGCAATGTCGCTTAAAGACACGCTTTCTCACATAAGATCTACACAGAGACAGCTTGATCCCGACACAGAACGTGCCGCGCTTTATCTTATGCGCGGCGGACAGCTTCGCCGTTGACACTTATTAAAAAATAAGAAAGGCAACGCGCGAAAGAGCGCGTGTACTGTTGATGACGGAAAAAAGAAGTGGGGCAGAGAGCATTTGTGAAAATACCAAGGCCTTCGCCGTGCTCGACTGCATCCGAAGGATCTTCGTGATCGCAGCGGCTCTGTCTGTAGCCGCTGCGGCTGTGTTTTTGATTTTTTATACGCCTGAACTGAAAGAGCAGATCAGCGGAGTTGACGGAGCGCTCACGCCGGAGGTTCCGGAAAAGACCGAAAAAACGGGAAGATATAATTTTCTTGTTGTTGGATGTGACAGTATATCCCGAAGCACGGATGTTATGATGGTCGTTTCCTACGACGTGAAGGTCGGAAAGATCTCCGTCGTTCAGATTCCGCGCGACACCTATATCACCGTCGATAATATTAATTCCGTGAAGATCAATTCCGCTTACGCGGCTTACTATAACCGTGCCAAGCGGGCGAATTTCGCCGACCCTGAAATGGCAGCTCTTCAGAAGCTCTCCTATATGATTGGCGACAATTTCGGTATACGGATAGACTATGCCGCCGTTCTGCGTATAGACGGCTTTGTGGATATAATCGATGCCGTCGGCGGAGTTTGGGTCGATGTTCCCTGTGATATGAAATATTCGGATCCGTCACAAGACCTTTATATTGATCTTAAAAAGGGCGTACAGCTCCTCGATGGTGAGGATGCTATGTGCTTCGTAAGATACAGAAGCGGATATGCAATGCAGGATCTGGGGCGTCAGGATGCCTTGAAGATATTTATGTCGGCTCTCCTTCGACAGATGAAGGAAAGCTTAAGCCTAAAGACCGTTGAGAGAGTAGCAGAGGTCGTTAAAGAAAGCGTTCTCACAACCGTTGACACTGCGGATATCATATATTTCTGCAAATCGCTTTTGTCGGTGGACCTTTCCGAAATAAGTATGCTCACACTTCCCGGTGAGTCGGTGCTTGCAGACAGCACGTATGTTTACGTTCTCTACCGCGAGGATGCGGCAGCCTTGATAAACGAGTACCTGAACGTGTATAGCGAAGAATATACCGTTGACGATTTCGACAAAAACGGCGCTATGACGTCCGACGACGACGTTATCGGAAGTGTATACGGAATGCCGGCGGGAAGTGCGAGCATTAAGGTGTATACTGCCGACAAGGTGAACGAAGATTCGATTTACATTCCCGGAAGATAAATAAAGAAAGAAACAAATATATAAAGAGGTATAATCATGGACAACAACGAAAAGGTCATATACCCTATCGGTACGCCGGAAGAGCTTGCAAATTCCATCGTTAAGGTGCTGGATGCGCGCCTTGCAGAGAATATCAAGCTTCTACACGTAACGGACAAGACCATTATCGCCGATTATTTCGTTATCTGCACAGGTAACAGCACGACGCAGATCCGCGCCCTTGCAGGCGAGGTGGAATACCGCATTGGCGAATCCGGACTTAAACCCGGTCACATCGAAGGTGAGGATGTTGCCAATTGGATCTGTATGGACTATCATTCCGTTATCGTTCACATCTTCACCGAAGAAAACCGAGATCTTTACAGACTCGAAAAGCTTTGGGACGATGCCACCGAAATAGACATTTCCGAAGAGCTCACAGAGCGCTGATTAATAAAGTAAATTTATTATTGCACCGAGGCAAATATGAGATATGATTTTAAGGTAAATGACAAAAAATGGCAGGACAAATGGGAGGAAGCGCACATTTTTGAGGCAAAGGACATATCGGACAAACCCAAGTTCTACGGTCTCGTTGAGTTCCCTTATCCCTCCGGCTCAGGAATGCATGTGGGACATATCAAAGCGTATTCCGGACTCGAGGTCATCAGCAGAAAGAGAAGAATGCAGGGCTACAACGTCCTTTTTCCTATCGGATTTGATGCATTCGGTCTTCCTACGGAGAATTCTGCCATCAAATTCAACACACATCCGAGACTCCTTACCGACAAGAATATTGAAAAGTTTACCGGTCAGCTTAAACGCGTAGGTTTTTCATTTGATTGGTCGAGAGTCGTTGACACCACCGACGAGAATTATTACCGCTGGACACAGTACATCTTCCTTAAGATGTTCGAAAACGGACTCGTCTTCCGCGATACGACTCTCGTAAACTATTGCCCCTCCTGCAAGGTCGTTCTCTCCAACGAGGAC
>CAYXHC010000064.1:0-9911 GCA_964464905.1 uncultured Lachnospiraceae bacterium
ATGAGCATACAGGTGCTCTAAAGATGTTTACTCATATTAAAGAAAACCAAATTTTTTATAAGACATATTTCAAGCTGTGTTATGATGAAAAGCACCTTATCTCGATTTACGACACCGAGCGTGCCGAAAAGGAGCATATAGACAGCAACCTTAAATATCATATTGAATTTTTCAGAAACGGTCTTAATGCCATTATTAAATTGTGGCTTGCTGGCGGATGCAAAGAATCGCCCGAAGAAATGGCTGAAGTGCTGAAAGCGGAATATCGGGGCAGATAACGGTAAAATATCCCCGATCTCTCAAATTGCACAGCCATCACGTGTATGACAAAATACCGAGGAATCATTGATCAGATCATACCTTTCAGGAACGAACGGGAATAATATACGACGTTTAACGAACGACTTTGACCTGATGCGCGAAAGCTGTCCTCGGCCGTTTTTCACAGCGAAAAATTTCGTCTCTGACACGCCCGACACGCCGTGCGAGTCCTGACGGCGTCATATTTTGCACCTGCAAAATGCGTATTTTTTTGTTCAAAGTACGTATATTAAAGTCAGAATTATTCTTGCAATATATAATGAAATATGGTATGATTATTATAATCGATATACGGAGGTAGTATTCTTATCAATATACTGCATATGAAATACGCTGTGGAGGTGGCAAAGTCCGGATCGCTGAACAAAGCGTCAGAAGTTTTGCTCATAGCACAGCCGAATTTGAGTCGCTCTATAAAAGAGCTTGAATACGACCTGGGAATCACGATCTTCGACCGTACCTCAAGAGGAATGACATTAACACCGGAAGGTGAAGAATTCATCAATTTCGCCAAGGGTATCCTTTCACAGATCGAGCAAGTGGAGAAATACTACAAGGACAATTCTGTCAGGAAACAGAAGTTTTCCGTTTCAGTTCCCCGCGCCTGCTATATATCGGAGGCGTTCGCCGAGTTTTCGAGATTACTGACCAAGGATCCGGCAGAGATTTTCTACAAAGAAACGAACTCCCAGGGCACCCTACGCAACATACTTGAAAATGATTATAATCTCGGCATCATCCGTTACGCAGAGAACAACGACAGATTCTTCAAGAAATTGATGGACGAAAAAAATCTTTCATACGAGCTCGTTACCGAGTTCCGCTATCATCTTCTAATGAGCGCGGAAAATCCCTTAGCACGGAAAGAAGCCATCACGTTTAACGATCTTTGCGGTTACATCGAGATCGCACACGCCGATCCGCACGTTCCTTCGGCATCGCTTTCAAAAGTGATGAAGGAGGAATTACCCGATAATATCGATCGGCGCATATTCATATACGAACGAGGAAGTCAGTTCGATCTATTGTCAAAGAATCCCGAAACGTTTATGTGGGGTTCATTGTTCCCTCAAAGCATTCTCGAAAAATACGGTCTGGTCGAAAGAGAATGTATAGATAACACAAAAATTTATAAAGACGTTCTGGTGTATCGAAATGAGTACAAATTGTCGGCGCTTGACAAGCAATTTATCACCGCTTTGTGTGATGCCAAAAGAAGCCATATTTAATACGGAGTTTATAAAAATCAACGTCCGTGTATACCCGTCTTGAAAGGTATACACGGGCGCTTACCTTTTTCAATCGCTCCGTGTGTTATCGATATAGATATGACCGATATAACATTTTAAGAATTCCCCTCGCACGCGATATTTGATATAATGTTATCACAAAGATTAAAATAGGGAGAATACTGTGGAAAAAAGCAAGTTAACGAAAGCAGTGCTGGGACGTTTGCCTCAATATCTGTCGTTTTTGGACGGGATATCGGTTAAAGGCACGCCTTACATATCCGCAACGAAGATCGCGAAGGAACTTTCTCTCGGTGAAGTTCAGGTGAGAAAAGACCTGAGCGTGATCTGCGGGAAAGGCAAACCCAAGCTCGGATACCGCACCGACGATCTGAAAAGCAGCATAGAAAGCTGCCTCTGCCAAAGCGCGTTAACACCCGCAGTACTCGTCGGAGCCGGCAAACTCGGACGAGCCCTTCTCGAATACGACGAATTTGAAGAATACGGCGTTAAGATCGCGGCAGCGTTCGACTGCAACGAACAAATATTGAAAGTACACAGTTCGCTTGAGATATTGCCTATGTCGCAATTCCGGGAATTCTGCACAAACAACAATATTCAGATCGGCATCATAACCGTCGGGGAAGGCTCCGCACAAACGGTATGTGATCAGATGCTCGAAAGCGGGATTACTGCTATATGGAACTTTGCGCCGTGCAAGCTGCAGATACCCGAAGGAGTTCTCTTCCTTCAGGAAAATCTGGCAGTGTCGCTGGCTTACCTAAACAGTCAATTGATGAACAAAAAATGCAAGGAGAATGAAGACACATGAATTTAGACAGAGTTATTGCGGTACGAACGAAAAAAACAGTATACCGTGACGGCGAGCGCTGCATCAAGGTGTTCCACGAACCCTACAGCAAGGCGGCGATATTCACCGAAGCCTCCAACCACGTAAGACTCGAAGAAGCCGGACTCAACGTTCCCAAGGTCCTCGAAGTAACCACGTTTGAAGGGGAATGGGCTATCGTCACCGAACACATCAAGGGTAAGACTTTAGAGCAGCTTATGGAAGAGCATCCCGAAAACAAGCCTACTTACTATCGCACCCTTGCAGATCTCCAGAGCAGCATTCACAAAAAGGACTGCCCTTATATACACCGTCTCAAGGACGAGCTTAACCACAAGATCAGCATTTCCGAGCTTGACGCGACCGTGCGCTTCGATCTGCACAACCGTCTTGAGCACATGTCAAAAGGAACTGCGATCTGTCACGGAGATTTCTCTCCCTCTAATGTTATCCTTGCCGACAACGGCATCTACTACACCCTTGACTGGGCGCTCGTTTCCTGCGGCAACCCCTTGGCTGACGTGGCGCAGACCTATATAATGATATGGCTCAACAACAGCTATGATGAAGCCGAGCTTTATCTTGATATGTACTGCAGCGAAAGCAGTGTAGACAAAGAAAAGGTCTACGCTTGGCTCCCCATTCTCGGCGCAGCGATGTCCGTTCGCCGTCCTCTGCAGGAACGCACCATTCTTCTGAAATGCGTAAACTCGCAGGATTTCAAAAATCATATGAAAAATATTAAATAATTTCCCATACACAAAGGAGAACACATCATGAAAATCACAGTCTGCATCGGAAGTTCCTGCCATCTTAAAGGCTCTCGCAAGGTCGTTGAACAGCTTCAGGAGCTTGTGGCAAAGCACGAACTCGGAGACAAGGTCGAACTCGGCGCCACTTTCTGTCTCGGTAAGTGCCAGCAGGGCGTATGCGTAATGGTTGATGAAGAATTCCACTCCGTATCTCCTGATACCGTGAACGCTTTCTTCAGCGAAGCCGTCCTCGCAAAGGTATAATCCAATGATCGTTCAGGTTTGCGTGGGCAGCTCCTGCCACATAAAAGGCTCCCCTGAGATAGTGGAGCTCCTTCAAAGATCCATCGCAGAGGAAAACCTCGAGGATAAGATCACGCTGGTTGGCAGCTTTTGCATCGGCAAATGCAACCGCGTGGGCGTGACCATACAGGTGGACGACGAAATTCACGCCGGCATAACCCGCGAAAATTTTAAGGAATTTTTCAAAGAACAGATCGTTGATAAACTCTGACAGAAGGAGGATATAACGTATGCATAATTGCTTGACGTTCAAAAAATCAAATTGCAAAAACTGTTATAAATGTATTCGCCACTGTCCGGTAAAGGCGATACGCATATCCGGCAATCAGGCACATATCATCAGCAATGAATGTATCCTCTGCGGAAAGTGCTTCGTCGTTTGTCCTCAGAATGCAAAGGAAGTTGCAAGCGAGCTTGAAAAGGTAAAGGTCCTCTTACAGACCGGCGAGCCCGTCGTTGTCAGCCTTGCTCCCTCCTTCATTGCCAACTATCACGGCATCGGCATCAACGCCATGCGCGATGCACTCAAAAAGCTTGGATTCCACGACGTTGAGGAAACCGCCATTGGCGCCACCATCGTCAAAAACGAATACGAGCGTATGCTCAGAGAGGACGACCGCGACATCATCATCTCATCCTGCTGTCAGACGGTCAATCTCCTCATACAGAAGCACTACCCCAAAGCCATTGAATACCTTGCCGACATCGTATCCCCGATGCAGGCGCACTGCATGGATATCAAAAAACGTATTCCCGAGGCTAAGACGGTGTTCATCGGTCCCTGCGTTGCGAAAAAGGACGAAGCTGAGTATTACAGCGGAATCGTTGACGCGGTGCTTACATACGAAGAGCTCACCGACTGGCTCAAGCAGGAAAACATAGTTTTGCAGCCTGAGATGGATAACGATGAAAACACCCGTGCGCGCTTCTTCCCCACTACCGGCGGCATACTCAAGACGATGGATACCGAAATTCCCGGATACACCTACCTCGCTATCGACGGTGTTGAAAATTGTATGAACGCGCTTCGCGACATCGAAAGCGGAAAGATCCACAAGTGCTTCGTAGAAATGTCTGCCTGCGTTGGAAGCTGTATCAACGGCCCTGTTGTAGAGAAATATCATTCCTCGCACCTGCACGACTATCTGGCGGTCAATGCCTATGCCGGCAAGAATGATTTCCCCGTGGAACAGCCCAAGCACGCCGCCCTGAAGAAAAATCTGACGTTTATCGCTCAGGAAGCACCCATCCCCACGGAGACCGAGATCGCACAGATCCTGCGCCAGATGGGCAAATATAAGCCGTCGCAGGAGCTGAACTGCGGCACCTGCGGATATGATACCTGCAGGGAAAAGGCTATCGCCATCTATCAGGGAAAAGCAGAGCCTTCAATGTGCCTGCCCTTCCTCAAGGAAAAAGCAGAAAGCTTCTCCGACGCTATCGTAAACAGCTCTCCCAACGGTATGATCGTTCTTAACGAACAGCTTGAGGTTCAGCAGATCAACGAAGCGGCAAAAAAAATAATGAACATTCGCTACGATTCCGACATTCTCGGAGATCAGGTCATCCGTATCCTCGATCCCTCCGTATTCCTGCGAGTGCTTAACACAGGACGCGACGTTCAGGATGAACGCGTTTATCTGGCAGAGTACAAGCGCTTTGTGGATCAGACCGTTGTATACGACCGTATGACTCATCTCCTGATCTGCATTATGCGCGATGTGACCACCGAAGAAAACGATCGCGTAAAGAAGGAAAACATCAGCCGTCAGACAATCGAGGTTGCTGACAAGGTCGTCGATAAGCAAATGCGCATCGTACAGGAGATCGCTTCGCTTCTCGGAGAAACGGCAGCAGAAACGAAGATCGCACTTACAAAGCTGAAGGAGTCGATCGATGATGAATGATTTATGTGCTGATATCGGCTATAAAAGCATTAACCATTACGGCGAACAGCTTTGCGGTGACCACGTTGACGTGATCGAGCAAAGCAACGAGAATGCCACTGTGATCGTGCTTGCTGACGGTTTGGGCAGCGGTGTAAAAGCCAGCATCCTTTCAACTCTCACCTCCAAGATCATCTCCACGATGATGTCGGAAGGGCTTCCTCTTGAAGAATGCGTTTCCACCATAGCAGCTACACTTCCCGTCTGCTCGGTACGCGGAGTTGCATACTCCACGTTCACGATCATTCAGATCAAAAACAACGAGACCGCCGAGATAATTCAATACGATAATCCGGAGGTCATCGTCATTCGCGACGAAAAGAACTACGATTATCCCACCACTGAAATGAATATAGGTGGAAAGAAGATCCTCAAATCCGTCATAAAGCTTCAGGAAGGTGACGTATTCATCGCTATGAGCGACGGCTGCCCCCACGCAGGCATCGGACTTGCATATAATTTCGGATGGAAGCGTAGTGATATCATCGATTTCATAGAAATGCTCATTCCCGCAGGATACACCTCAAAAACTCTTGCGACTATGCTTGTGGACGAGTGCAACCGCCTTTATGACAGCAAACCCGGCGACGACGCAACCGCTTGCGTCGTGCGCATCCGCAAGCGCGAGCCTATGAACATTCTGTTCGGTCCCCCCTCCAACCGCGATGACTGCGACAGAATGATGTCTCTCTTCTTCTCTAAGGAGGGCAAGCATATTATCTGCGGAGGAACCACCTCCTCCATTGCCGCAAAATATTTGCGCAAGCCGTTACGCCCTACCCTTAATTTCGAAAGATCCGACATTCCTCCCATTGCGGAGCTCGAAGGCGTTGACCTTGTAACCGAAGGCGTTATTACCGTCAACAAGGTTCTCGAATACGCTAAGGATCATTTGGCAGAAAACATTCACTACAATGCGTGGAGTCAGCGAAGGGACGGAGCCGCTCTTATAAGCCAGCTCTTATTTGAAGAAGCTACGGATATCAATTTCTACGTTGGCCGCGCCATCAATCCGGCTCACCAGAACCCCGATCTTCCTATCACCTTTAATATCAAGATGAATCTGGTGGAAGAGCTGTCCCTTTGCTTGAAGCAAATGGGAAAACGTATCAAAGTAAGTTATTTTTAAGGAGAATGCTGCATGAGAAAATTTGATACAAAAGTACAGCATCTGAAATATAAGGTACTTCGTGAGGTCGCCAGACAGGCTTGGGCAGGCACCCTGCTCGAAAACGTTCTGGATATCCCCACCACCATCGTTCCCAACACCACGCCGACGATGCGTTGCTGTGTTTATAAGGAGCGTGCGATCCTTGCGGAAAGAGTTAAGATCGCGATGGGCGTGAGCGGAGAAAAGCCCAATATAATTCAGGTCATCGACATAGCGTGCGACGAATGTCCCGCCGCCGGCTACGAGGTCACCGACTCCTGCAGAGGATGTCTTGCTCACCGCTGCGAGGACGTTTGCAAAAGAGGTGCCATTTCCTTTGACCACAACTACGTGGCACACATTGACAAGTCAAAGTGTGTTGAATGCGGAATGTGTGCAAAGGTCTGCCCCTATTTCGCCATCGTAAACCGCAGCCGTCCTTGCCAGAATGCCTGCAAGGTAAAAGCTATTTCTATCACAGAGAACAACGCGGCATCCATCGACACCGAAAAGTGCATCGGATGCGGTGCGTGCGTATATCAGTGTCCCTTCGGAGCGATCACAGACCGTTCTTTCATTCTGAACGTTATCGACAAGATCCAGAAAAGCGACGACAACAAGAATTACAAGGTATACGCCATCGTTGCCCCCTCCATTTCCAGCCAGTTCACCTACGCCAAATTAGGTCAGGTCGTCACCGGTCTGAAGAAGCTGGGATTCTACACCGTTATCGAAGCGGCTCTGGGTGCAGATATGGTTGCTCAGTCTGAATCCCGCGAGCTGGCGGAAAAAGGCTTCCTTACAAGTTCCTGCTGCCCTGCTTTCGTGGCATACATCAAGTCCGCGTTCCCCAAGCTCCTGCCTCTCGTTTCCCACAACCCGTCTCCTATGACTGCTCTCGCAAAATATCTCAAGGAAACGGACGAGACCTGCAAGGTCGTGTTCATCGGTCCCTGCACGGCGAAGAAGGCAGAGGCTCAGCTTGACGAGGTCAAGCCTTACGTTGACGCAGTCATAACCTTCGAGGAGCTGCAGGCGCTCTTCGACAGCCGCGACATCGACATCACCACACTCTCCGAGGACGTGCTCGACAACGCCTCCTATTTCGGACGCATCTTCGCCCGCTCCGGCGGTCTTTCCGACGCGGTGGCGCAGGCGATGAAGGAGCAGAACATTGAATTCGATCTCAAGGCTGTACCTTGCGACGGAATTGAAGCCTGCCGCGTTGCGCTTCTCAAAGCCAGCAAGAATCTCCTCGACGGCAACTTCATCGAGGGAATGGCTTGTCTCGGCGGATGCATCGGCGGCGCAGGCTGTCTGACCCACGGCGAAAAGAACAAAGCCGAGGTAGATAAATACGGCAAGGAAGCAATGGAAAAAACCATTGCAGACGCCGTTTCGGTACTCAAATAAAGCAATCCAATCACATATCACTATATATAATAAGGGAGTTTATTATGGCTAAAGTAACAATTATCGGTGCCGGAAGCGTCGGCTCCACAATCGCGTACACACTTGCATCGGGTGGCACAGCATCCGAGATCGTTATGATCGATATCAACGAAGAAAAGGCTCTTGGCGAAGCACTCGACATTCGTCAGGGTATGCCCTTCTGCCCCCCCGTATCCATTTACGCAGGCTCTTACCGCGACGCCGCAAATTCCGACATCGTGATTCTCACCTCCGGTCTTGCAAGAAAGCCCGGTCAGTCCCGTCTTGATCTCGCTCAGGCAAACGTTAACATCACCAAGTCCATCATCGAGCAGGCGACTAAGTACGCCCCCGACGCAACTTACGTTATCGTTTCCAACCCCGTAGACATCATTACCTACGTTTGGAACAAGATCTCCGGACTTCCCGAAAACAAGATCATCGGCTCCGGTACCATTCTTGACACCGCGCGTCTTCGTGCAAGGATCTCCGAATACTACAATATCAGCCAGCAGAACGTTCACGCATACGTTTTCGGCGAACACGGTGACTCTTCCTTCGTTCCGTGGTCCGTTGCAAACATCTCCAACGTTCCCGTGGCTGAATATCCCAAGGCGATCACCCTTCCCAACCGTATTTTCCCCGAACTCAACTATTTAGAGGTTGAAGAATACATGAGAAAGTCCGGCGGACGCGTTATCCAGAGAAAGGGCGCTACCTTCTATGCAGTTTCCCTCTCCGTTTGCCACATCTGCAAGTGTCTGCTCAATGGAACAGACACCACAATGACCATTTCCACCATGATGCACGGTGAATACGGTATCGAAGACGTTTGCCTCAGTATACTCAACGTTATCGGTAAGGATGGAATCACCGGCAAACTTCTTATGCCTCTTACAAACGAGGAAATCGGCCTCTTGAAGAACAGCGCAGATTGCCTCAAGGGTATCATCAACCAGATCACCATCTAAGGAGGAACTGACGTGAACTATCGCATTGAACACGATTCCATGGGCGAGGTAAAGGTACCTGCCGATAAGTATTGGGCAGCGCAGACTGAGCGCAGCCGCGGAAACTTCCGCATTGGTGTTGATATTGAAACGATGCCCCGCGAAATAACGAAGGCATTCGGCGTTCTCAAGAAGGCTGCGGCTATTGCGAATAACGAACTTAAGCCTGAAAAGATGACGGCTGAAAAGCTTGAGGTTATCTCCAAGGCTTGCGACGAGGTTCTCGCCGGAGAGCTTAACGAACACTTCCCTCTCGTTGTATGGCAGACGGGCAGCGGCACTCAGTCCAATATGAACGCAAACGAGGTTATTGCAAACCGTGCAAACGAGCTTGCCGGCAAAAAGCTTTGCCACCCCAACGACGACATCAATATGAGCCAGTCCTCTAACGACACCTTCCCCACCGCAATGCACATCGCTGCCGTCTCTGCTATCGAGGATAAGCTTATCCCCGCTGCAGAAAAACTCATCGCGACCTTCAAGAGTCTCGAAGAGATGCATGAAGGCATCACCAAGAGCGGACGCACTCACCTTCAGGACGCGACCCCCATCAGATTTTCTCAGGAGATCAGCGGCTGGCGTTCCTCCCTTGAGATGGACATCGCGCTTCTCGAAAGATCCCTTCCCGCACTCAAGACCCTCGCTCTCGGCGGCACCGCCGTTGGCACCGGTCTTAACGCTCCCGCAGGCTTCGACGTTAAAGTTGCTGAAGCCGTTTCCGCTATCACCGGCAAGGATTTCACCACTGCCGAAAACAAGTTCCACGCTCTCACAAGCAAGGACGAGCTCGTATTCGCTCACGGCGCAGTTAAGGCTCTCGCTTGCGATATGATGAAGATAGCAAACGACGTAAGATGGCTTGCTTCCGGTCCCAGACTCGGCATCGGTGAAATCACCATTCCTGAAAACGAACCCGGTT
>CAYXHC010000065.1:0-9840 GCA_964464905.1 uncultured Lachnospiraceae bacterium
ACGCCGAGCGTTGGATTTCCATTATCCGTAAGTACACCAATCTTACCGAATTGACTGCACCCCTGCTCAACGAACTCATTGACAAAATTGTGGTACACGAAGCCACAAAGGACGAAAACGGAAAAAGAGTACAGGTAATTGACATCTACTACCGTTTCGTCGGAATGATTGATTAACAAACACACCGATTTGCCCCTAAAACGGGCAAATCTTACATACAGTATCTTTAATTAAGGGAAACGGGCGACGGATACCCCGATATAACTCTTTTGCCCGGCATTGCAAACTTTTTTGCCATCACCGTTGACGAGCTTATCGGCAACGATGCTTTGGGGCGCGAGGAAGACTTCAAGATATACGGCGATCAGCTCAGCAAGCTTACGGGCCACGCTGCTGTCAGGCTGATAGAGGATCATCTGCGGAAATATCCGGACGACCATTTTGAGACCACAAATCTTGCAACCGAGATAATGGCGCTGCCGCCTGAAGAAAGAGCGCAGTATCTTCCCTTTTTGAAGGAACGGGCAGACAAGCTGATGAAGGAATGTACCGAGCAGTGGTGGCGCGAGCGCATGATAAGAAAGATGGCTATACTTTCCCCCGAAGAGGACGTTGACGAATGGATGGATCTTTGCGCATCCGGCTATGACGAAGCCGTGAACGAAGTTCAAGAGGACAGACTTTGGTGCCACGGCAAGCATGAGGAAAGCCGTCTGCGCTTTGACTTGAACAATCTTAACATTCTCCTTCACTTTATGCAGAGGGAAAACAGAAACTGGGCGGCGCCCGAACGTGCTACAGCCTGGTTTGAAAACAACATACGTCTCATTGAGTTTTTCGGAGAGAACGGCGAAATACCGCAGGGTTGGTGGGGCAAATATGCAGATCTTCACTTCCGTGCAGGCTGCTCATCCTTCGGATACGGAGACAAGGAAAAGGGATACGCGTACCTTGAGCGTGCGTTTGAGCTTTATCCCCGATGGCTTGAGATCCCCTGCGGCACACCTCTCCCTCTTGGCAGAAAGATACTCTTTAACGATATCAAGGGTATCAAGAATACTTGGAAAGTTCTGCTTCCCGACGGATCGCGGCACTTTTTTTCCGGCGGCGGATACGGCATCTTTCTCAGGCATTATAGCGAAGCAATGCACTACGCTATGACGGCTCCCCACGGATGGGAATGGTTCAACGACGTGCGTGACGAGGACCGTTTCAAAGAATACGTCGAACGGGCGCGGTTGCTTATGGAAAAGTTCCCCGAGCCCGAGGAAGACGATGACGAATAAATAAGCAGAAGCGCAAGCTTTGGGTTCCTAAGGACAGTTTTTACAGCGTAATAGTAGCAAGGCGATCGGCCACAACCGGAGGCTCCCTCCGGGAGGGAGATGTCAGCAAAGCTGACTGAGGGAGAGCGCGTTACAATAAAGTAATCAAAAAACAAGGTCACGCCGGCTCCTTCCGTCATGGCTATGCCGCGCCACCTTCCTCACGGAGGAAGACTTATAGAGTACACCTGCAAGTGAGCACTCACTCACCGCCGAAAGCGGAGATACAATAGAAAAGAGCCAATATGGAATCACTCCATATCGGCTCTTTTACTGTCCTTTAGCACTCGACGCTAAATCCTCTGCTTTTAGTTTATATTATTCCTCGCTTGTGGGGCGAACTGCTTCCATGCGATGCTTTTCGATCTCTGCAAGCTGTTCTGCGCGGTTCGTGCAGGCAGCCATAGCGTCGATGATGGCGTTATGGAAGTCTCTCGATTCAAGAACAGAAACTGCCTGCTCGGTGGTGCCTCCCTTGGTTGCAACCATTGAAACGAGCTCGGAGGGGTCTTTCTTCGAATGGATAAGCATTTGCGCGGCACCGATAACCGTGCGGCACACGGGCTCAAGCATCGTTGTGGGATCAAGTCCGAGAGCTTCGGCGCCGTCTACCATTGCCTTGATGAAAAGATAAACGTACGCGGGAGCCGAGGACGTTGCCGCGATAACGGCGTTCATACCCGATTCAGGAAGCTCGAATGCGTGTCCGCAAGCGGCAAAGATAGCGCAAACGGAATAGTACTGGGATTCGCCTACGAACTGATTACGGCAAAGAGCCGTGACACCGTAGCCGATGCGGAGCGGCATATTGGGCATTATGCGGATAACGGCAACGTCACCGAGGACGTTGGTCACGGTGGACATTTCGACGCCTGCAGCAGGAAGAATGAAGGTCTTTTTATTTGTCTGTGCCGTTTCCTTGATCTCCTCCAGCACCTCTGCCAGATTTTGAGGCTTAACGGAAAGCACAATATAATCGCAAGCGTTTACAGCCTGCGCGCAGGAATCGGCAGCGATAAATTTTTTGCCGAAAAATTTACGGTACTGTTCGGGAAACTTATCGTAAAGATAAAACTCAACGTTATCGGACCCGCCGTAATACACTGTTAGACATTCAACCATTGCCGTTGTGAGAGCACCTGCTCCGATAAAAGCGAACTTGCCGTTCATAAACTTCACCTCTGAATTATAATTGAAGCATAGCTTCAAATGCTATAATCTCATTATAGCTGATATTTTGCCTTTGTCAAGAGTGTGCCATTTAATAAATTCACGCAGCGAAGCATTCGCTCGACTGCACGAAAAGACCTCGGAGCGAAATGCTCCGAGGTCGATCTTATTAATATGCGTTTTCGTTTTCTACGATCACTTCTGTTGTCAGATTGGCGTAATTAAGCGTTGCATCGGCTATCCAGCGTGACAGAAGCGGAAGCGGGTCGTTGATATACGCATTTGACGTAAAGGTGATCATATCGTATTTGGTTATCAGTTGCTCATATTCAAAAACGGACTCGTCCACCACCTTGATCTCGACTATGATACCGATCTCCGAAAGGTCCTGCTGAACTATCTGCGCTATCATTATATCACGGGTGTTCTTCACCGTCAGGTACTTCATAGAGAACTTATACTCGGGATCGATCACGCCGTCCTCATCGGCATCAAGTCCCAGAGAAACGAGCAGCTCCCTTGCTTCTTCTCTGTTTTTTTGTGTTGACGTATCGTAATACCCCGCAAGATTCATAAGAGGATAGCGATGATAGCGGTCATTTTGGCGGAACAAATTACCTTCGGGATCCGTAAGCGATCCGGGGATCAGGGACGTGGAAACGTTTTCGGCATTATCAGCCGCTTTCTTGACTATATATTCCCTATCAATATAGAGGGATATGGCACGGCGCAGCTTTGCCGCGTTTTCGGCTGTCATTCCGGAATATATATCGCTATTGAAATTATGGCATATAACATATACGCTGTTCATATTGTCTCTGTGGTACTCCGGCACAGGCACGGTTGATTCACGTACAGATGCCGGCACAGTGTCGATATAATCGTAGTCACCCGAGACGAAAGAATCGTATGCAAGATCGGAGGTAAGATTCATAACGGTAATGGTCTTGACCTTTACGTTTACATTATTCCAATATCTCGTGTTATATGAAAGCGTATACTGACCGGACGCCGTATATGATGCAACCGTATATGCGCCGTTTGTCGGAAAATGACTACATTCCGTCCACGCATCGCCGTTCAGGATATTGCCGTATTTGTCTGTGTATCCATCGGCGTATTCAACTGCAGATTCCTTGACCGGATAAAGCGCTGGAAAAGCGCAGGTCTCAAGAAAATACTCATTCGGAGCATTAAGAGTTACCGTGAGCACGGTGTCAGTCTCGTCCGTTGTCACAAGGAAATTGCCGTCCGAGTCCTTCGCAACGATATCAAGAAGATAAGCGTAGGGACTGCGGGTGTCGGGATCTGCGACACGACGCCACGCATAAACGATATCGGATGCACCGAGCCGAGAACCGTCGGACCATACGAGACCGTCCTTGATCGTGAACGTATACGTCAAACCATCGTCGGAGATCTCCGTGCTTTCCGCAAGTTCAGGCACCACGTTTCCTTCGGAATCGTAAGTATAGAGACCGGAAAAAGTATTGACCACCATAGTAAGTTCAGAGATCGAGGTGGCATAAGCGGGATCGAGAGTTTTCGGGACGGAAGACAGATTGATCTTCAGGTCGCCGTCGCCGGAGTCAGCATACATAAAATATTTGGCACCAAAATCCGTCACAAAAATGCCGGAAATATTAGTCTTCAAAAGATAGCCGTCAATGCAGTCGTACACGGGGAGTATGCACTCCGTCTCCATAAGCATATCCTCCGCAAGATGCAGAAGCACGTCGCGGCGCACAGGATCCGATTCATTAAATACCTGCTCTATGAGAGCGTCATATTCGTTCCAGGGGAGCTGTTCCACTCCGTTTCCGGTGGCGCAGGAGGCAAGTGACGCCACCGCCATGATAACGACAAGGAAAAGCATTATTGATCTTTTCTTTAGCATCAGAAGTTCTCCTTTCATCACGGTATCGTATAGGCTTCGTATAGCCTATCCAATATATTTTAACATATTTTTTCAGCAAGTCAAGTCTATATATCACCGTCGGGCAGATTCGGCTAAATGTTTGTTCATTTACGCGCTTTTGTTCGTTAGCGACTAAACGCTTTCGATTATAATTATTTTATCACACTTGCATTTTAGATACGTTCGTGATAATATTATGATATAAAAACTTTTTTACGTGAGCGTTAACATTTATGAGAAAAGTTATATACGTTTTTGCCGCGCTGTTACTTATATTCGTCCTTGTCTCATGCGACAGTCTTTCCGCGCCCATTGAAACCGGTAAGGATGAAAGCGGTATCGACGGCGGTATTGATTGGATGTACTCTCTGGAAGCATATCCCACCTACGGCGTCGAACGTCAGCGTCAGAAGCATTATTACACATACGACATCACCACAGAACAGATCGATGAATACATCGGTGCGCTCCTTGATGCAGGCTACACGCTGACGGATTCATACGGTACGGCACAGGCTTCGGGCGTGCGCTATCCCGTTGGTAACTTCCCCGGCGACGAAGCGTATTATGTTTTCATGTCCGCTGACGAAAGCGAGACCATTATCCTAACCTATATTTATCAGGATAACGGAACGTGGATCTCCGAGGTGGATTCGTGATCGTATAGATCGACTTATATTTGGCGTATCAATAACGTGCCTTTTCGGGGCACGTTATTGTA
Organism: uncultured Lachnospiraceae bacterium; assembly: GCA_964464905.1. GTDB lineage: Bacteria > Bacillota > Clostridia > Oscillospirales > CAG-272 > DTU064. Next base: position 5,135 of record CAYXHC010000065.1, read on the forward strand.
TTATTAAAGCTGATAGTAATAAAATATTCATATCGGAGGACAAAGATCATGTTAAAGGTCGTAAAAACTGAATACGGCACCGTACGCGGCACGTCTGCGGCAGATCCACGTATAATCGCGTTTCGCGGTATCCCGTTTGCGGCGCCGCCCGTTGGCGATCTCCGCTGGCACGCGCCCGTCCCTCCTGAATGCTGGGATGGCGTTCGCGATTGTCTTGAATTCGCGCCGATCTCGATGCAAGGCACACCCGGCGTTGACAGAGATCAGCTCTATTCCCGCGAGTGGCACGTTGATCCCGATATCCCCATGTCGGAGGATTGCCTTTATCTGAACGTATGGACGCCTGCCGAAAGCGAGGACGATAACCTTCCCGTTTACGTTTGGTATTTCGGAGGAGGTCTTCAGTGCGGATACACCTCGGAGATGGAATTCGACGGCGAGCGCATTGCACGCCGCGGCGTCGTCGTCGTTACTGTGAACTACCGCGTGAACGCATTCGGCTTCTTTGCTCATCCCGAGATCACGAAGGAAGCTCCCGAAGCTCCCTCAAACTTCGGTCATCTCGACCAGCGTGCAGGCTTATTATGGACCTATCGCAACATCAAAGCCTTCGGCGGCAATCCCGATAACATTACTATCGGAGGTCAGTCTGCAGGCGGTATGAGCGTTATGGCACAGCTGAATTTCCCGGGAAATGCGCCCTACATCAAGGGCGCTATCGTCGAGAGCGGTATTTTCCTTAATCCCATCGGTCATCAGGGACTAAGGACAGTTTCCCTCGCAGACGCAGAGGCGTCGGGTGAGCGTTTCTTTGAGCTAATCGGTGTTAAGTCTCTTGCTGAGGCGCGGGCAATGCCTGCACGTGAGCTTTTCAACAAGATGCACAGCTTCCGCGGCTTTTTCGGAACTGTTGCCGACGGTGTATTCCAATCTGATTCATATTGGGCAAACATCAAACGCGGACAAATACTTGACGTACCGATGATGGTCGGTCACACGAACAACGAGTTTTTCTCATCCATCCGTGCGGAGAGCATTGCAGAGCTTGAAGCGTTCGCACGCGAAAACTTCGGTGACGATGCAGGCGAGCTTCTCGCCATCCTCGACGTTAAGGATGACGACTCCATCGCAGAAAAGACGAAGGTTGGAATGATAGAGTTTGCGTTCCGCTATATGAACCGCAAGCTTCGCGATGCAGGCTTCACTTCACCACACTACTACTATGAATTCGGCGCTGAGATCCCGGGATTCGATGATCCGGGCGCGTTCCATTCCGTTGACCTTTGGTTCTTCTTTGAGACTCTTGCAAAGTGCTGGCGTCCCTTCAAAGGACATCACTACGACCTTGCGCGCCAGATGTGCAACTATTGGTGTAACTTCATCAGAAGCGGAGACCCAAACGGCAAGGATGCAGACGGCGAGCCGCAGGAGACGTGGGAAGCATTCACGCCCGAAAATAATGCCTGCATGACATTCTATAAAGTCCCCGAGCTTACCGAGCGCAAGCCCGACGGACTTATGCAGTTTTTACTTGATAAGAGATGATCAGAACGAGGGGGGACTTTTTGAAAAAAGTCCCCCCTCGCGCTCCCTTTCAAAAACTTTTATAAAAATAAATCCCCTTTCAGAAAAGCTTTGAAAGGGGGCACGGGGGAAAGCTTTCTCGAAAGCTTTCCCCCGTATCATTTTAATTTTACTCAAAACATCGAAAGCTGATTCGATTCGTCGATACCGTCAAGCACTCCGTTTGCGCGGAGCGTTTCGATAACGGCTTTGGTTACGCCGGAGCGCTGACGCAGCTCCTCAACGGAGAATATCTCGTCGCCGAAGCTGTCGCGTGCCGCGGCAAGCTTCTCGGCGGCACCGCCGCCGAGTCCGGAAAGACACATAAATGGCAGTCGTATCTTGCCGTTTTCGGGCAGGAACGCCGTTGCATCGGACTTATACATATTAACGGGCAGGAATTTGAGCCCGCGCAGATAGTATTCGTTTACGATCTGCATGGCTGCAAGCTGAGTTGCTTCCTTCTGTGACGCGCCCGTTCCCTTTGCGGACAGCTCCTTGATAGTGTCTGCCACGACGGCGGGACCTGCTAAAACGAGCTCTCCGTCGAAGCCATCGGGCGCCGCTGTGAAATACGCAGCGTAGAATTCAACGGGATAATTGATCTTATACCAACCAAGACGTATAGCCGACATAACGTAGGCGGCTGCGTGAGCCTTCGGGAACATATATTTTATCAGCTTACAGGATTTGATGTACCATTCGGGCACGCCAACGGCAAGCATCGCTTCCTCGTACGCAGGATCAACCCCTTTACCTTTGCGCACCTTCTCCATGATCTGGAAGGACATAGAGGAATCGAGTCCGTAACGGATCAGACGAAGCATAATGTCGTCTCGGCATCCGATAACGGAGGAAATATCGCAGGTTCCGTCCTTGATCAGCTCCTGCGCGTTTCCGAGCCACACGTTCGTGCCGTGTGAAAGACCCGATATCTGTAAAAGGTCGCCGAAATTCTTCGGTTTACAGTCAACGAGCATCTGCATAACGAAGCGTGTTCCGAACTCAGGAAGACCGTACGTACCCGGCTCGTCCTCTTCCTTGTTGATGCCAAGAGGCTTGCAGGAGCCGAAAAGCTTATAAACGTCGGGATCGTTCATGGGAACATCCATTACGCTCGTGCCCGTGTAGCGCTCCAGCATCTTATATTTCGTTGGAATATCGTGTCCCAGCTCGTCCAGCTTCAGTATCGTATCGTGCAGATATGAGAATGCGAAGTGGGTGGTGATGATATTAGAATCGGGGTCATCGGCGGGATGCTGAACGGGAGTGAAATCGTACACCTCGTATTCACTGGGTACAACGATGATACCGCCCGGATGCTGTCCCGTTGATCGCTTAACACCCGTACAACGGACGCAGTATCTTCCTATATCGGCACGAGTAAGCGCCCTGCCCTTATCTTCAAGGTATTTCATAACGAAGCCGTACGCCGTTTTGGAGGCGATGGTACCCAGCGTTCCTGCGCGGAACACGTTCTCTGCTCCGAAAAGCTCTTCTGTGTACTTATGCACTTTACCTTGAATATCGCCCGAGAAGTTCAGGTCGATATCGGGGGATTTATCGCCGTAGAAGCCAAGGAACGTCTCAAAGGGAATGTCGTGACCGTCAACTATCATCTTCTTGTGGCAGTTGGGGCACTCCTTGTCCGCCATATCGAAGCCGGAGTTATATTCGTCCTTGTGGAATTCACTGTAGCGGCAGATTGGACATCTATAGTGAGGGGGCAGAGGATTTACCTCCGAAATACCGGAGAAGGATGCAACGATAGACGAGCCGACCGATCCGCGCGATCCTACGAGATAGCCAAGGCTCTCGGAATATGAAACGAGTTTCTGCGCGATGATATAAAGGACGGCGTATCCATTCTTGATGATGGACGTAAGCTCACGTTCAAGACGGGACATTACGATATCGGGGACCTTGCCTTCGTAGCAATACCAGTCGTTTGCACGCTTATAGCAAAGCTCGCGAAGCTCTTCGTCTGCGCCCTCGATATTGGGGGTATACGTTCCCTTGGGGATCGGGCGCACGGATTCGATCATATCCGCGATCTTGTTTGTGTTTTCAACGACGACCTCGTACGCCTTTTCCTCGCCAAGATACGCAAATTCCTCAAGCATTTCCTCCGTGGTGCGGAAATAGAGCTTGGTCTCTCTGTCCGCGTCGGAGAATTTCATTCCCTTTTGGAGTATCTGGCGGTATATCTCGTCCTCGGGATCCATAAAGTGAGCGTCACAGGTGGCAACAACGGGCTTACCGAGCTTTTCGCCCAGCGCCACGATCTTGCGGTTATTCTCGCGAAGCTCCTCAATTCCGCTGACCTTATTATCGTCAAGCATAAAGGCATTGTTGGATAGGGGCTGGATCTCGAAATAATCGTAAAATTCAGCGATGCGTTCGATCTCCGCTTGCGGCTTTGAATCGAGTATGGCGCGGTATAGCTCGCCTGCCTCGCAGGCAGAGCCGATAATGAGACCCTCTCGGTGCTCCTCAAGGAGCGTTTTGGGGATTCGGGGATTTCGCTTATAATACTTCAGGTAGCTTTGGGAGACGAGCTTATAGAGATTTTTAAGTCCCGTCTGATTTTTAACAAGGATTATCTGGTGATACGAGGGCAAGCGAAGAGGATCAGCGTGCTCGCTCATCATTTTCACCATTTCGGGTACGTCCGTGATTCCCTCGTTTGATATACGCTCAGCCATTTTCAGGAATATGAGCGCGCACACACGGGCATCCTCAAAGGCGCGGTGATGCTCGAAATTGCCCACTTTATAGAAGTCGGCAACGGTATCGAGCGTATGACGGGAAAGCTCCGTGTTGATAAATCTCGACATTGCAAGAGTGTCGATATAGGCATTATCGAAGCGCAGGTGCAGGCGTGACGCCGCCGCACGGATGAAGCCCGTGTCAAAGTTTGCGTTGTGAGCAATGAGAGGACGTTTGCCGCAGAATTCAAGGAATTCGGGCAGGACCTCGTCTATTTTGGGAGCATCCTTGACGGTGTCGTCGGAGATGCCTGTCAGCTTGGTTATGTTTTCCGGGATATGGCGGCCAGGATTACAGTATGCGGAGAAGGTGTCCACAACCTCACCGCCGGAAAGAAGCACGGCGCCTATTTCCGTTATTTCATCGCCGGACGT
>CAYXHC010000066.1:0-9810 GCA_964464905.1 uncultured Lachnospiraceae bacterium
ATCTCCACCGGCGGCGGCGCTTCTCTCGAATTCCTCGAGGGCCTTGAGCTTCCCGGTATCGCTTGCCTCAACGACAAGGAATAATTATCATCGTTATTTTCGGGGAAGGGAGCTTTCATGAGCTCCCTTCCCCAAAACCAAGCTTTTTTTCAAAAGGCTTCACAATATCAATAACATCGGAGAAATGATTATGAACACTGCAAAAAGACGCACCGTTATCGCGGGCAACTGGAAAATGAACAAGACTCCTTCCGAAACGAAGGTTCTCGTGGCTGAGATCGCAGCCAAGGCAGAAGGCAAGACCAACTGTGACGTTGTTCTCTGCGTTCCCTACGTTGACATTCACGCGGCTGTACAGTCCGCAAAAGGCACGAACGTAAAGATCGGCGCCGAAAACGTACATTTCAAAGAGTCCGGCGCATACACCGGCGAGATCTCTGCAGGAATGCTCGTTGAATGCGGCGTTGACTACGTTATCGTTGGCCACAGCGAAAGAAGACAGTACTTTGGCGAGACCAACGAAACCGTAAACCTTCGCACCAAGGCAGGTCTTGCTGCAGGTCTTAAGGTTATCGTTTGCGTTGGTGAAGTTCTTGAAGAACGCCAGAGCGGCATCACCTCTGAGATCGTTTCCATGCAGACCAAGCTTGCTCTCGCAGGCATTTCCGAGGAAGAGCTCAAGAACGTTATCATCGCATACGAACCCGTTTGGGCAATCGGCACCGGTCTCACGGCTACTCCCGAGCAGGCTGAGGAAGTTTGCGCGCTCATCAGAGACGTTGTTGCAGGTCTCTACAACGCTGACGCGGCTGAGGCTCTCACTATTCAGTACGGCGGCTCTATGAACGATAAGAACGCAGCAGAGCTTCTTTCCAAGGTAAATGTTGACGGCGGCCTCATCGGCGGCGCTTCCCTCAAGGCAGACGCTTTCGCTGCTATCATCGACGCGGCTCAGTAATTTTAAGTGATATTGAAAAACGCGAACACTCTCGTGTTCGCGTTTTTTGTTTGTGCGGACACAGTAAATCTCATTGTAGCGCACATGCGCTACGCGTAGGTGAGTGCGAACACACATTTCGATATTTGATTTAGATCTTATCGCTAATTTGCATTTACGCTTCGCAGACCCTTTTTCTTCGTGTGAATGAAAGCGAGAGATTCGACGAAGTCGATTCTTCGAAAGCGGATGAGAATGGAATTTGTATGTCTGCGCATACACCCGGCGGGAGCAAGTCCCCGCTCTGCGGGACGAAGAACAAAAAACGATCCCCACGGACTCTTGTCCGCGAGGATTCGCTTTTCACTTTTATTCATTCTCCGGCGCCTTCTTATCTTCGTAAAATCTCGTGAAGAAAAGAACATACGCCACCATAGACGTCAGCATTGCGGCGGCGCATATTGCCGTGAGGGAATAAAACGCCGTGTCGCTGAGGGTGGGGATGAGAAGCATAATGGCAAACATTGAATTGAGTATAACGGTACAAGCCTTACCAAACCATTTCGCGCCGGAAACAACGCCCGTTCTGCGTACCGCGAGATAACCTGAGATCGCCATAAGCAGTTCCTTAACGAAGAGGAGTGCGAAAAGAAGCCATCCGAAGTTATGCGCGATGGAGATACACACCAGCATCGTTGCCTGTGTGAGCTTATCAGCCAAGGGATCAAGAAGCTTGCCGATGTCGGATATCATATTAAATTTTCTCGCTATGATACCATCCGCAAGGTCAGAAGCGTAAGAAACGGCAAGGGTAACGGCGCAAAGGACGTAATTCTTCGCTACGACATGAAGGTACACTATCAGCGGTATCAGAAGTATGCGCACCACTGAAAGCATATTCGGAATCGTGATCACCTTTTGTCCTTTAAACTTGAAATTCGATTCTTTCATAGTTGATTCTCCTTTAGGAAGCAATAATGTGCTGCTTCCGGCTTATCATGGCGTTCGTTTTGCGGAACGCCGCGGTTTTTTCTCTTCCGCAGGCTTGGCAACGCCAACCGATGCAAGAGGATTCGCCGCAACGGCGCGTTCCATGCCTTCGTCAGCAACGTGGGTGTATATCTGCGTGGTGTTAAGCTGCTCGTGCCCCAGTATCTCCTTCAGCACTCTCACGTCCACCTTGCCCGACTGATACATAAGTGTTGCCGCCGTGTGTCTCAGCTTATGGGTAGAAAAATGCTTATACTCAAGACCTGCGGCGTTCAGATATTTGTTCACCATCCACTGTATCGTTTTAATGCTGATGCGGTTTCCCTGAGAGGAAACGAAAAACGCTGTTTCGCCCGGCTTTTTCACGGGCTGTGCCATTCTTTCAGGCATATATTCCTCTATCGCCGCGCGGCAGGCGTCGTTCAGATAAATAATACGCTCCTTATTTCCCTTGCCGACGACTCTCACGGAGCGAAGCTCGCGGTCAATGTCGGAAAAGGATATACCGGCAAGCTCGGAAAGACGCATTCCCGTGTTAAGAAAAAGCGTAATGATACAATAGTCGCGGCTTCGCGTCTTTGAATCGCCGTCCGCCTTGACAGCATTAAGCAGATCGATGCTTTCCTCAAGAGTCAGGTGCTTGGGCAAAGACTGCTTCTTTTTGGGTGATTCGATATTGGCGGCAGGATTATTTTCTAAAAGGCCTCTTTTTTGAGTCAGATACTTATAAAACGCCTTGATGGCTGAAAGCTTACGCGCTTTCGCCGCCGTCTTGTTTCCTCGGGTCTGGTCAACGTAAAAGAAAAACTCGTATATGTCCGCTGTCTTGATGGAGGACACGAATTCAAGATCGACACCGCTGATGTCGATAGCGTCGAATTCCTCGCCTTCTTTTGAGAGACCTTCTCTTTCTGCTATGAGAAATTTGAAGAACATACGCAGATCTATACAGTATTCCTCCACCGTTTTGGTGGAGCACTGCTGTATCATCAGCTTATAGGAGGAAAATTCACGCACAAGGGCGGGAAGCTCGTTTTTATCAAGTGCCACGGCGCGACCTCTCCTTCATTTTGATCTCCTATAGCAAACGTTTCTTTTGCCACCCTATAATTATACAATAAATTTATCGCCATTGTAAATAATAAAATAGATTTTCTGTTAACTTTATTCGTCTCCACTTGCGTTTCTCGAAGTATTTATATACAATATAGGTTAGAATACAAAAGATAAAGGTCTCACATTATGTTTTCATTTATAAAAAGTAATTCTTATCTTATCGTTCGCCTTATGCTGAACCAGTTCGGAATGATGATGTTCGGACTTATGGTGTCTATGGCAGCAGCGGCAGTTGACGTTGCCCTTGCGGGCGGCTCCGGCGAGGTCGGACGCACCTGTATGCTTTGGTCAAGCGTTTTCTCCATTCTCTTTTACATGTTCATCAACTATATGGCGTTGAAGGAGGAGGGTCAGAAGGACGCTATCCGTCTTTCCGCAGGGCGCATTGAATACACCCCTCTGCGCGGTCTTTATATCGCCCTTTGCGCATCTGCGCTCAACATACTCCTTGGTGTCGTTATCATCATCACCGGTATTCTCGGTGCGGAGTCCGGACTCGCTCTTGCGTGGGCAGGCGGTCTTTGCGGCTCTGCCAAGGTGATCGCATCTATTTTTCAGGCGATGTATTGGGGTCTTATGCTGGGTGTTTCCGGCGTTACCACCATTGCCGAGCTTCCCGCCATCTGGTTCCTTCTCATCCCCATACCCACTATCGTATGCGGATACGTCAGCTACTATTTCGGTCTTCACGACAGAGGTATCTTCAAAGCTATCAAGGGATTTTTTACTCCGGAAGGCTCTGATAAGAACACAAAATAAACAAAGCCCCGAGGGGGCTTTGTTTTCTAAAACAGCGTCAAACGAGAGCGCTCAGCTTTTCTACAGCATTCCTCTCACAAATAGGGAAGCAATGCTCCTTTATGTATAGAAATGCGCTGTGCTTTCTCTTCTTTCCGTTATATTCCTCGCACAAAAGCTCCACGGGTGCAAACATCGGATCTCTTCCCGACTCATAGATAACGAGGTAATATAAGGAGTCCTCACAGTCTGCGTATGCGAAGCTGTCACCGCCGGATCCGGTACGTCCGTTTCTTTCGTCTATCCGCTTGCAGGCAGACATAAGCGACGATAGATCCGAAAATTCATACACGTTGACGGTGAATTTATGACGCGGAGCCTCCCGCGAGGGTGCTGTCACGTTTTTTGCCGGCATTTGCCCCTCCTTTTCTCCCGTTTTGACCGCGGAATCCGGCGGCGCCGATACACCAACACGACATAGACCGTCAAGCATCGTTAAAAACAGCTCGCATCCCCCGCTTTTATCGGGATAAAGCTGTATGAACGACCGTCCGCTGTCGGTATCGAAGCCAACCTCTCTCCCCGCATCCCGCAAAAGCGCTTTAAGCGCCTCTCTCGTTTTCGGGTTACCGTAATCAACGTTTTCCCCCGACAGATGATACGCCTCCATATCGCCGGGTGAGATCATCACCTTCAGTTTAGTTTCACTTATCTTGATCGTATTCACAACAGTCCCTGCGCTCTTTCCTTTATTTTTACGTCTGAGTTTACGTCCTTACTATATATTATAATGTGCCGCCCGGAATTTTGGTACTCAAAGTTTGTGGCACGAAAGGAAAGGATATCCGCAACATTCACACCGAAAGGATAAAAAAAAGAAAATGAAGCTCAAAAATTCCCTTCTTAAACTGGAATACAAGCTTGCACCCTACGCAATAAAAAATCTTATGACCATAATGATAGGTGCGATGGCTATCGTTTATCTTGCAGATGCCGCTGTTTCCTCCGCAAATCCCGATCTTTCCCTTTACTACTGGCTTGCGTTCGATAAATATGCCATAGCGGCAGGTCAGCTATGGCGGCTTTTCACCTTCATCTTCCTACCACCCGAAACAAGCCTTATTTTCGTAGTCTTCGCCCTTTATTTTTATTGGATGATGGGTCAGGCGCTCGAAAGCGAGTGGGGCGCTTTCAGATTCAACGCCTTTTATCTTTTTGGTATAATCGGCGCGCTGATATCGGGACTTATCACGGGCTTTGCCACAAACGCCTATCTGAACCTTTCCCTTTTCCTTGCCTTTGCCATCTTCTACCCCAACTATCAGGTGTATATTTTCTTCATCCTTCCCGTTAAGGTGAAGTGGCTGGCCTGGCTTGACGCGCTGCTGCTCATATATTCCTTCGTTTTCTCGGGATGGGGCGGCAGGCTCGCCATCATCTTCTCCGTTATCAACGTTCTCATCTTCTTCCATCGCGACTTTTTCTATGAGGTCAAGCGTATTTGTCTCAATATTCGCTTCCGCTACGTGCGTTGGAAAAATTCGAGAAAAAAATAAGCCCATGTCCATCAAGGCTGACGGCTCTGCCGTCAGCCTTTTTCCGTTTTTCTTTTATTCACAAACGTTGTAGACAACAACATTTTTATTTATATGCCAAAAATTCGCTGCGCTATTGACAGCGGAGTTTACTTCATTTATAATTAATTTGATTAGTGTGAATGCCAATTTTGTGTGCAACTTGCACAAAGCTGCGACAGCTTTCGCATACTACAGCACGGTCTTTTTTTGCAATCTGCAATCAAAAAAATATATCAAACAAAAATCAGGGAGGTACTATGTCACAACTTTCGAAAATCAAAGTAAATACAACCGAAAAGCTTCATCCCACGGGCGATCTTTACGGCATCTTCTTTGAAGACATCAACCACGCTGCCGACGGCGGTCTTTACGCAGAGCTGGTGCGCAACCGATCCTTCGAATTTGACAAGATCGACAAAGACGATTACACTCCCATGACAGCCTGGGAGCTTGTCGAACGCGATGGCGGTAAGGTTGAGGGGGGCGTTGAAGCCACCTATCCCCTCAACGTGAACAACACACACTATTTAAGACTCACAAACGTTGCGCGCAACAGCATTCTTGACGCTCCCGGCACCGTTGGCGTCGTGAACTGCGGCTACAACACCGGTATTCCGCTCCGTGCCGGCGAGGAGTATGTTTTCTCAATGTTTGCCCGCCGCGACATTATGCTGAAGGAGCCCGTTGAAGTCCGCCTTGAAAGCGCCGACGGCGAAAAGCTCTACGGCAAGGCTGATATCGTCGTCAATTCCCCGGAATGGACGAAGTACGGCGCCGCCATCGTTTCCGACACGGAGGATTTCTCCGCGCGACTCGTTATCCTCGTACACGGCGTCGGTTCCGTTTGCCTAGATATGGTGTCTCTCTTCCCGAAGAAGACCTTCCGCGACCGTGAAAACGGACTCCGCCCCGACATCGCACAGTTCCTTGCCGACATGAAGCCCCGCTTTATGCGCTTCCCCGGCGGCTGTCTCACACACGACGGCGCCCTCGACGACAAGGCAAGAAACTCCATGTACCGCTGGAAGAACACCATCGGTCCCCTTGAAGCACGCGCTTCCAAAAAGAACAACTGGCGTTACAACCAGACCTACGGCTTTGGCTACTATGAATTTTTCCTCTACTGCGAGGACATCGGAACGAAGGCAATGCCCGTTCTTCCCGGCGCATTCAACCCTCACCATCAATGGACGGTGCCTATGGACGAGATGCAGCCTTGGGTTGACGATGCGCTTGAGCTTCTCGAATTTGCAAACGGCGACACGACCACCAAGTGGGGTGCGTACCGTGCAGAGCTTGGCCATCCGGAACCCTTCAACATTGAGTATATCGCCATCGGTAACGAAGAGGTTGACGAAGACTTCTTCGACCGTTACCCCCTCTTCCACAACGCTATCGCCGAGAAGTATCCGAACGTTAAGATACTGAACACGGCAGGTCCCGCACCCTCCGGCAAAGGCTTCGATCTTGGCTGGGAATCTGCACGCAAGTGGAATTCCTACGCAGTTGACGAGCATTATTACGTTGCTCCCGACTGGATGATACAGAATTACGACCGCTACTTCTCCGATTTCTACGATCCCAAGGGTCCGAAGGTATTCCTCGGTGAATATGCGAGCCGCAACAATACCTTCTATAATGCTCTTTGCGAAGCTGCTTACATGACGAGCTTTGAGCTCAACGCAGACAAAGTGGCTCTCACCTGCTACGCTCCCCTCCTCTGCAACGCAGACTACGTTAACTGGCGTCCCAATCTTATCTGGTACAACAATCATCAGATATTCGGCATTCCCAGCTACTACGTTCAGAAGATGTATTCCGTGAATCAGGGTGACGTAACGATCCCGGTTTCCGTTGATGTTACTCCCGAAGACGATTACATCGAACCCGAACGCATAAGCGGCGGATTTGCCTTCCAGGCAGCTCCCGGTGACGTTTCCTTCGCAGATATCAAGATAAACGGCGACGCGCCGGCAGCGGACACCATCATCGTTAAAGAGGGTGATTGGAAGTATTCCGGCGGCAAGCTCACCCGTACGCCCACAGAAACTACCGACCCCCTCCCTCCGAGAAGAAGATTTATGTCTCCCGACGTTATCATAGGCGGCGACTATGAGGACTTCTCCTTCTGCTGTTCCGTTAAGGCGAAGGCTGCGGAGCCTGCCGAAAATGAGCCTCCGCGACGCTTCCGCCACCGCGGATTCTCCGTTTCGTTCGCGTACAGTGAGGATGCCCGCTTCACGTGGCATATTGGCGGCTGGAGAGGCGACGAATCCATGATTACCGTTTCCAAGCGCGGATATGACGACAGAATATCCGTGGCGCCCTTTGAATACGTTGACGGTGAGGAATACGCCCTTGAGATCGAACGCTGCGGGAACCGCATCGTTTGCCGCGTAAACGGAAACGTCGTCAACGACGTTGAATACCAGCCCAAGCCTCCCAAGCGCATCTACGTTTCTTCCACTCTGGATGAAGCCGCAGGCGAGGTCATCATCAAGGCTGTTAACGTCCGTCCCACACCCGTTATGATGGAGATCGAGGCTGAGGGCGCCGGCGAAGGAAAGCGCTCCGTAAAGCTTGAGCTTTTGGAAGCTGAATCCCTTGAGGACACCAACACCTTCGACGAACCTCTAAAGGTTGCAACCAAATTCCGTGAATTTGAAATAAGCTCAAATAAGTTCGCGTTTGAATTTGCCCCCTGCACCGTTAACGTCTTCAGAATTCCGATCATCAAATAAGTATCTTACGTCTCAATACAAACGGGAAGCGGAGAGGTGTCTCCGCTTCCCGAAAAAACACAAACATTACACCTATCATAAGGAGCACTGGCTATGAACGCAAAAATCAAACTCAACCGTGATTATCAGGTTGGCGAGGTAGACCCTCGTATTTACGGCAGCTTTATTGAGCATCTCGGACGTGCTGTATACGGCGGCATTTACGAGCCCGGTCACGAGACCGCCGACGAGCTCGGCTTCCGCCGTGACGTTATCGATCTCGTCCGCAAGCTTGGCGTGCCGATCGTTCGCTATCCCGGCGGTAACTTCGTTTCCGGATATAACTGGGAAGATGGCATCGGCCCCAAGGAGCTCCGTCCCGTTCGCCGCGAGCTTGCATGGGCAACCCTTGAACCGAACCAGGTCGGCATCGACGAATTTCAGGAATGGGCAAAGCGCGCAAACACCGAGGTGATGATGGCAGTTAACCTTGGCACCCGCGGCCCTGCAGAGGCTGCAAACCTGATGGAATACTGCAACCTTCCCGGCGGCACCTACTGGTCCGATCTCCGCATCAGGCACGGCTTCAAGGATCCCTTCGGAATCAAGCTCTGGTGTCTCGGCAACGAAATGGACGGCCCTTGGCAGATCTGTGCAAAGACCGCAGACGAATACGGAAGGATCGCAAATGAAACGGCAAAGATGCTGAAGTGGCTTGATCCATCGGCTGAATTCGTCGTTTGCGGAAGCTCCAGCTCCGGTATGCCCACTTTCGGCAAGTGGGAATCCACCGTTCTTGAGCACTGCTACAACAATGTAGACTACGTTTCCTGCCATACATACTACAACAATCACGCCCACGACACGCCCACGTTCCTTGCAAACAACCTTGATATGGACTACTTTATAAACAGCGTCGTTTCCACGATCGACTATGCGAAGGTCATCACCCGCTCCGACAAGCAGATCAACCTCTCCTTCGACGAGTGGAACGTATGGTACCACTGCAATGAGGGACCCCGCCCCCGCATCGAACGCTGGAGCATTGCGCCTCCCCAGCTTGAGGACGTTTACAACTTTGAGGACGCGCTCCTGATCGGTTCGCTCCTTATCACCATGCTCCGTCACGCAGACAGAGTCAAGGTTGCCTGCATGGCACAGCTTGTAAACGTTATCGCTCCCATTATGACGAGAAACGGCGGCGGCGCCTGGGCACAGACTATTTTCTATCCCTATATGCACGCATCCATGTACGGTCGCGGCAAGGCTCTCGTTACTCTCGTTGAGTGCGACAAGTACGACAGCGGCCATTACACCGACATTCCTTTCGTCGATTCCGTTGCTATTCACAACGAGGAAAAGGATGAGCTTACTGTGTTCGCCGTTAACAAGAATATGAAGGAGGATATCGTGACCTCTATCGATCTTCGCAGCTTTGACGGCTACGAGCTCGTTGAGCACATCACACTCCACCACGACGACGTTAACGCAGTTAACACTGAGGCAAATCCCTACGAGATCTTCCCCAAGTCAAACGGCATGACCAAGATCGACGACGGCATCGCTGAATCCGTTCTCGGCAAGATGACATGGAACGTTATCAGATTCAAGAAGAAATAAGGTTTATAGCGAAAAGCAGGCCCTTGCGGGTCTGCTTTTTTGCACGTGGGTGTGTGCGAACACACTTTTCTATTTTTGATTTAGACTTTTTCCTTAATTTGCATTTGCGCTT
>CAYXHC010000067.1:0-9804 GCA_964464905.1 uncultured Lachnospiraceae bacterium
GCGGTGACGTCGTCGTTTCGGGCGGTGACGTCGTCGTTTCGGGCGGTGACGTCGTGTCATTCACGCCAAACTGAGACGTGTCAAGCCCCGTTGCATTATCGTAATCGTAATGCTCGTAACAGAACCGATTAAACGGTTTTTCCACATCTGACGTTCCGCAGAAGGTGTCCTCGCCAAGCATATTGGCAAAGAACGACACGCCCCACCATCCCGCAGGAGCAACGTTCTTCGGCAACTCGCGGAAGACGTATTGCGCGTCCGTAACCTTTATCTCAATCGGGAAATTGCGGGATTCGACCTTAATCAGTGAATACTGAACGATATCCTCAGCGTGGCAATACTGACTTGCTACACCGCCCGTAGTCGCATCGTAATTCACTATAACGTGGGTATCACAAGACTCGGTGGGTGCCGTATCTACCGTGAAATATCCAACCTCAGCACGGCTTCCGCGGGGATCCAGCGCACAGGCTTCTGTCATAAGCTTGCCTGAGTCCTTGCAATAGGTGCATTCAATGATACCGGACGCATCCTCAAATTCGAGAAGCTCAGTTTTACCTGCTTTCGCATCAGCTATGATCTCCTCGTGAACAAGCGTCATAACAGTATCCCAGAGCGTCATGGCAGGATTCACGGAAAATCCGGAGAGCGTCTGGTTCAGGTCGTATCCAAACCATACGCCGCAAAGATAGTACGGTGTATAACCGATAAACCAACGGTCGTAGTCTGCGTTCGTAGTACCGGTCTTGCCTGCGATATCGATTTTTTCCTTGAGAGTGATCTTACGCGCTGTACCGGTGTCAACGACTGACTCGAGAAGCTTCGTCATTATCGTTGCAGTCTGCTCTGAAATTACGAGCTCGGAGGGTTTATCTGTCGAAAGAACGACATTGCCGTCGGCATCCGTAACCTTAATATAAGTGCGTGTGTAGTTGTATTCGCCGCTGTTTGCAAAGATCTGATACGCCGCTGTGATCTCTCTTACGGTAACACCGTATGATAGCTGACCAAGGGCAAGCGGTGCTGCCGCTTTATCCGAGAAAACGACGCCTGCTTCGTTCTTATAGCTTTCGATCAGGCTGTCAAGGTGACACTTTTCCTTCAGGAAATTGAAGGAATTATCGATGCCAACCAGCTGAAGTCCTCTGACAGCAATGGTGTTTCGTGATTGACGGACAGCCTCATACACCGTCGTGAGGCCGGCATATTTACTGTTTGAGTTTTTCGGCCAAGCCACGGCGTCCTCAACGTTTTCATAGGTTCCGAAGGTCACGGGAACGTCGTCGAGAACAGATCCCCAGGTGAGTATGCCTTCGTCTATCGCAGGCGCGTAAACCGAAAGAGGCTTTATAGACGAGCCGCAGGGGCGTGTAGACTGGGTTGCTCTGTTGAGAGAACGGCTTTGTGTTTTTTCACCTCTGCCTCCGACGATGGCAAGCAAGTCTCCCGTTGAGGGATCGATAATGACTGCTGCAGATTCGGGCTGGATGCCCGTTTCGCCCTCGGGGAAATATTCGTCGTTAAGATAGACCGATTCAACGATATTTTGAATATCGGGATCCATAACGGTGTAGATGTTCCAGCCTGCCGTATAGAGCTGAAGGCTTGCTACGGTGGTGGATACGCCATACTGTTCCGAATAATCATCGATTATATCGTTAATAACGGCATCGGTATACCAAGATGTCGTACCGGTTGCGGCGGTCGTAGAATTGTTATTTAGCTTGAGTTCTTCGTAGAAGGCTGCGTCAAACTCTTCCTGAGTTATCCGTCCCTGATTAAGCATCGCTGTGAGAACAACTCTGCGTCTGTCCGTGTTTTCATCAGGGTTGCGCTTGGGGTCGTACTTATAGGGCGACTTTGGGATAGCGGCAAGAGCCGCGCACTCGTTCAGCGTAAGCTCGCTCACATCCTTACCAAAATAGGTATGCGCCGCACTCTGCACGCCCGTACAGTTCTGTGAAAAGCTTATGATGTTCAAATACATCGTAATAATCTCTTCTTTACTGTAGGATTTTTCGAGGTTTATGGCACGCAGAACCTCCTGCACCTTACGCTGGATCGTAAAGTCGTCGTCCTTAGTGGCGTTTTTTACGAGCTGCTGTGTTATCGTTGAACCGCCGAAGGTATCGGTAACATGAAGCACCTGATTTGCGGCGGCGGCAATGGTGCGGTACCAGTCAACGCCATTGTGGCTCCAGAAGCGCTCGTCCTCGATGGATATGAAGGCATCGACAAGATGCTCCGGAAAGTCGGTATAATTTGCCCATATACTGTATTCCTCACCCACGAGCACCTGATCGTCGATGGCAACGGCTGTGCCGACGCGGTTAGTACGGTCGGTATAATCCATATAATAAAGCTGAGACGTTTTATCGGTGGATGTGACGATAAGATTATCGTCGAAGGTGGGATCGATATTATTATTGATATAAACGGCAAACGCGGTAACGACGATAACGGCTGTGACAGCGCATATAAGAAGCAGCGTTATAACGATATCAAGAACGAAGGCTATGACCTTATAAAACACCTTCATTGCGATACCGAATGCTGTCACAAACTCGTGTCCCCAGTGTATATTTTTATATTTTTCCTTGAGATATGCGAAGAGACGTTTCATCCACGTTGGCATTTTAATAGCATTATTGTTATTTTCAGTCACGTCCATACCTCCTTTACGGTAACTAATATGTGATATTATACCCCATACATTTGAATAATTTATTAATGGATGCGGATAATACTGTGTATAACAGAAATAAATTACTCAAGTATGATCGGATTTAGATTTATGAAAAAATGTTTCAAGCTCACAGCACTCACTTTATTAGCATCGGCTCTTATTCTGGTAAGTTTTTCTTTGGGGATAGTGATCTTCACAGAAAAGAACGTCTTCGCCGTCAACAGTGAGGTGAGCTACAGCCCCTCAGACGAGAGCCTAAGCAAGCCATCAAAAAACGCCGTTCTGGAACCCGTTTACGTAACGCAGTGTGATGACACCGTATACGTTATCCGCGAATATAACGGTAAGATCGGTGTGTTCCGACGCGGCACAGAAACGCCTGAGCGTATTCTTGACGTATACGTATTCACGCTTCCGGAAAACGTAGCGAACAAGCTATTTTCAGGTATCGAATGCGACAGCCGCACGGCAGAAATATATATTGAAGCTTTCACAAGCTGAATGATCACTTCAAAACGACGTTTTCTTCGCCGAGAAGACGCGAAAGCTCGCTTATAAGGCGTCGCGAGGCGGGATCCGCACCGCAACTCTCAAGGCGGGTATATTTGCCTGTACGGACATCGTAAACAAAGACGGGCAGATCGCCGCAAAAGATATGAACGAGCGCCATCGCCCGCTTATATTCGACCGTATCCACACCGTTCACACGAATATAAAGCCTTGATGCAGACGAACTCCGAGCGGAAACGCGCTCGTTCTTTTTCATAGGAGACGATGGTGCGAGAGGCTTGCCGTCTTCTTTATTTACACTTTCGGCACGAGCCGCCGCCTCCGCGATCCCTGACGCGAAGCTGCAAAGCACCTTGGGTGCTTGCTCTTCCTCTATCGAAAGCTCGCCTTTTATAACGATGGGATCCTCTCCATAGAACGATGAAGAAAAACGTTCGAGCTGCTTCGGGAATACGACGACCTCGATATCACCCGTTTTATCTTCAAGCGTAATGAACATCATCTTATCGCCTCGACGAGTTTCCTTGACGGTGCGCTTCGTTACAAGTCCTGCAAGAGTGACGCGGTCCTTGTCGGCGTAAGAATCGTGAGAGTTCTCGTTTGCTTCCCTATCATCAGCGCTTACCTTGATATCGGATACACTGCAAGGAAGGATGAGCGAAAGCTCTTTTTCGTAGTCGTCTAGGATATGACCGGAAAAATACATTCCCGAAACCTGCTTTTCCAACTCCAAAAGGCGTTTTCTTGAATATTCGGGTATATCGGGGTAAAAAAATTCGGGAGCATTTTCGCCTTCATCACTGTCACTTACTGCAAACATATCAAGCTGACCGGCAACGCTTTTGCGCTTTTTCTCGTGGAGTCCGTCAAGTATCTCTTCAAAGGATGCGATAAGCTGACTTCGGCGTGTGCCAAGTCCGTCGAAAGCACCGCTCTTTATAAGGGATTCGACCTGACGCTTATTAAGATCGTATTCGTTCATACGGACGGTGAAATCGTAAAATGATCTGAATCTGCCGTTTCGTTCGCGTTCTTTGGTGACAAGGTCGATAAACTGTCTGCCAAGGCCCTTCAGGGCGGCAAGTCCGTATCTGATACCGTCGTCGCTGACGGTGTAATCAGCACGGCTCTCGTTGATATCGGGAGGTAACACCTTGATGCCGTAATCGCCGCATTCGGCGATGTATTCAGCCGTTTTCCCCTCCCAGCCAAGCACGGAATCCAAGAGGGACGCCATATAGTCCTTCGTATAGTGGCGCTTCAGATACGCCGTGCGATAGGATATAACGGCGTATGCGGCGGCGTGGCTTTTATTGAAAGCATAGCTTGAAAAGGATGCCATATCGTCAAAAAGCTCCGTTGCCCCCTCGGTTGTCATCCCGCGGAGGATGGCTCCGCTGACAAAGTCTCCCCTTTCGGCTTCAAGCACGTCCGCCTTCTTTTTTGCCATTGCGCGGCGCACAACGTCTGCACGTCCGAAAGAATACCCCGCAACGGTGCGGAATATCTGCATTACTTGCTCCTGATAAACGATACATCCGTAAGTTTCCGAAAGTATCGGCAAAAGAGCCGGAAAATCGTATTTTATTTCACCGCCACCGTGCTTACGCTCTATATACGCAGGAATCGAATCCATCGGTCCCGGTCTGAAGAGCGCGATGGCAGCAATTATATCGGCAAAACAGTTTGGGCAAAGCTGCGTGAGCATTCGTCTCATTCCGGCGGATTCAAGCTGAAAAACGCCGTTTGTAGCGCCCGAACTTATCATCTCGTAGGTGTCTTTATCGTCCGTGGGGATAAGCGCAAGATCGAAATCGGGGAAACGCTCCCGTATGCGCTTTTCGGTATTTGAAACAATGGTTATGTAACGAAGGGCAAGAAAGTCGAACTTAACGAGTCCAGCCTTTGCCACGGTATCCATATCAAACTGAGTGACGACGGTGCCGCCGTTTACTGCGAGAGGTACGATGTCGGAAAGAGGCTCGCTTGTGATAACGACGCCTGCGGCGTGGGTGGAGGCGTGTCGGGGCATCCCCTCCAGCGCCTTCGCTGTGTCTATAAGCCGTGCTATTTCACGGGAGGATTCATAAAGCTCACGAAGCTCTTTTTGCTTCATCGCATCCTCAAGGGTAGCGCCGATGGTCTGCGGGATAAGCTTCGCTATTTTATCGGTGTCTGCGTAAGACATTCCGAGGGCGCGTCCCACATCTCTGACGGCGGCACGCGCTGCCATCGTTCCGAAAGTGATGATCTGAGCAACGTGATCGCGGCCGTATTTATCGGTAACGTATTCGATGACCTCGTCGCGTCTGTCGTAGCAGAAGTCAACGTCGAAGTCGGGGAGACTCACTCTTTCGGGGTTCAAAAAGCGCTCGAAAAGAAGGTCGTAGGGCAAAGGATCGATATCGGTGATCCCCAAAAGATAAGCAACGAGACTTCCGGCTCCGGAGCCGCGTCCGGGCCCCACGGGAATGCCGTTTCTCTTCGCATAATCGATGAAATCCGCGACCACCAGATAGTATTCGGCAAATCCCATTCCCGTGATAACGGAAAGCTCGTAGTCTATACGATCTCTGTAGTCATTTTCGGTGAATCTGCCGCCGTAAACGATATGACCGCGGGCGATCCTTTTTTCAAGACCGCGTTCCGTTTCGTTTTTCAGCCATATCTCAGGATCGACCCCATTCGTAAAGGGGTATTTTGGCATATATGTTTTGTCAAAATCAAGGGTGACGTTGCACATATCCGCGATCTTGACGGTATTTTTGAGTGCCTCGCCGTCGTTGACGGCGCCGAAAAGGCGCTCCATTTCGGCAGGGGATTTGAAATAGAACTCGTCCGTTTCAAATCCGATGGGTCTGCCGTCGGTGATAACGTTGTTCGTTTGTATGCACATAAGGATCGCCTGAGTGTCGGCATCAGCGCGGTAAAGATAGTGAACGTCGTTCGTGGCAACGAGACCGATATCACATTCGCTCGCGATACGGATGAGAGATTCGTTTATTGACTTCTGCTCGTCTATACCGTGATCCTGAAGCTCAAGATAAAAATTATCCTTGCCGAAAACGTCGCGGAGAGTTTTTGCATATTCCTTGGCGCCCGCATAGTTACCCGCGATTATTGCTCTTGGAATATATCCTGCCATGCAGGCGGAAAGAGCGATGAGTCCGTCGCTGTAGGTACGGAGAAGCTCCATATCCACACGTGGTTTACCGTAAAAACCCTCGGTCCAGCCGCGGGAAACAAGACGCATAAGGTTTTTATAGCCTTCATTATTTTTTGCAAGAAGAACGAGGTGGTTTGGCGACACGCCCCTGCCCTCCTGCTTGTCGAATCTCGATCTCGGTGCAACGTACACCTCGCAGCCAATGATAGGCTTGACTCCCTCGGCAAGGCAGGCGTTATAAAACTCAACGACACCGTACATAGCGCCGTGGTCTGTGATGGCAACGGCACGGTTTCCCATCTCCTTCGCTATGCGCGGAATATCCCTTACTCGGCAGGCGCCGTCCAAAAGACTGTATTCTGAATGCAGATGTAAATGACAAAATTCTGCCATAGGACGGCCCTCCCTTCAGGTATCGATCATTTTTTATATTTGTCCGCAATTTGGATTATGCGGTTGAGTCTTGCGTTGAGGGTGGATTTTGAAACACCCTCGGGGGATGCGGCAGCTAGCTGGAAAAGCGAAAGCTCGGGATTTTCAACTCGCAGCATCGCTGTTTTATATAGAGTGTCGTCCAGCATATTGATGCGCTCTGTGGCCATAAGAAACCTTATCGCTTCACAAGCGCGCTCCGATGCTGCCGTTGACTTTGTGATATTTGATATATCCGTGTTGTTTGCACGGTTGAGAGCGCCGGTAATATCTGCCTCCATGTGGGCGTTGACAATGTCGAACATAACGCGGTTGCTTCCTGCGGCGGCGAAAAACGCGCCGATGGTGTCGCTTGACTTGAAATATAGCACGTGCGCGCCTCGGCGAAGCCTGCGCTTTGGTTCAAATCCGCAGGATGTGAGAAGGTGAAAAGCATTTTCCATCGAGGCTTCCTCGCGGAAGGTGAAATCGAGGTTATATTCGTGCTTTTCCGGAGCGTTCACACTTCCTACGGCTATAAAGAGACCGCGCAGAAGCGCGCCTTTGCAGGAGGGGCAATGAACGTGAGATGCGTCGCTCATATCACCGAGGGTGTCACGTGACGGCGCGCCTTCGGGATAAAGCTCGCTTTTTAGCAAGTTATAGTATTCTCTGACAGCTCCGTTTCTGAAATCGGGTACGGGAGGCAGAGAAAGAGTCATTGTAAGGTAAATATTTCTTCGGCAACAGCCGTTTTTGACTTTTGCCGATATCAATTCTTCTTTGATCTCGGATGAATATGACATGATCTTTATAAATAAATGATCTCGCGTTCTATATCAATGCCGTTTCGCTCTTTGATCTTTGCGGTCACGGCAGAAACGAGCGCTTTAACGTCTGCGGCAGTTGCACCGCCGCGATTCACGATAAAGCCTGCGTGCTTTTCGGAGACCTCAGCGCCTCCGACGCGGTATCCCTTCAGACCTGCCTCGTCTATGAGCTGAGCCGTGAAATAACCGGGATAACGCTTAAAAACACTTCCTGCGCTTGGGTATTCAAGAGGCTGTTTTGAACGGCGTCTGCTCATATAATCGGTCATACGGGCAAGGATGTCGTCGCCGATATCCTCCGTAAGTGCGAAGCGTGCTGATATCACCGTTAATGCCTTATGACGTATAACGCTTTCACGGTAGCCGAGGTCAAGCGCTTCCTTATCAAGGGTAACGACAGCATCACTTTCGTGATCATAACAAACAGCGGACACGATAACGTCCCTGACCTCGCCGCCGTACGCGCCTGCATTCATTGCAACGGCGCCACCAACGGTACCGGGGATGCCATAGGCGAATTCAAGACCCGCAAGAGACGCTCTCTGTGCTGCAGAAGCCGCCGCGGTGATGCTCTTACCTGCGCCAACTATCATAATTCCGTTTTCTATCGTCAGCCCGTCGAGTTCAGTGGTCACAACTAACACCCCGTCGTATCCGCCGTCGTCAACGAGGACGTTTGAACCGTTTCCGAGAACGGTGTAGCGGTCGTTCGTCTCCCTTAAACGCCGCAAAAGGGCGCAAAGCGCCCCTTCGGTCTTCGGATAGACGGTAACGGCAACGGGACCTCCTATGCGGAAGGAGGTCAGCTCCGCACCTGACTTACAAAGACTGTATTCGTATTCTCCCTCATTTGAGGATAAAAAATCGATTATAGCTTGGTATTTCAATTGGTTTTCTCCGATAAACATATTTCATAAAGATCGTAAAGCGATCTTATGGTGTAGGTAGGTGTCATATCCCCCGAACTCTTCCCCTTTGGGTTATACCAGCAGGTATCGATGCCTGCGTTTATACCGCCGTGAATGTCGCTTGAAAGCGAGTCACCAATGATGACGGCACGTTTTGCGGCTTCTTCTTTCGTGATACCGAGATCGGCAAACACCATATCAAAGAATTCACCAGCCGGTTTGTCGTGTCCAAGCTCCTCAGAAATATAGATCTCCTTGATATATTTCGTCAACGGCGACGGAGCAAAGCGGGATCTCTGTATCCATCCGGTACCGTTCGTCACAACGTAGAGGGAGCACTTTTCAGCAAGAGTCCGGCATACCTCCTCCGCTTCGGGAAAAGGGACACACTGCAACGCAAGTCGGTGTATATAGTAGTCAGCCATTGCCTCCGCTGTTATCGTGGGTTTGTATCCGAGAGGGGCAAGCGCTATAAAAAGCTTTTCGAATCTTGCAATCTTCAGTTTTTCTCTCGTTGTTTCGCCACGCTCAAGGGCTTTCCACTCACGGTCGTTGATCTCGTGGTATATGGAGATGATCTCCTTTGTGTCGGGAAGTCCAGCGTGGCGGAGAGTCTCCGACATTGCGTTTTCTTCGGATGCGTCAAAATCGTATAAGGTACCGTCAGCATCCAGAAGGATAATATCGTATCCCATTATGCAAGAGTGAACT
This sequence comes from uncultured Lachnospiraceae bacterium, assembly GCA_964464905.1. Lineage (GTDB taxonomy): Bacteria > Bacillota > Clostridia > Oscillospirales > CAG-272 > DTU064. Next base: position 9,223 of record CAYXHC010000067.1, read on the forward strand.
TATGGAAGGTCTTCTTACCCTTCTTTATAACGACTCCGTCACCCATAGCCGTTTTTTCGATAGCGTAGTTAGGGTCGGTAACCTTTTCGCCGTCAAGAAGCACACCACCCTGCATAACGAGAGTTCTGCCCTCTCTGCGGGAAGGAGCGAGCTTCGCCTTGATCATCATATCGAGAATACCGATCTTGCCTTCTTCGTTGAAGTCGCCGTCGGTAAGCTCGGTGGTGGGCATATTTTCGGAGTTTCCGCCGCCGCCAAACACAGCCTTTGCCGCGGCGTCAGCCTTGTCTGCCTCTTCCTTGCCATGAACGAGCTGAGTGAGTTCGTATGCCAGGATCTCCTTGGCACGGTTGAGCTGAGAGCCTTCCCAGGATGCCATCTTGTCGATCTCCTCAAGGGGCAGGAACGTGAGCATACGGATGCACTTCATAACGTCGTCGTCTGCAACGTTGCGCCAGTACTGATAGAAATCGAAGGGGCTGGTCTTATTGGGATCAAGCCATACTGCGTTGCCTGCAGTTTTACCCATCTTCTTGCCCTGAGAGTCGGTGAGAAGGGTTATGGTCATAGCGTGAGCGTCAG
>CAYXHC010000068.1:0-9796 GCA_964464905.1 uncultured Lachnospiraceae bacterium
GCCGTGTGCGCCCTTTTCCTTGCGGAAGCAGGGAGAATAGCTGGTGAGGGTGTGGGGAAGCTCTGCCTCGGGAAGGATCTGATCGATGAAACGTCCTATCATGGAATGCTCGGAGGTACCGATAAGATAAAGGTCCTCGCCCTCGATCTTATACATCATAGCGTCCATTTCAGCAAAGCTCATAACGCCTGCGGCAACGTTTCCGCGGATCATGAAGGGGGGCAGACAGTAGGTGAAGCCCTTGCCGATCATGAAATCACGTGCGTATGCAGTCACCGCGGAGTGCAGACGCGCAATATCGCCGAGAAGATAGTAAAAGCCGTTGCCCGCAACTCTGTGCGCGGAATCAAGGTCGATGCCTGCGAAGGCTTCCATGATCTCGGTGTGATAGGGGATCTCGTATTCGGGAACGACGGGTTCGCCAAAGCGCTCGACCTCAACGTTTTCACTGTCGTCACGGCCTATCGGCACGGAGGGGTCGATGATGTTGGGAAGGCTCATAAGGATCGAAGTGAGCTTTTCGTCTGCTTCCTTCATAAGCTGCTCAACCTCAGTAAGACGAGCCGCAAAGGCAGCAACCTGCTTTTTCGCCTCCTCAGCCTCGTCGCGCTTGCCCTGCGCCATGAAAAAGCCGATCTGCTTGGAGATCTTGTTCTTTTCTGCGCGGAGAGACTCGGTCTCGCCGATGTAGGCGCGGCGGTCGAGGTCAAGCTTTATAGCCTCGTCAACTAACGGAAGCTTTTCGTGACGGAACTTGTTTTCGATATTTTTCTTGACTATGTCGGGGTTTTCTCTGACGAACTTTATGTCTAACATGATGATGTGTCCTTTCGAAATGACAAATAATGTTATATATAGTGATTATATGGAATCAAAAATGTTTCCGCAGATGGCGGTAAGAAGTGCTTCAAGGTCCCGATCGTTTTCAAAGCCGATCTCAACCTTGCGCTTTCTGCCCTTGTTCACGATGGTAACGGGTCTGCCGAGAGCCTCTCTCGCCTTATCCTCAATGATCTTGATGTAATCGACCTCGGGTACTGCGGGAATGGGATCGTCGTCGCCGCCAACGTGGGAATTGGCGTTCATGGTCTTTGCAAGAGACTCGGCAGCTCTCACGGAAAGTCCCTTTTCAATGATGCGGTCAGCCAAAACGGGGATGTTGTAGCGATCATGAAGGGAAAGGAGCGCCCTTGCGTGACCTGCAGAAAGGTCGCCGCTTTTAACGAAGGGTACGACCGCCTCGGGAAGATCGAGAAGACGCAGGGAATTTGCAATAGCTGAGCGAGACTTGCCAACGCGGGAGGAAAGCTCCTCCTGAGTCAGCGAAAACTGCGAAATGAGCGCGCGGTACGCCTCTGCTTCTTCATAAGCGTTCAGGTTTTCACGCTGAATGTTTTCGATAAGAGAAATCTCAGCCGTCTTGAGATCGTCGGTGCCGAGCACGATAGCAGGGATCTCTGAAAGACCTGCAAGCTTTGCGGCTCTCCAGCGTCGTTCACCGGCGATTATGCTGTATCTGTCGGGCTCCACCTCGGAAACGAGGATAGGCTGGATCACACCGTGAACAGATATTGAATCAGCAAGCTGACGTAAAGCTTCCTCGTCGAAGTACTTACGCGGCTGGTCAGCACGCGGCTCGACGGAGGAAAGTGACAGTTTATAAACTCTGTCTCCTTCAGGTATAAGGATCCCACCGGCGGCATTATCGAGAAAAATGGAGTCGATGCCTCTGCCAAGGGATGATTTCTTAGCCATAGGAGAATACCTCCCGTATATTAGTATTATGTAATGAAATAGTAACGGTTAATCAGATCCTTGTGAGAAGCTCGTCTGCAACGTCGAAATAGCACTGAGCGCCTTTGGAATTCTTATCGTGATAGATAATGGGCGCGCCGAAGCTGGGAGCCTCGGAAAGCTTTACGTTTCTGAGGATAGCGGTGCGGAAAAGCTTGTCGGAATAGTATTTTTTCAGCTCGGACACAACCTGAACGGTGAGATTGAGACGGGGATTATACATAGTTAAGAGAATTCCCGTGATCTCAAGCGAGCGGTTGTAGAGCTGCTTGATCTTGCGGATGGTGAGCATAAGCTGAGAAAGACCCTCAAGAGCGAAGTATTCGCACTGCATCGGAATGATGATGCCGTTTGAAGCGGCAAGGGAATTTATCGTTAAAAGACCGAGAGACGGCGGGCAGTCAATAATAACGATGTCAAAGTCATCGTTGACGGAGGCGAGCGCCTTTTTGAGTCTGTACTGACGGTCAGGCATATCCACAAGGTCAAATTCGGATGCGGCAAGTGAAATGTTGGCAGGAATAAGGGAAAGATTCGTATATCTCGTTTCGATAACGGCGTCTTTTACGCTGCACTGACCAAGCAAAGCCTCGTATGCTGTGTATTTCAGGTCGCGTTTAACGACTCCCACTCCGCTGGTGGTATTCCCCTGAGGGTCCATATCTATAAGAAGCACTCGTTTGCCGCGGTGAGCAAGGCAAGCGGCAACGTTGACGGCAGACGTTGTTTTACCGACACCGCCCTTTTGATTTGCGAAAGAAATGATATATGCCATAAGAGACCTCGCGCCGCTGAAGCGGCAAATATTGTTCGTTGTTACAGCGTGCCGCGAAGGATCGGCACGTGATAATATTATACAACACACGCCGCCGCTATGTCAACAAATGACGAAAAAAAGACCGCAAGCTTTTGAGAACTTGCGGTTGACGAATGTTTCACGTGAAACATTCGTCTGATGGGATCTAAGCGAATGTTTCACGTGAAACATTCCCGATCGAAACGGTGATGACGACTCCCGCCTCCATTTCGTTTCGTTCAATTTTCACAGGAACGCCGGAGGATCGTACAAGCTCTGCTGCGCGATCAATGGAATTGTAAAAAAGTCGCAGATCTTTGAAAACAAATCTGATTTTTGGCTGCCGTTTGCTGTTTTCGGCTGAAAGAAGACTTTCCACATACTTTTCCGAGGCGGAAACGTTTAGTCCTTTTGAAATAATGTGATCAAGAGCGCGCCTGCGTTCGTTTTCGTCACAAAGACGTAAAAGACACCGTGCGTGACGCTCTGAAAGGGAACTGCTGAGAATCAGCCGACGTTCCTCCTCAGAGAAGCGCAGAAGACGAAGCTTATTTGCAACGTACGACTGCGAAACAGAAAGTCTCTCAGCGGCTTCAGCCTGCGTCATGCGGTATATAATAATTAATGAAGAAATAGCAGAAGCTTCCTCAAAAATGTTCAGATCTTCCCTTTGCAGATTTTCGATTATGGCAAGCTCAGCCGATTCCTCCTCGGCAGCTTCCATGATGATGCAGGGAACGGAGTAAAACCCCGCAAGGCAGGCGGCTCGGAATCGCCGTTCACCTGCTATCAGCTCGTAGCCGCCGCTTTGCAGTCTGCGACAGGTCAAAGGCTGAAGGATTCCGTAGCGTACGATGCTGTCGGAGAGTTCCTTCAGCTTTTCTTCGTCAAAAAGACGGCGCGGCTGTCGGGGATTGGGAGTTATAAGACGAACGGGTACTTCTGTAACCGTGCTTTCTCCCGATCTTTCAATGGTTATCGGAAGCATATTTTTCTATTTTCCTTTCGGGTGGTTGTCTTTGCTATAATATACCTCCGAGAGTGAGTGAAATCTGGCGACAACGGCGGGCGAAGAATACTACTTTTGCCCCCTCTCTGGCTATATTTGACTCATAATAGACGTGCGGTGTTGAAAATCGCGTATTTTAGTGATAAAATATATGGTATAAACCCTTTGGTCATATAAAAGTCGATAAAAAAACGATATTTATTAAGGAGAGTGGGCAGCCGCCCACGTTAAGGCTATGAAAAATTACGGTGGATTTACGCTTCCCGGCGAGTCCGGCTACGAAAAGCTAACCCTTGCCCTTGCGGAAAAGTGGGGCGCAGACTGCATCCGTGACAGCGATGGCACCCAACTTTCCGAGGAAATCCTCTCCGCAGGCGTGCCGATCTATTCAACGATCTGTATGATACGCAGTATCAATCCATGGGCAAAGGAGCATAAGGATATGCTCCAGCGCAATTTCCTCTCAACGGATCCCGTCCTCGCGACGGCGGATACACTGAAGATCAAGCCTCTCGATAAATATTTCCGTCAGCAGTACGATATCTGCCCCTCTGACGACGTGAAGAAGCTCTGGGAGGTGTACGACCGCACCGACGGCACCCTCGTGCCCCTTGATAAGTGGGACTACGACCACGAAACCGAGACCGTCACCGTTAACGGTGTTACTCCCTACCATACCTACACCGTCAGCTTTATGGCGCGCCGTAACTGGGAGGTTATTTCCATGTATAACCATCTGACGAATGATTGGGGCGACAGGGAGCATCTTATGCCCGTTGACCCGCACTATCCGCCGGTTCAGGAGGCGATACTTGACTACCTTGATAAGTGGTGCGAGTCCCACCCTGCCACAAAAGTGGTAAGGTTTACCTCGATGTTCTATAATTTCACATGGATCTGGGGAAGCGACGAGCGACAGCGTACGATCTACACCGACTGGGGAAGCTACGACTTTGCCGTCAGTCCCATCGCACTTGACAAGTTTGAGCGCGAATACGGCTACCGCCTCACCGCCGAGGATTTCATCCGCGGCGACAGACACAACGCCACGCATAATCCTCCCACGAAGCGCTACCGCGACTGGATGGAGTATACGGGCAAATTCGTCCGCGAGTTCGGCAAAAAGTGCATCGACGTCGTTCATAAGCACGGTAAGCTTGCATACGTTTTCTACGACGATACGTGGGTGGGCATCGAGCCTTGGAGCGGTAAATTCGGCGAGTTCGGCTTCGACGGACTTATCAAATGCGTTTTCAACGCATTTGAAGCGCGTCTTTGCGCAGGCGTCACCGACGCTCCAATACACGAGCTTCGTCTGCATCCCTATCTTTTCCCCACGGGACTCCGCGGTGAGCCAACTTTCGCTCCCGGCGGTCATCCCGACGCCGACGCAAGACGCTATTGGGCGTGCGTCCGCCGCGCACTTCTGCGCGTGAAGATCGACAGGATCGGTCTTGGAGGCTACCTCTCTTTAACGGAACCCTTCCCGGCTTTCCACGATGAGGTCGAAAAGATCGCAAACGAATTCCGCACCCTCCGCAGCTTCCACGAAAAGGGCAAGCCCTGGAGCACGGGCGTAAAAGTTGCAATCCTCCATTCATGGGGAAGCCTCAGAACGTGGAACTGCTCAGGCCACATGCACGAACATCCCGAGCTTCCGCTGAACCATATCTACGAGGCGCTGGCAGGCCAGCCCTTCGAGGTGAGAGCCATCTCTCTTGACGAAGTGGAAAAGGACGGTGTTCCCGCCGATATCGACGTTATTATAAATGCAGGACGCGAGGGCGATGCCTGGTCGGGCGGTGAAAAATGGTCGTCCCCGAAGCTTCTTGCCGCTGTAAACGAGTTCGTTGCCAAGGGCGGCGGCTTCATCGGCGTTGGCGAGCCTTCAGCCGTCCGAGGCTTTGGCAGACACTTCCGTACGGCGGACATTATAGGCGTAGATAAGGAAACGGGCGCCACCGTTTGCTTTGAAAAGTATAATTTTGAAACGAAGCCTCACTTCATCACCGAGGACGTGAAGGCAACGCCCGAATTCCATAACCACGTGTCGGGCGTGTACGCCATCGGCGCCGATACGGACGTTATCCTTTCCCGGGGTAAGGACGTTATCGCCGCGGTAAAGAGCTTCGGCGACGGAAGAGGAGCATACCTTTCCGGCTTCACATACGGTACCGACAACGCCCGTCTTCTTTACCGCGCCGTCCTCTGGGCGGCGAAAAAGGAGGAGCTGATGGAGGTATATACAACTTCCGATCCTTCCTTTGAGTGCGCTTATTTTTATGAGATCGACAAGCTCGTTATCATAAATAATTCCACCGCCGAGGGCGAGGTCACCGTCAAGACCCCGAAGGGGGACGTTACCGTTCGCATTGAAGGCGAGGGAATCGCAATAATCTGACTGAAACGAGGGGAAATACCCCAATGAGATTCAATATTCCGCAAAATATCACCCGTGTCCTCGATATGCTTGAGGATGCGGGATACGAAGCCTATGTTGTGGGCGGATGCGTCCGCGACCTTTGCCGCGGCGTCACACCCCACGACTACGACGTGACCACCTCGGCGCTTCCCGAGGAAACGAAGGCGTGCTTTTCGGGTCACCGCGTTATCGAAACGGGTATAAAGCACGGCACCGTCACCGTTATCTCCGAGGGCGCACCCGTTGAAATAACCACCTACCGCACCGACGGCGAATATAAGGATAACAGACATCCCGAGTCCGTTTCCTTCACGGGAAATCTTGCACTTGACCTTTCAAGGCGAGATTTCACCGTAAACGCCATGGCGTATTCCCCCCGTCGGGGGCTCTACGACCTTTTCGGTGGCAAGGAGCATATAGAAAGGCGCGTTATATCCTGCGTCGGTGATCCTGACCGCCGCTTCGGCGAGGACGGACTTCGCATACTCCGCGCCCTCCGCTTTGCGTCAACTCTCGATTTTGAGATATCACCCGAAACGGCAGAGTCCGTCCACAGAAATGCACATCTTTTAAGAAATATCTCCGCCGAAAGAATCTTTTCCGAACTGTCAAAGCTCATCGTCGGAAAGGGCGCGGAACGCATCCTTTCGGAATACGGCGACGTTATCGTACTTATCACTCCCACCGCTGAGGAGGAATACGAGGATAAGGTGCGCGTTATCGGCGCATCCGACGCCGATCTACACCTGAGGCTTGCCGTCCTTCTCCGCGACGACGAAAGGGAAGGGGATCTCCGCCGATTGAAGTCAGACGGGGCGACCATCCGAGCTGTCAAGGCAATAAAGGAGTTATTTAGACGGGAGCTTTCCGATAAGGCGGCTTTCCGCCGCTGCCGCCGCCGCTATGCGTCGGATATTATCGAAAAAGCCGTGAAAATGAAGTATTTTTCGGGAAATATCGACGAGAAAGAGCGCGACCGGGAGCTTTCTCTCCTCTGTGAAACGGAAAACGACTGCGTTTCCCCCGCAGGACTCAAAGTAACCGGCACGGATCTTAAAGAAATGGGTGTTCCCGAGGGCAGAGCCGTCGGCGAGACACTTGAGCACCTTCTCCGGCTCGTTATCGCCGACGTGATTTCCAATGAACGTGAAACTCTTCTCCGCGAAGCTGCGGAGCATATAAAAAATAAACAGTAAAAAAAGGAAATGCACTATGATAAACTATGAGATCGAGGGCGGTAATCTTCCCGTCGTTATCTGCTATCCCGAGCCCGGCGAGACCCTCTGTACCGAAAGAGGAGCAATGAGCTGGATGAGTCCCAATATGAAGATGGAAACGAATACGGGCGGCGGCTTCAAGCGAGCGATAGGCCGTCTGTTTTCGGGCGAATCCATCTTTATGAACGAGTACACAGCCGTTGGTGCAACGGGTATGATAGCCTTTGCATCCAGCTTTCCCGGCACTATCATCCCCTATGAGGTCACGCCCGGAAACGGGATCATCGTTCAGAAAAGAGGCTTTCTTGCAATGGAAAAGGGACTTGAGCTTTCCGTTTACCTTCAGAAAAAGCTGGAACGAGGACTTTTTGGCGGAGAAGGCTTCATAATGCAGAAGATCGTGGGCAGCGGTATGGTCTTCCTTGAAATAGACGGCCACTGTAAGGAGATCGACCTTCTTCCGGGCGAGAGCATCATCGTTGACACGGGCTATCTTGCCGCAATGAGCGAGACCTGCACCATGGATATCGTCACGGTAAAGGGCGCGAAGAACATTTTCTTCGGCGGAGAGGGCCTGTTCCACACAAGAGTCACGGGTCCCGGTAAGATATACATACAGTCGATGCCCATTATAAATATGGCAGAGGCGCTCACTCCCTATCTCAATATCACCTCAGGCGACGGCAACGACGGCGGCGGCATCAGGATCCGCCTCGGAGAATGAGATCCCTCCGCACCGTGAATGGAGAAAAACGACAGAGACGACGCCGAGATCACCATAAAGAGGTGTGAAATGACCAAAAAGCTTTTCCTTTCCGCTGTAACAAAATTTGCTCTCGGAGTTGTCCTTGCGGGCACACTTATTTTTGTCCCCGCAGGCACTTTTGACTTCCCGGGAGGACAGCTTTTTATGGCAGTGTGCTTCGGACCTATGCTTGTCGCAGGTATCGTTATGATGGTGAAGGCACCGGAGCTTCTGAAAAGACGTCTGGACGCCAAAGAAAAACAGAAAGACCAGGGCGCCCTTATAAAATTGAGCGGACTTATGTTCATCATCGGGTTTGTCGTTGCGGGACTCAATCACCGCTTCGGCTGGTATACGCTGCCGTGGGGAGTTTCCATTGGCGGAGCCGTTGCTTTTCTCTTTGCCTATGCGGTATTCGCCGAGGTGCTCCGCGAAAACGAGTACCTTTCACGCACCATTGAGGTTGCGGAGGGGCAGAGAGTGGTGGACACGGGCCTTTACGGCATTGTGAGACACCCTATGTATTCGGTAACTCTCCTGCTCTTTATCGCGATGCCCGTTATCCTCGGCTCGGTCTACTCTCTTGTTGCCTTTCTTTTCTATCCCCTCATCATCGTGAGACGACTGAAGGGCGAGGAGGAGTTTTTGAAAAAGGAACTTCCCGGCTATGAGGACTATATGAAAAAGGTGAAATACAGGCTCATCCCGTTTATATGGTGAAAAACGAATGAAAAAGCACTCGAAAGAGTGCTTTTTTGATTTTGCTCTGCCGCCAAGGGTGTGTTCGCACACACACGACGGCCCCCTCTGCGCAAAAAAGAACACAAACGCAAAAAGCACACCCCATAGGAGTGTGCTTTTTTTAATACATTTACTGAATCAATAGGAAACGCCCTGCCATACCATAGCGTCGGCAACCTTCTGGAAACCCGCAATGTTGGCGCCGGCAACGAGGTTGCCTGCCATTCCGTATTTTTCAGCCGCGTTCTTCGCAGCCGCGTAGATGTTTTTCATAATGCCGTGAAGCTTTTCGTCAACCTCTTCGGTGCTCCAGGAGAGTCTGATGGAGTTCTGAGTCATTTCAAGACCGGAGGTGGCAACGCCGCCTGCGTTTGATGCCTTTGCAGGCCCGAAAAGGATGCCGTTTTCCTGGAAGCAAGCAACTGCATCGGGAGTGGAGGGCATGTTAGCACCTTCAGCAACGACTTTGCAGCCGTTCTTCACGAGGATAGCGGCTTCTTCGCCGTTGAGCTCGTTCTGAGTAGCGCAGGGGAGAGCGATATCGCAGGGAACGGACCAGATGCCGCGGCAGCCTTCAGTGTACACAGCGCCGGGAACTCTTGCCGCGTATTCCTTGATGCGCGCGCGCTCAACTTCCTTGATCTGCTTCATAACGGCAAGGTCAATGCCGTTTGCATCGTAAACGTAGCCGTTGGAGTCGGACATTGCAACGACCTTTGCGCCAAACTGCTGTGCCTTTTCGCAAGCGTAGATGGCAACGTTACCGGAGCCGGAGATGACGACGGTGGAGCCTTCGAAGCTCATGCCGTTGTCTATGAGCATTTCGTTGGTGAAGTAGCAGAGACCGTAACCGGTTGCCTGAGGCCTGATGAGAGAACCGCCGGAGGAGATGTGCTTGCCGGTGAGAACGCCCGTGAAGGTGTTGGTGAGGCGCTTGTACTGACCGAACATGTAGCCAACCTCGCGGGAGCCAACGCCGATGTCACCTGCGGGAACGTCGGTGTCGGGACCGATGTGACGGTAGAGCTCGGTCATGAAGCTCTGGCAGAAGCGCATGATCTCGGCATCACTC
>CAYXHC010000069.1:0-9669 GCA_964464905.1 uncultured Lachnospiraceae bacterium
CGGCAACGCCTTTGCTTATCTCGCATACCGTGAATACGGAGGATCTGCCGATGCTCCTTCTCGGAACGCACGGCGGCGTTCTCGGCGAGACCTGCGCCGTTGCTATTATGATCGGTTTCGTCTATTTGGTAGCACGCCGTGTTATCACGCCAACCATTCCCGTCACCTATATCGGAGGCGTGTTCCTGCTTTCGTGGATCATGGGAGTTCCCAATCCTTTGGCGGCAATCCTTTCGGGAGGTCTTTTCTTCGGCGCCGTATATATGGCAACGGATTACGTTACCACCCCCTCCACGGAGAAGGGCAGAGCCGTTTTCGGTATCGGCTGCGCCTTTATAACCGTGATGATAAGAAAGTTTGCCAACAGCTCGGAGGGCGTTTCCTTCGCGATCCTTCTGATGAACGTGCTCACGCCCTATATTGACGCCCTTTTCAAGACGAAGCCATTCGGAGGTGCGAAAAAATGAAGAACATGATAAGACCCTTCGTTACCCTTGTTATGATCTGCGGGTTTGTCGGCGTTATCCTTGGCGTTACAAACGCGATAACGGAGCCTATCATTCTTCGCAATGCAGAGGAGAGGGCGAGAGAGACACGCCTTGCGGTATTGCCGGAGGCTAAGGATTTCGTCTCCGTGGATTACGAAAACGACGAAGGTATTACGGGAGCTTATAAGGGACTTGACAGCAACGGAGAGGTTATCGGATACGTCGTATCCGTCACGAAAAAAGGATACAAATCAGTCAGTGTCACAGTCGGTCTCGATACAGACGGCAGGGTGCTTGCGCTTTCCGTTGACGCATCAAAGGAGACTTCCGGTATCGGAAGTAAAACGGCTCTCGAAAGCTATGTTTCAAAATTTATCGGTCTCGGCGAAAGTGCTGACCGCGTTGACGTTATCGCACAGGCGACCTATTCAAGCAACGCCGTAAAAGCGTGCGTGAACGAAGCCTTCGCTGTGTATGAAAGCATAGGAGGCGGCACGGAATGAAAAATAAACTAAAGATACTCGCAAACGGTATCGTCAGAGAGAATCCCGTACTCGTTCTCATTCTCGGATGCTGCTCCGTGCTTGCTGTTTCCGTTACCGTTATCGGAAGTCTCGGCATGGGCGCGGCTCTCACCTTCGTGCTCGTGTGCTCAAACGTTGCGATATCGGCGCTTCGCCGTGTGATCCCGGCGAGTGTCAGGATACCTTGCTACATAGTCATCGTCGCCGCGTTCGTAACTGTGGTCGAAATGGTGGTGGAGGCTTTTCTTCCGTCACTTTACGAAACTCTCGGAATCTTTTTGGCGTTGATAGTCGTAAATTGCATCGTCCTTGGCAGAGCAGAGATGTTCGCTTCGAAAAACAGCGTTATTGACAGCTTTTTTGACGGACTCGGAATGGGGATCGGCTATACGTTGAGTCTAACGCTTATGGCGGTGATCCGTGAGCTTGCAGGTAACGGAACCGTAGCCGGTTTACGTATCATTCCCGAGGGGTATCAGATATCCATAATGACGGGGACGCCGGGCGGATTTTTCACCTACGGCTGCATTATGGCAGGCCTTGTGTGGATACTTGCCCGCCGCGGAAAAAAGTTCGAGCCTAAGCTCGGATGTGACGGAAACTGCGCCGCCTGCCGCGGCGAATGTGATAATGCAAAGGGAGAGGAGAAAACGGTATGACGGATCTTACTAAGCTGCTTTCCATCACGTTTATGATGGTGTTCACCGAAAACTACGTTTTGGTGCAGTACCTTGCCATTTGCCCTTTCCTTGGCGTTTCCAAGGATCTGAAATCCTCCCTCGGCATGTCGGGCGCCGTTATATTCGTTATGACACTTGCCTCCGCGGCAACTTATCTGATATACACCTATTTCATGGTCCCCTTCGGACTTGAATATCTGTCAACTATCATATTTATCCTTGTGATCGCGACTCTCGTTCAGTTCGTGGAGATCGTGCTTCGCAAGTTTATGAAGCCTCTTTACAGATCCCTCGGTATATATCTTCCCCTTATAACGACAAACTGCGCCGTTCTTGCCGTGACGCTTCTGAACATTGAAAACGATTATAATTTCATAGAATCCTGCGTTGACGGCTTTGCCGCCGGTGTCGGATTCTCCCTTGCCCTCGTTATTTTCTCGGGCGTTCGCCGCGCTCTTCTCCGTGCAAAGCCGCCGAAATGCTTTGAGGGCTTGCCCATAACGCTGGTTGCCGCCGCCCTTACGTCTATGACCTTTATGGGATTCACGGGTATGGCGGACAATATGTTCGGCTGATAGGAGGCGAGACGATATGACACCGATCTTATATGCTGCTCTGGTGCTTTTCGGCATAGGAGCTGTTTGTGCCCTTATCCTCGTTTTGGCGTCGAAATATATGAGCGTTCCCGTTGACGAAAAGCTGACGGCTGTGCGCGAGTGCCTGCCGGGTGCAAACTGCGGTGCCTGCGGCTACGCAGGCTGCGACGGATATGCGGAGGCTCTTGCAAACGGAAGCGAGACTCGAACGAATCTTTGCGTGCCCGGCGCCGACAAGGTATCAAGGGATATCTCCGACGCCCTTGGCGTTGAATTTGCAAACGTCGTTGAAATGGTGGCGTTCGTGAAATGCATGGGCGACTGCCGCGCCTCGAAGTATAAATACAGCTACGAGGGCGCGGAGACCTGTCGTGCTGTAAATCTGCTTTATAATGGCAGGCGGGAGTGCGCGGAGGGATGTCTTGGCTACGGTGACTGCGCCGCTGCTTGCCCTCACGACGCGATAGTGATTGAAAACGGACTTGCCCGCGTGAAAACGGAAAATTGCGTAGGCTGCGGCCTGTGTGCCAAGGCGTGCCCTCACGGACTCATAGCTCTCTTTGCTAACTTCGAGCGCGTCGTCGTTGCCTGCAGCAACACCGACCGCGGCGCCGTTGCGAGAGGGAAATGTGAGAATGCCTGCATCGGGTGCAAAAAATGCGAGCGTGTATGTTCCTCGGATGCGATCAAGGTCGTCAAAGATCTTGCTGTGATAGACTACGACAAATGCGTAAACTGTGTTGAGTGTGCGAAAGCGTGCCCCGTCGGATGCATAAAGATATCCGACCTCAGCGGTGTTCACGGATACGCCGGAAAATAAAAAATCCGTAAGGTGCCGAAATGGAAAAAATCGAAAAGCTGACCCCGCGAAAAGCCGATATGATACTTTTTATAGCGATTGCCGCTTTGGCGGCAATCGCCTTTTCTGCACTGTTTTTTACATACGAAGCGGGAGACTGCGCCGAGATATACGTTGACGGCGAAATGATGGGAATATATCCTCTTTCCGTGGATACCGAGATCAGGGTCTCTGCGGATGGCGGCTATAACGTGATCGTTATAAAGGACGGCAGGGTCGATGTGACCGAAGCCGACTGTCCCGATGGCACCTGCGTCCGTTCACGCACCGTCGGCGGAGTCGGCGAGACTATCGTGTGTCTTCCTCACAAGCTGACGGTGCGGATCGCCGGAAAGGAGGCGGCAGACGTCGATGTCGAGATCAAATAAAAACGTGAGCGTCCGCCGTTTGACGGCTTCGGCATTAACGCTTTCGGCGGCACTGATACTATCCTACGTTGAAGCGGTCCTGCCGTCGCTTCCCTTGCCCGGAGTAAAGCTGGGACTTGCAAACGTAGCCGTTGTTTTTGCGCTTTATGCGCTGAGCGGCAAGGCGGCGGCGGGGGTGTCTTTTCTCCGCGTTATTATCGTTGGTATCCTTTTCGGAAACGCCGCTTCGTTTGCCTATAGCTTCGCCGGTGCCGTCCTGAGTCTTGTAGTTATGCTTCTTTTGAAAAAAACCAACGTATTTTCTTACGTGGGAGTTTCGGTTGCAGGCGGTGTTGCTCATAACGCGGGGCAGATCGCAGTGGCGGCGCTTATCATAGGGACGGAGGCGGTGCTGTATTACCTGCCCGTGCTGATCGCTACGGGACTTCTATCGGGTGTCGCCGTTGGTTTTCTCGGGGGCGTGGCGGCACGCAGAATATCATTTCGCGACGGTGACGGCTGACCGATAAAAATGTTCTTCTCCCTTGACAGAATATATTATATATTATATAATTAAATTTAGTTTTCAGCGGGGGATATTATATCGTCGGACGGTAAGTTGCCCCCGCCATCTTTATTTGAAATTATTATATAAGAAAGAGGCAATAATATGGCGAACTACAAAGTAGATACTAAATGTGTTCAGGCAGGCTGGGAACCCGGTAATTCCGAGCCCAGTATCCTCCCTATCTATCAGTCTACCACGTATAAATACGATTCCTCCGAGTTTCTCGGCAAGCTCTTCGACCTTGAGGCTCCCGGTCATATGTATACGAGGATCTCAAACCCCACGGTAGACGCAGTCGAAAAAAAGATCGCGGCTCTTGAGGGAGGCATCGGCGCAATGTGTACCGGTTCCGGTCAGGCAGCAAACTTTGCCGCCATCTTCAATATCACAAGCGCAGGACAGAACTTCGTTTGCTCCGCTTCCATCTATGGCGGAACGACGAATCTTTTCGCCGTAACAATGGCGAGAATGGGCATTGAAGTGCGCTTCTTTACAAACGATATGACAGACGAGGAGATCAGCAAGCTCTTCGACGAAAACACCCGTCTTCTCTTCGGCGAGACAGTTGCAAACCCCGCGCTCACCGTTTTCGACGTCGAGCGCTTTGCAAACCTCGCTCACAGCCACGGCGTGCCGCTCATTATCGACAACACCTTTGCGACGCCTATTTTCTGCCGTCCTATCGAGTTCGGTGCCGATATAGTTATCCATTCCACCACAAAATATATGGACGGTCACGCTTCCGTCGTTGGCGGTGTTATCGTTGATTCGGGTAAGTTTGACTGGACGAAGGACGGTAAATACCCCGAGCTTACAACCCCCGATGAATCCTATCACGGAGTCGTATATACAGAGCAGTTCGGCGAGGCGGCTTATATCACCAAGGCTCGCACGCAGCTTATGCGTGACCTCGGACTGACACCTCAGCCTATCGCCGCATTCATTCTCAATCTCGGTCTTGATTCGCTCGCAGTAAGAATGGAGCGCCATGCGAAAAATGCTCTCGCCGTTGCCGAATACCTTGAAAAGGATCCGAGAGTTTCCTGGGTGTCCTTCCCCTCACTTCCTTCCTCCGATCAGTATGAGCTTGCGAAGAAGTACCTTCCTCGCGGTGCTTGCGGCGTAATTTCCTTCGGAGTAAAGGGCGGACGCGACGCAGCTACGAAATTTATGGATAGCCTTGAGCTTGCCCGTATAGTGGTACATGTTGCGGATGCGCGCACCTGCGTGCTCCATCCCGCATCCACCACTCATCGTCAGCTCACGGATGAACAGCTCACGGCTGCGGGCATCACCCCCGACCTTATCCGTATGTCGATCGGCATCGAGGACGTGGAGGATATCATTGCGGATATCGACAGCGCACTTGACAAAGCAACAAAATAATCTGAAGGGAGAACAGGGATGCCGATAAAGATACCGAACCTTTTGCCGGCGACTGAAACGCTTCAAAAAGAGAATATATTCGTTATGACGGAAACGAGAGCCATAAGTCAGGACATTCGTCCTCTCAGCATTCTCGTTCTGAATCTGATGCCCACGAAGATAACGACGGAAACTCAGCTTGCCCGTCTTCTGGGCAATTCCCCCCTTCAGGTGGAGCTTGAGCTTCTTCACACGAAGACGCATAGGTCGAAGAATATCTCCGCCGATCATCTTCTCGCATTTTACAAGA
This sequence comes from uncultured Lachnospiraceae bacterium, assembly GCA_964464905.1. GTDB lineage: Bacteria > Bacillota > Clostridia > Oscillospirales > CAG-272 > DTU064. The sequence goes on from CAYXHC010000069.1 coordinate 5,738, forward strand.
CCTTCGACGACATCCGCCACCGTAAATTCGACGGAATGATCATCACGGGTGCGCCCGTTGAGCATCTGCCCTTTGAGGAGGTCACTTATTGGGATGAGCTTTGTGAGATAATGGAGTGGAGCAAGACTCACGTTACGAGCACCTTCCACATCTGCTGGGGCGCTCAGGCAGGACTTTACTACCACTACGGTATAAACAAATATCCCCTTGATAAAAAGCTTTTCGGAATATTCCCTCATAAGAAGGATTATAAAAATTCCATCCTTCTGCGCGGCTTTGACGATACCTTTATGGTGCCTCATTCCCGTCACACCACGGTGAAAAGAGAGGATATCGAGGCTTGTCCCGAGCTTCGTATCGTTGCTTCCTCCGAGGAAGCGGGCGTTTACGCCGTTACAACAAAGCTTGGACGCCAGATATTCATCACAGGTCACTCGGAATACGACGCGGAGACCCTCCGCACGGAATACCTCCGCGACAAAAACGCAGGTCTTCCTATTGATGTGCCGAAGAATTACTTTCCCGACGACGACGATACAAAGGAGCCTTTGATGACGTGGAGAAGCCACGCAAATCTCCTTTATTCCAACTGGCTCAATTATTTCGTTTACCAGACAACACCATACGACATCAGCGAGATAGGCTGATGCGAAAACATCACGAAAGGACGATGCTGAAATGAAAAAGCTTCTGATAGCAGACGGTACCAATATAATGTTCCGATCCTTTTACGGCGTGCGTCCCTTCACCACACGGGCAGGACTTCACACAAACGCAGTTTACGGCGTTGCCACCACTCTTTCTCATCAGATCGAGGCGATGAAGCCCGATGCCGTTGCTGTTGCCTTTGACCTTTCCGCGCCCACTTTCCGCCATAAGATGTATGACGAATATAAGGGCACCCGGAAAAAGGCACCGGACGAGCTTATAGAGCAGATACCCTACGTCCGCCGTTGCGTGGACGCCCTCGGCGCTCATTCCGTTGACCTTGAAGGCTACGAGGCAGACGATATCCTCGGTACTCTCGCTCTTCGAGGCGAGGAGGAGGGATATGAGGTCTATATCCTCACGGGAGACCGCGACGCTCTCCAGCTCATAACGGATAAGACCCGTGTTATCTATATCACAAACAAAGAAAATATCCTTTACGATAAGGCGCTTTTCTTCGAGAATTACGGCACCGTGCCCGAAAAGCTCGTTGATATAAAGGCTCTTATGGGCGATTCATCGGACAATATCCCCGGCGTTCCCGGGATCGGTGAAAAAACAGCGAAAAAGCTTATCTCCGAGTATGGCTCTCTTTCCGGCATATACGATAATATCGATTCCGTTGCCGTTACGAATTCGGTGCGTGAAAAGCTGAGAGCAGGAAAAGATTCTGCCTTTATGTCGTATGATCTTGCCACCATCCGCCGCGATGCGCCCTTTGAAAGGCCCCTTGAAAGCTTCGCTTACAGCGGAATCGAAAGGGAAGCGCTGTCGGTGCTTTTCACGGAGCTTGAGTTTTATAAGCTTTCCGAGCGCTTCGGACTCAACGAGACAAAGCAGGAAACGCAGTCCGGCGTTGATGCGGATCGCGTTCCCGATGCCGAGCCGCTGACGGTCGATATAGCTGCCGAGCTTACGGCGCCTGCCGTTTATCTTGACAAAGACGGCGTGCTGTACGTGTATTCCGACGGCAGAGCCTATAAAGCTTTCAAGGAAAGCCGGGAGGTACTGCATCTTTTCGGAGCGTGCTCCGTTATCACTCACGACAGCAAGGCACTCTATGCTGAAATGAAGCCCCTTGGCGTTACCGTTGATTGCGCCTTTGACACGCTGCTTGCAGCATACGTGCTCAGATCAGGGGAAAGCTCCTACGCGCTCCCCCGTCTTTTTATGACGTATCTTTCCGTTACGGAAGAATCGGCTCGCGGAGAGGACAAGACGGCTCTTATCAAACGACTGGCTGATGCTGAAAAAGCCGAACTCGCGAGAGTGGACGCTGAGGCTGAAGCAAGAGATCAGGCAAAGGCCTCTGAACTTCTTTACGGTATTGAAATGCCCCTTGCTCCCGTTCTTGCGGATATGGAAGCCGTTGGCTTCCGCATTGACAGCGACGGCGTGCGCGGCTACGCAAAAATGCTCTCCCGAGCTGAGGCAGCTTTGGCAGAGCAGATATATTTCCGCGCAGGGCGACAGTTCAATATAAATTCCCCGAAGCAGCTTGGAACGGTGCTTTTCGAGGAGATGGGACTCCCTGCGGGAAAAAAGACGAAAACCGGTTACTCCACCGACGCAGACACGCTTGAAGGCCTGCGCTATTCCTACGAGATCGTTGACGATATACTGAATTACCGTCAGATCGCGAAGCTTCGCGGCACGTACGGCGTCGCTCTTGCTGATATGGCAGACGAAAACGGCAGGATCCATTCAAGCTTTAATCAGACTGTCACGGCAACGGGACGTCTTTCCTCCACGGAGCCGAATCTGCAAAACATCCCCGTCAGAACGGAGATGGGACGAGAGCTGCGCCGCTTCTTCGTGCCAAAGTCGGAGGACTACGTTCTCATTGATGCCGATTATTCGCAGATAGAGCTTCGGATCTTAGCGGCGATATCGGACGATGAAATAATGAAAAACGCATTTTTGTCGGGCGTTGATATCCATACATCAACGGCGTCGCAGGTGTTTGGCGTGCCAGAGGCAGCCGTCACAAAGGAGCTTCGCTCCCGCGCAAAGGCGGTTAATTTCGGCATTGTATATGGTATCGGAGATTACTCCCTTTCTCGGGACATTGGAACGAGTCGTAAGACGGCTGCCGAATATATAGCCAACTACCTTGCAACCTACAAGGGTGTTGACGAGTATCTGAAAAATACTGTTGCCGATGCGAGGGAGCACGGCTACGTTACCACGGTTTTCGGCAGACGCAGATACATTCCCGAGATCAACGTTTCCAATAAAATGACACGCGCCTTCGGCGAAAGAGTTGCCATGAACTCACCCATTCAGGGTGCCGCCGCAGACGTTATAAAGCTTGCTATGATAAATACTGCCCGCGCCCTCCGCGAGGCAGGACTCGATGCAGTTCTGATACTTCAGGTCCACGACGAGCTGATCGTTGAAGCTCATAAGGACGACGCCCACCGTGCGGCAGAGATACTCCGCCGCGAAATGGAGAGTGCCGCAGCTCTTGCTGTGCCGCTCTTGGCAGAGGTGGCAACGGGACGGTCCTGGTACGAATGCAAATAAAATTGTTTCTTTGGAGTTTTTATGTATAAGATAGGTTTTGACAACGAGAAATATATTGAGATGCAGTCCGAAAAGATCACGGAGCGAGTTTCCTCCTTCGGCGGCAAGCTGTACCTTGAGTTTGGCGGCAAGCTTTTCGACGACTATCACGCCGCACGTGTGCTGCCCGGATTTTTGCCCGACAGTAAGGTGAAGATGCTCCTTCGCGTTAAGGATCAGGCTGAGGTCATCATCGCCATCAGCGCTTCCTCCATCGAAAAAAGCAAGCGCCGCGGAGATCTGGGCATCACGTACGACGATGAGGTGCTACGCCTCATCGACGCATTTCGCTCCATTGAGCTTTACGTGGGCTCCGTCGTTATCACGCAGTATGTGCCAAGCGCGCTGACGGAACAGTTTGAAAAGCGCCTTACCACGCTTGGCGTTAAGGTGTACCACCACTACACCATTAAGGATTATCCCTCCAACATTCCTCTCATAGTCAGCGACGAAGGGTTCGGCAAAAACGATTACATAGAAACGACTCGCTCGTTGGTAGTCGTCACCGCCCCCGGTCCCGGAAGCGGAAAGATGGCAACCTGCCTCTCTCAGCTTTTTCACGAGCATAAGCGCGGCATCAGAGCAGGATACGCGAAGTTTGAAACGTTCCCCATTTGGAATCTGCCCCTGAAGCACCCTGTAAATCTTGCTTACGAGGC
>CAYXHC010000070.1:0-9103 GCA_964464905.1 uncultured Lachnospiraceae bacterium
TGCCAGCACCAGCTTGCCGTAGCGGAACGCATCCTCCACAGCCTCTGCCATATCGCAGCGGGCAAGATCGTTTATAACGACCTTTTCGCATCCCTTTTCGCGGAGCTTTTCCGCAAGAAGCTCGACGGCAGACTTCGTGTTACCGTACACGGACGTATACGCGATCACAACGCCTTCGCTTTCAACTTTGTAGCTTGACCATATATCGTAAAGGTTGATATAGTATCCAAGGTCCTCGGTCAGCACAGGACCGTGGAGAGGCGCGATGATGGAGATATCGAGAGCCGCCGCCTTCTTAAGAAGCGCCTGCACCTGTGCGCCATACTTACCAACGATACCGATATAGTAGCGGCGCGCCTCGCACGCCCAGTCTTCGTCTACGTCGAGAGCGCCGAATTTGCCAAAGCCGTCTGCGGAAAAGAGGATCTTGTCGCAGGAGTCGTAGGTTACGATGACCTCAGGCCAATGCACCATGGGTGCTGCCACAAAGGTGAGCGTGTGCTTGCCGAGGCAGAGCGTGTTTCCCTCGCCCACAACCATACGGCGGCTGCTGAAATCGGTGCCGAAGAAATTATTCATCATTGTGAATGCTCTTGCAGATGCAACGATAGTTGCGTCCGGATACGTCTGTGCGAATTTTGCGATGCCGGAGGAATGATCGGGTTCCATATGCTGCACGATGAGATAATCGGGCGTTCTGCCGTCGAGGGCAGCGCTGAGATTGGAAAGCCACTCGTCTGTGAAGTTTCTGTCCATAGTGTCCATAACAGCGATCTTTTCATCGATGATAACGTATGAATTATACGCCATGCCATTGGGCACGTGATACTGCCCCTCAAAAAGGTCGATCTTGTGATCGTTCACACCTATATACTTAACATCGTTTGTAATAAACATACTGCTTTTCTCCTATATCAAAACTGATCCTTTTTATTATATCACAAAAGCACAAAAAGTAAATAACGGTAGAAGCAATTATCTTTTCAAATGAAACGAAAGTGAGACGCAGACCGATATGATAGATCAAAAACGAGGTGACAGTCACCTCGGTTTTTTACTTTTATTTTGTTTTATAATCGTCGATAATTTGAACGATGTGCGAAACGAACGCAAGAGGCAGACCATCAACATTTATCGAGTTAGTTGGAGTTAATCCCAACAAATAATCCGTTGAAACGTTAAAAACGCGAGCAAGCTTGACAAGCATTTCAACGGAGGGTTGAATGTTGTCGTTTTCCCAATTTGAAACCGTTTGCTTCGTTATGTTCAGTTTTTGTGCTAACTGCACCTGCGTCCATCCGAACGACATTCTCAGCTCATATATCCTTTTGTTTAACATAATACCCCTCACGACAATTATTCCAATACTATTATTGCAAAATCCTTGACATTGCAAAAATACTATGGTATTCTAATATTGGACTTTCGCCCCGAAATATTGATATGAGGGAATAGTATAATGACTGTTAATACAGATATATCGATAAACAAAACGAAAAGGAATCATTCGCTTGACATAGCAAGGATAATTGCTGTGCTTGCCGTTGTGATGATACATTGCAGCTCTGCATTTGCAAAGAATTACGAGCTTTATACCGGAGAATTCATATTCGGAAATTTGTTCAACAGCTTATCGCGTCTTGGCGTTCCGCTGTTTTTAATGATATCGGGCGCGCTTTTTCTTGACGAACGGAAGAATATCACCATCCAAAGCGCTTTAACAAAATACGCAAAGAGCATTGCGGTCATCACAGTGGCGTGGGCCCTATTTTACTCCATCACCTATAACGTTATTTTCACTTTGCTTGGCGGCGGCGAGATCAGCTTAAAGAGTACCGTGATCGATATATTGATCGGTCACTATCATATGTGGTACCTATATATGATCATCGGTCTTTATATCATCACGCCTTTTTTGAAAAAATTCGTTTGCAAAGAGAACAAGAACATGGTACTGTTCTTTATTGCCGTTGCCTTTGCGGCGAATTTCCTTGCACCTACTATAGACAAGCTTCTCACAGAGCATTTTGATATAGGCTTCATAGGAACGTTTACCGAAATGTTCTATTTAGACTTCTTCGGCGGCTACGTAACGTATTTTCTGACGGGCTGGTACATAGTCCACGTTGGCATCGATAAAAAGAACGTGAAATATCTCGTATATGCGTTGGGCGCGGTCTCACTTTGTGCCATGTTCATATACGTTTATTTCACAGGCAACTACGAGATCGCCTACGACAACATCGGAGCGCCCGTGTATTTATACGCCGTCAGCCTGTTTTTGGCTGTCAACAGCATCAAAACCGATCTCAAAGATAAAACGGCTCGGATCATAGAGACGCTTTCAAAGCTTACTTTTGGCGTTTATTTGATCCACGTGATGATCCTGACTTTATTTAATAAGTTTCTGCCGTACAGCAGCAGTCCTTATATATACATAACCGTATGCTATATTGCGGTGCTGTGCTGCTCTTTCATCGGTTCATATATCATCTCTAAAATTCCGCTTTTGAAAAAGCTCATAAAAGCGTGATCGCATAATAAAAACTCCTCGTTTACAAACAGCGTTTGTTAAGCGAGGAGTTTTTGAGAACGCAAAAAACGAGGTGACTGTCACCTCGTCCATTTATTTCATTCCCACATTGGGTACAATAAGGCAAAACATATCATATCATCTCCTCCGCAAGTTATGTAACATAATGTTACATACACAGTGTAACACAATGTTACAATAAAAGCAAGAGGTGATTTGATGATCGGACTAAAAAAAATACGCAAACAGCGGAATCTGAATCAGCAGAAGGTTGCAATGGACTTGAATATTTCACGGGAAGCGCTCTCCTATTATGAAAACGGAAAGCGTGAGCCTTCCCTCGCACTTCTTGTTGCAATGTCGAAATATTATAACGTATCGATCGATTACCTCATCACCGGAGAAGAATTTCAAAAAAAATGAACCTGCCTTTATGCGATGAAGGTAGGTTCATTTTTCTTCTACGCAGTATAATCTCCGATCCTATTACAGATACTAAAAGTACAAATTTGTAAAGTAAGGAGTTTATATATGAAAGCAACAGGAATAGTCAGAAGGATCGATGATCTTGGACGTGTGGTCATTCCGAAAGAAATTAGAAGAACTATGAGGATCAGAGAGGGCGATCCGCTGGAGATATATACAGACCGTGACGGTGAGGTTATTTTCAAGAAGTATTCCCCCATCGGGGAGCTTTCCGCATTTGCGGCGCAATATGCGGAAACACTGCATAAGACATGCGGTCTTGACGTTATCGTCACTGACCGTGACGCCATTATCTCCGCATCGGGTGTGTCTAAGAAGGAATATCTCGAAAGAAAACTCTCCGAGGAGCTCAGCGAGATCATTGAATCGCGCCAGAGCTACAGACACAGCGATCTATTGAAAAACGGGAAGCAGGTTTACGCCATCGACGGCGGCTCGCATTGCATCAGATGCGCTTCCCCGATAATATCGGAGGGTGACATTATCGGTTGCGTTGCGTCCGTTGCCATTCCCGACGGTACTCCCTTTCCCGTGGACGATGAAGTTGAAACAAAGCTTATCGAGACCGCTGCTTCGTTCTTAGGTAAACAGCTTGAAAACTGACGCGGAGATAGCAAGATCTGATGTGGGCGTCAATAGGACGGGGGAGGAGGCTTTGCCTCTGCTGGTTGAAATGATGTGTGCCCACAGAAATGAACCCGTTCCGCACATCCGATCCGTTGATGGAAAACTGAGGTGTCTTTCCTCAGGCGTATGCCATCGCGATTGCGACACAAAAGAGACCTCATTCACCTGAAAAATCCCGAGCGGAGAAGTCGTTATGCCGTTAAGGACAGTATTCACGATAATTCAAGACAAGGACAAGCGGTTACAGCCTTAAGCTCCCTATTGTAAAGGGAGCAGTCAGCGAAGCTGACTGAGGGATTGTTTTGGCATGATTTTGCATTTTTACAATTCCTCCGTCACGGCTATGCCGCGCCACTTTTCCTCCCGGAGGAAGGCTTATGGAGTACACCTGCAAGTGCTCACCTGCTCACCGCCGAAAGCGGAGATACAAAAAGAGCCGATACGGAAATAAATCCGTATCGGCTTTTTACCATACTTCAGCATCCGAGGCTAACGTCGCCCGGCATTTTCATTATGCAAAAAAGGTATGTCCACCAATGGTCTCAACGATTGTGCGGTTTTTTCCCGCCCAGCAGGAGTCCGCGATATAATTGGCACAGAAAAAGAGGATGTCGTCTCTGTATCTGTAGCCTTCCATAGAAAGCTTCGCCGCAATCACCGCCTTTTCCGTGGGTTCATCATACACAGAGCCCGTTGAAGCGGGTGTGAACTGAACACCGTTTTCCATATCAAAAATAACGTCGTATACGTTGTCAGGGTAATCCTCCGATTCAACTCTGTTATACACGACGGCGGCAACGGCAAGCTGACCTCGGAGTTCCTCTCCCCTTGCCTCTGCGCTTATAATGCGCGAAAGCCAATATAGCTCGTCCGCATCGTAAAAATCATCACCGTTTTCGATATATGACGTGGCTTTGCCAACGGTAACGCTGAAATCGTCACCGTTCCATAAAACGTCAGCTCCAAAAGCTTTCGCCATAGGACGTACTGCCACCATCATCCTGCCGTTCACAATGTAATTTTCCGTACCGCACATAAGGTAGCGCCCGTTTGCAACTATGTACTTGTCTCCTGCTCTTGCTGTCACGGTCAGTCCGTCAAGTGTAGCTGATGCCGTTTTCGTTTCGTCGTCCCAGCTGATAGTTGCCTCCCCCGCCGTCATTTCACCCATGAAGCTGCGAAACCACAGACAGGTAGTATCATTCGTAAGCTCCGTGTCAGTTGCAGGGTATTCATCTCCGTAAAGCTCCACTCGCGGAGAGACGGCAAACACTCCCACTGACAGCATCAGGAGGACAAATGCGACTGCAGCAAGCTTACACGATAGTATAATTTTACCTTTCATTTTCATTACCTCGCTTTCTTTTTATATTTTGTGTGAGAGTTATTGTAACGAATATCACCTCCTCCGATATCGGATCAGACCCACACAAAAATTATACTCTCCCCGACACACATCTTCAACGATAAGATTTTGCCGACGTTTCCTTTATAATGCACATCCCCGTCGAGACGGGGATATTTACATCCGACGGTGTAATTTACCGCGACCGATAGTGCTGTCCGTCAGGTCGATAACGTCCCGTCGAAGGAGGATGAGCGCCGTTACGTTGACGCAGGTAAGCACGCCTACCGTTACGTCGGAAAGAGTCCACATAAGCTCAGGGGCAATAACGGAGCCGTATACGGCTGCAATAAGATACACGACCGTGTATACCGTTTTATTTTTTTTGCCGTCTCCAAAAAAGCGCATTGCCACTTCTCCGTAATAGTGCTGTGACATAAGCGTTGCAAAAACGAACACTAAGGTCACCGCTGTAAGCACGCTGCACGCCCACTCTCCCAAAAGCGCCGAAAAAACGGCAAATGCCGACGCTATCGCATCCTCCGAGACAAGGATGCCATACTCTTCCCCGATAAGGATAACGAAAGCCGTCATTGAGCATATAACTATCGTATCAGCAAAGACCTCGAATATTCCAAGGCACCCCTGCGCCATCGGTGAATCCGTGTCAGCGCAGGCGTGAGCCGCGGGAGACGTCCCCGATCCTGCCTCGTTTGTAAGTATTCCACGCGTGACACCGTATCTCATTGCTGCCGATATGCCGTATCCGCATACACCGCCTGCTGCCGAAGAAAGCGAAAAGGCTTCTTTGAAAATTCGCGTTACAGCAGCAGGTAGCATATCGGCATTAATAATGATCGCCGTTGCACACATAATAATATATACTCCCGAAACGACCGGTATCAGCTTCACCGTTAACGACGAGATACGCTTCGCGCCGCCAAGCACTACCGCCGACGTTGCTGCGGCAACAACGCATCCCACAGCGATAGCTGGTATGCCAAAGGTCACTTCAACTGCGGACGCCGCCGCGTTTACTTGTAGAATATTGCCGACAATGATTGAATTCATGATACAAAACACAGCAAACACGCTGCCTATCATGACAGATGCTCGGGAAAACCGCTTTCGGAGTCCGTCTGCGATATAAAAAGGTGCGCCGCCGTAATAACCGTGTCTATCCCTCCGTCGGTAACGGACGGCAAGCGCCGTTTCCGCGTATTTCACCGACATAGCAGCCACAGCGGAAAACCACATCCAGAAAACGGAACCTGCGCCGCCCATTGCGATCGCCGCCGTTACGCCCGTTATATTGCCAACGCCCAGCGTGCCCGCAAGCGCCATAGATGCAGCACGAAAGGGCGATATTCCGCGGCTCCTTTTGCTAAACATCAGCTTCGCCGTCCTTATCGGATGGCGTATATGAAAAAATCCCGTGACGGCGCCGAAACCAACTCCTACAGCTATAAGCAGCGGCGGCATCACCGCTCCGAAAAACTGCGCCAGCGCTTCTAAAATGAACATTTCTGCCTCCGTTTTGCTTTTTATCTACAATAATATGTATGCAAACGGAAATTGGCTTATTATATAAAGATGAGGATCAATTTACCGAATCACTTACGAGAGAGTGTAAGCATCGATGCTCACGGGGGACGAAATCCAAGGATGCCTTGGATTCGAAACAACGAATTGATAATTGTTTTTTTATAAATACGTGCTATGATATAGTCACACCGGTGAAATGAATTCTGGAGGAAATTATTATGCAACTTGATCTAGGGCAAAAAATACGCGAGCTGCGCCGGCGTGACGGACGCACGCAAGAGACTCTTGCCGAGGCGCTCGGAGTGACCTCCCAGGCGGTTTCACGGTGGGAGGCAAACGGCGGTTATCCCGACATGGAAATGATCCCGTCCATAGCAAACTATTTCGGCGTTTCCATTGACGAGCTTTTTGGATATAACAACGAACGCTCCCAAAGGATCGACGAGTTGGCTGCGAAGATCGATCGGATGAATCGCCGAAACAACGGCGTAGATATTAATATCGACGAGTGTATTTCACTGGCAAGAAACGCGCTGATCGAATTTCCGGGCAATGAAAAAATTATGCTGTGCCTTGCCTCGGTACTGTATAACGCAGGATACGTACGCTACGGTGAATGCCATCTGTCCGATGACGAAGGATATGACGTTTTAGACGTTCAAAAGCATCAAACCTATTCGGAATGGAAAGAAGCAATATCGATCTACGAGAAGCTACTGAAAACTATGGAGCACGGCGAGCCGCGTCACCGCCTTATCCGCGAGCTTACTCAACTGTATCTGAACACCGGAGAGCACGAAAGAGCGCTTGAGGTTATTGAAACGGCTCCCGATATTTACGGCTCGAGAGAATTTCTCAAAGCCAAGGCAACGGACGGAAAGAAGCGTGCCGAAGCCTACGGCGAGGGATTACTTAAAACAGTCCTTGCTTGCTCCGAGCTTATGGTCAGCGGTGTGATTGCAAACGAAAAGAATATGTCCGCGGCAGAAAAAGCAGAGAGCCTGCGCGGTGCCATCGAAATATTCAACACCGTTTGCACCGACGGCAACTGCGGAATTCATCACGCCTATATTGCGCGGGTCTATACCTTGCTTTCCTTATATCTGTGGTTGGACGGCAAAAAAGACGAAGCGTTTGACGCTTTGGACCGTTCGCTCTCGAATTTCAAGCTTTTCTACGAAAACCTTACCAAAGAAACGGGATGCTATACCGCGCCGCTTGTCAGATTGGTTCGGAATGAAATGTACCAAAATGATCCCGATGCCGATACGCCCGTTAAAGCGTCGTATATGACCCTTGCGGAGGATTGGCCGTGGTGGTGTGTTCCCGAATATTCAATAGTGAAACCGGAAATAGAAGCCGATCCCCGTTGGAACGAATGGGTATCCAAGCTGCAATAGTTGTTGTTCGCCCCGCCCTACGCGGGGCTTTTTCTTTGTTTTCTGCATATCAAAAACGCGATTCGAACGTTCCATGCTCCCCTTTGTATAAGATGTAAACTAAATGTGAACAATACAAAATACACTTGATTTTTTCGGTGTGTGCAAGTAAAATAGTACCATGCGTTAGCACTCAATGCGTTTGAGTGCTAACAAACGAAGTTGAAAATAAACTTACATAAACCGTTAAGGAGGTATTCACAAATGAAACTCGTTCCCCTTTTTGACCGCGTTGTTGTCAAATCCGTTGAGATCGAAGAAACCACCAGCTCCGGACTCATTCTCCCCGGCTCCGCTAAGGAAAAACCCCAGATATTCGAAGTTGTTGCAGTTGGTCCCGGCGGCGAGATCGAAGGTAAATCCACCACTATGACAAGCGTTGTTGGCGATCACGTCATCATCTCCAAGTACGCAGGTACCGAGATCAAGCTCGACGGCGTAGAATATTGCATCGTTCGTCAGGGCGATATCCTCGCTAAAATCGACTAATTACAAAAGGAGTATATATTATGGCAAAGAACATTCTTTACGGAAGTGAAGCAAGAGCAGCCCTCCTTGCAGGCGTTGACAAGCTCGCGAATACAGTTAAGATCACCCTCGGCCCCAAGGGCAGAAACGTTGTTCTTGAAAAGAAGTACGGCTCCCCCCTTATCATCAACGATGGCGTTACCATCGCTAAGGAGATCGAGCTTGAAGATCCCGCAGAAAACACCGGCGCACAGCTCGTTAAGGAAGTTGCAACAAAGACCAACGACGCTGCAGGTGACGGTACGACCACCGCTACCATCCTCGCTCAGGCGTTCATTCACGAAGGCATGAAGAACGTTACCGCAGGTGCAAACCCCATGGTTCTCCGCCGCGGCATCCAGAAGGCAGTTGCAAAGGCAACCGAATGCCTCAAGGCAAACTCCTCCCGCGTTAAGGGCAGCGACGACATCGCCCGCGTTGGTACCATCTCCGCAGGCGACGAGGTTATCGGCACCCTTATCGCTGACGCTATGGAAAAGGTAACCTCCGACGGCGTTATCACCGTTGAGGAATCCAAGAGCGCCGAGACCTACTCCGAGGTTGTTGAGGGTATGCAGTTTGACAGAGGCTACCTCTCTCCCTACCTTGCAACAGATACAG
>CAYXHC010000071.1:0-8811 GCA_964464905.1 uncultured Lachnospiraceae bacterium
AATATCTACCATTTAGGCTGTTTTTGTATTGTCTGCACAAATTGGGTCAGTTCACGTTGGAGGGGCGCTTTAATTTTTACTAAAAAGAGGTATCGACTCGTTCTGAATCAATACCTCTCTCTTCACTTGTTTGCTTTCAGCGTTACGGTAAAACGGCAACCTTTTCCCGGTAAGTTTTCAACGGCAATCTCGCCGCCTTCAATAGAAAGAATGCGGTTAACAAGAGCCAGTCCCAAGCCATTGCCTTCCTGCTTATGAGACGTATCCTCCTGATAAAATTTATCGAATATGTGCTTCTTCGCCTCCTCGGAAAGTCCGGGGCCTTCATCTTCAACAATGAAGCTAAAGCAATCCGTTTTCTTCTGTAAACGGATCCTGATAACGCCTCCCTTCGGACTGAATTTAATGGCGTTGCCGATCAAGTTATCCCAAACGTGATGCATCATCTGCTCATTGCCATAATACTCGATATCATCAAGATCAACATCAAAATCAAGATCCTTTGTTGCCCAGGCAGATTCCAGCGCAAGGATCGATTCACGAATCTGTTCATCAAGTCCGTACCACTCCTGACGTGTTTGAATGGATTGGTTCTCGATCTTGGAAAGAAGCAGTATATTGCTCACGAGTGCGGATAATCGTTTCGTATTAAAAAGAATCTTCTCTACGTACACCCGTTGATCTTCATCAAAACCGTCGTTCCCCTGCAAAAGTGTTGAATACCCTTCAATGGCGTTGATCGGAGTTTTGAATTCATGTGAAACGTTGGAAACAAAATCCGTTTGCAATATTTCCGTGGATTCAAGCTCCTGTGCCATCATATTAAAACCGGCAAACACCTCCTGTATCTCATTCGATGACGATTTGGTTTGAAGTCGCGTATCAAAGTTACCGTCTGCTATTTTTTGCATCCCTGTCCGAAGCTCCTTGATCGGATCAAAGAACAGTTTCGATAAAAAATGTGTTGCAACCATAGCAACGATCAGACTGAATACGTTCAGCTGAATAAAAAGCGGTATATTGGTTGAAAAGAAAGGAAACAGCCGTTCAAGCAGTATGGAAATACCGAAGGAGATCAGAATACTGCCGAGTACAACTGCGCCTACCAATGCGGTGAGACGGGTCCTTAAGCTGAATCTCACCTCTTGCTTTCTCAGTTTTTGAAATTGCTCGTGCTCTTTCATAGCTTCACCACCTTATAACCAACGCCACGCATCGTCACAATCTTGAAATCGGGATTATCGCGAAAACGGTCGCGCAGTCTTCCGATGTGAACGTCTACCGTATGGGAATCGCTGTCGGAATCATAACCCCAAATATCATCCATCAGCTGTTGACGGGTGAAAATACGCCCCGGATAGGATGCCAGCTTATATAGGAGCTGGAATTCCTTTTGCGGCATAGTCATGCTTCCCGATTCACTCGTTACGGTAAATGTGTCATACTCCAATACGGTGCTTCCGAGTGTTTGCTTGCGTTCGCTCATGATCTGCGCACGCCGCAGAAGCGCTCCGACGCGGAGCACCATCTCGTTTACGTTGACCGGCTTGACCATATAGTCATCACTGCCTGAAAGAAATCCCTGACGCATATCGTCAAAGGCATCCTTGGCAGTTATCATCAATACAGGCGTGTTGTTACCCGATTCACGTAAAAAACGCACGAATTCATAACCGTCCATTACAGGCATCATGATATCAGATATTATCAGATCATAAAAGTTCTTGTCCATGGCATCAAGCGCTTCTTTTCCGTTGCTAACTTCCTTGACCATATATCCGCTCTTTATCAGGACGTGAGCAAACAATCTGCGCAGTTCTATATCATCCTCCGCTATCAAAATCTTCAACATAGTCGTTTCTCCTCCGGTTAATTTCTTTTATCTTAAATCAAATAGCTACTCGTCATTCCTGCATATCATTACATCTTATATGGTATTCGAATAAACAAACGCTGTCAAGGTTGTTTCTGTTAACATTGAAATCAGCAGAAAAACTCATTATGATTATACCCCTTCCATTTCAACTGTTTTTCAATTAAAGTTCAACAATTGTTGATATTAGGTTGACGTTAGGTTGAGAATAATGTAATAGAAGTGTAATAAGTATAAGTGAGTATCCAGAGGTCTTCGTTAGACAGGCTGACACTTTTCTTACGCCAGGCTTATATTGATCTGCCGGATTCACTTATTTGACATTTAATCTTTTCGCGGAGGAAATATGGAGTATATATGCTGCAGTATTATCGGCTATTTGATCGGCGCGGTAAATCCATCGTATCTTATTGCAAAAAAGAAAGGCTTTGACATTCGAACAAAGGGATCAGGCAACGCGGGTGCCTCCAACGCCTTGATCCTGTTCGGCAAGCTGCTTGGTGTTCTCTGTGCGCTTTTAGATATAGCTAAAGCATATTTTGCGATACTTTTGACAGAAGCATTATTTCCAGAATTTCGATACGCTTTTGCGATAACGGGAGTTGCTTGTGTCATCGGGCACACTTTCCCTCTTTACATGAGATTCAAAGGAGGTAAAGGTCTTGCTTGTCTTGGCGGCATCGTTTTATATTTCAATTGGAAAGTGTTTCTGATCATGCTTGCCGGTGCGATCGTTATAGCGCTGGTCACGGATTATATTTGTTTCGTTCCGCTTACGGCATCCTTTGCATTTCCCTTTATTTACGGCTTTATGGAACGAGATATGTACGGATCCGTTATCCTCGCTTTGATTACTGCCGTAACGATCGTCAAGCATATTGAGAATCTGCATAGAATCAAAAACGGTACCGAAATGCATCTCAGCTTTCTTTGGAAGCCGGTTGCAGAAATAGAAAGACTGAAAAGCAACCTTTCAGAAGATACAGCAGAGATAGACTCACATTTTTATAAGGACAGTATTTAAGAAGCATAAACGAAAAAGAACCGAATGACCGACAACGACGCGCGCTTTATATTTAATAGAAAAGATCCTGCCGATAATAAAGCAGGATCTTTTATCTTTATAATATCCGATAATGGCGATTAATATCGAGTGTGTTTGGAGACACTAAGCCAAAACGGAGGTTATATATGGATATACTAAAAGTAACGCTTACATCAATATTCTCTGCTGCTACGCTGTTTTTGATTGCCAAGATACTGGGGCATAAGCAAATGTCGCAGCTGGATTTTTTTGATTATATAACGGGCATCACCATAGGATCAGTTGCCGCAGAGCTGGCAACTGAACTTGAAGAACCCCTAAAGCCATTTATCGCTATGGTAGTTTACGGTGCGATAACAGCCGGACTATCTTTTCTGACAAGCAAATTCCCGAAAACGAGGAAATTCGTTAACGGCTCTCCCACGATAATTATGAACGACGGCAAGATCTACCGCAATAATATGACAAAAGCCAAGATCGATCTCAGCGATTTTATGGTGATGTGCCGTCAGGAAGGTTTTTTCAACGTTAATGACATAAAAACAGCGGTCTTCGAATACAACGGACGGCTCACCATTTTGCCAAAAGCAGAAAAAAGACCGGTCTGTTCCTGTGACTTGAATATTTCACCTCCGGCAGAATCCATAAACACCGAAGTGATAATGGACGGTCGAATACTTGAGGAAAATCTGAAGCGAATGGGTCTTGACTCCATGTGGCTGAAAAAAGAGATCAACGCACAGGGATACAAAAGCGAAAAAGAGATATTCCTCGGTATATGCGACAACGAGCATCAGCTCACACTTTTTGAGATGATCTGAGGCATAAAGACCGCATACGGTTTATATCAAAAATCAAAAGCTCCGACTTTGATTGGGTTCATAATACAGTTGTATTAATCTGCATTCACACGGGGGCGTTCAAAGAACCCCCGCTTTTATTTATAACACATTATTACAACAATATCCTGTTCAATTACTTTGAATGAAACAGCAGCAAAATCCTCACCATATATGTCTCTGAATGATTGCAAAATTTCCGATATGATCTCATCGTGCAAATCTTTTTTTGGAACATCAACTTGATCAGAAAAGCCTCAAACGGTGAATTTTACATCTCTATCCTTATAAGTATTAATAAGATTATAGTATCTTTGCAGGGGCGAGTGTATATTTTTTTGTTTTATGCAAGAAACGGGACTTATGAACCCAAGTTTTGCGGTTACGTTTATGCTATGCGTTCATTTGCCTTATGCAAAACTTGTCAAGTGTGTGCGAACAACCGAAAAACAAAAAAAGAACGGTCGTTGACCGTTCTTTTTTGTTTTATGCGGGAAACGGGACTTGAACCCGTACAGTGTGAACTACACGCCCCTCAAACGTGCGCGTCTGCCAGTTCCGCCACTCCCGCATATCCGCTTCGGATCCGGAATTTTTGTTCCCTCACCCGAGCGCTTAATCATTATACTCAAAGTGGGGTAGTTTGTCAATAGGTATTTTCAAAAAAAATAAAAATATTTTTCAGAGAATAAAATCGACTCAAACACACACAAATTGAGCCGCCTTTTAACGAAACACTTGATTTGACGACTGAATGATGGTATAATTTTTTATTATGTAGTAAGTATATTCCGCGCCCATCGTCACGATACGACTTTCCGGTGCGCGTATAATAAAGGAGCAGACCATGCAGTACAACTATTCAGATAAAATGAAGAATCTCAAGCCCTCAGCAATCAGAGAGATATTCAAGAGTCTTTCAGATCCCACGATAATTTCCTTCTCCGGAGGAAACCCCAATCCTCAGTCCTTCCCTACCGAGGAGATGGCTAAGATCTCCGCGGAGCTTTATGCGAGCAGTGCAAACGTTGCGCTTCAGTATAGCGTTACCGAGGGCTACCCCCCTCTCCGCGCCGCTCTTTCGAAAAGACTCAGTGAAAAATTCGGCATCGGCGGCGAAAATGATTCCACCATCGTCGTTTCCGGCGGTACTCAGGGAATCGAGCTTGCCTGCAAGATACTCTGCAACGAAGGCGACGCCGTGATCTGTGAGGATCCCACCTTTATAGGCGCGCTGAACGCATTCCGCTCCAACGGCGCCAAGACTATCGGCGTTCCCGCTGAAAACGGCGGTATCGACACCGAAGCTCTCGAACGCACCATCATCGAGCATCCCGAAGCAAAGATGCTTTACGTTATCCCCACCTTCCACAATCCCATGGGTACCACGATGTCCTATGAAAAGCGCCGTCAGGTATACGATATCTGTCTGCGCCACGGCATCGTTATCCTTGAGGATAACCCCTACGGCGAGCTTCGTTTTGCAGGCGAGGATATCCCCACCATCAAGAGCTTTGACACCGATGGTATCGTTATATACTGCTCCACCTTCTCCAAGATCCTCTCCGCAGGTATGCGCGTTGGCTACGTTACTGCCAACGACGAGCTCATAAATAAGATGGTAGTTGCAAAGCAGGTTGAAGACGTTCACACCAACATCTTCTTCCAGATGGTATGCCACAAATATATGACAGAATGTGACCTTGAGGCACATATTGCCGACATCTGCAAGCTTTACGAGCACAAAGCAAGCCTTATGCTTGCTGCTCTCGAAAAGCATCTGCCCGAGTCCGTTACATTCACACGGCCCGAAGGTGGACTTTTCATCTGGTGTACCCTTCCCGACGGCATCTCCTGCCCCGAGCTCGTGAAGGCGGCTTTGGAGCGCAAGGTAGCAGTCGTTCCCGGCACTGCATTCAACTGCGACACCGAGGCTCCGTCTCAGTCTTTCCGTCTTAACTATTCAATGCCCACCGACGAGCAGATCGAAGAAGGCGTTATCCGTCTTGCCGACGCCGTCAGAAGCCTTATGTGACAACAACGAAAGGAACGATATAAGATGACAACCGTAAATACAGAAGCAAAAAAGACCGTTCTCTCGGGCATTCAGCCCAGCGGTAACCTCACCATAGGTAACTATCTCGGCGCTCTTTCCAATTTCGGAGAATTCACCGATCTTTATAACTGCTTTTACTGCGTAGTCGATCTCCACGCTATCACGGTACGTCAGGTACCCGCGGAGCTTCGCCGCCGCACCTACGAGGTACTCGCGCTCTATCTTGCCTGCGGTCTTGATCCCGAAAAGTGCGCCCTTTTTGTACAGAGCCACGTTCGTGAGCACACCGAGCTTGCATGGATGCTTGATTGCTTCACAATGTTTGGTGAGCTTTCGAGAATGACGCAGTTCAAGGATAAAAGTGCAAAAAACGCCGATAATATTAACGCAGGTCTTTTCACCTATCCCGTGCTTATGGCTGCTGACATACTTCTCTATGGCACTGATCTTGTGCCGATAGGTGCCGACCAGAAGCAGCACCTTGAGCTTGCACGTGACATCGCAGAGCGATTCAACGGCGTTTTCTCCCCCACCTTCACCGTACCGGATCCTTACATCCCCAAGGAAGGCGCAAAGATCATGTCTTTGGCTGAGCCTACCAAGAAGATGAGCAAATCCGATGCAAACGAAAACGCCACCGTTCGCATTCTTGACGACCGCGACACGATAATCCGCAAGTTCAAGCGCGCCGTTACCGACTCCGAGACCTGCGTTAGAGTCGGCGAAGGCAAGGACGGTATAAACAATCTTATCACAATTTATTCCTGCTTCACCGGCAAGACCGCCGCTGAGATCGAGGCTGAATTTGACGGTCGCGGCTACGGTGACTTCAAGCTTGCAGTCGGTGAGGCTTGCGCCGACGGACTCGCTCCCGTTCAGGCTCGCTTCAAGGAGCTTATGGCTGACAAGGCATATCTTGAATCCGTTATGCGCGACGGCGCAGAAAAGGCGTCCCGCGCTGCAGCACGCACAATGTCCAAGGTGAGACGCAAGCTGGGATTCGTTCAGCTCTGATAAAAGCTTAAATTAACAAGAAAGGTCCCCCCGACGCCGCGCGGAGCCGGGGGAACGATAATAACGATGGATATACTCAATTATTTGAGCATTATCACAGCTGTCGGTGCCGCGTTTCTACTTTCGTTTCTTCTAACACCGGCAGTTCGTGTGCTTGCATTCGGCTTGGGCGCAGTTGACGTACCGAAGGATGACCGCAGGATACACAAAACGCCCGTTCCGCTGATTGGCGGTCTTGCGATCTATATAAGCTTCTCCGTTGTTTCTTTCATTTTTCTCGGTTTTTCCCCTCCCGCCGTCACAGTTATCCTTGGCGGACTGATGCTCGTGACACTTGGAATGTTTGACGATGTATACGAGCTTCATCCCTTATTCAAGCTTGCAATTCAGACGCTGGTTGCAGTTTTGGCAGTGTCCGCCGGCATCGTCATTCAAAGCGTAGACTTTTTCGGAATCACCTTTGAGCTTGGTGCATCAGCGTACCCTGCCACGGTCATTTGGATAGTTGCTCTCACGAACGCGTTCAATCTCATCGACGGGCTCGACGGACTTGCGTGTGGCGTGTGCTCTATATCCTGCTTTTCACTTTTCGTTATTTCCGCTATGATGGAAAACGAATCGATCGCTATTTTGTCTGCCGTCCTTTTCGGTGCTTCGTGCGGATTTCTGCCGTACAATTTCAACCCTGCAAAAATTTTTCTGGGCGACACGGGGGCATATTTTATCGGATACGGTCTTGCTGTGATCTCTGTTTGCGGACTTTCGGGAACCGATGGCACACTACCGTTTACGTTAGCCGTCACGGTGTTTGCACTTCCCCTTTTTGACACGGCGTTTGCCTTTTGCCGGCGCATTTGCAGAGGTAGAAATCCATTCAAGCCTGACAAACGGCATCTTCATCACCGCCTTCTTGACTGCGGACTCACCCAACGGCAAACCGTATTCGCGCTTTACGCCGTGAACGCACTTTTCGGTCTGATCTCCGTTATTGGCACGGAGGCTTCCCCCCTGAACGATAAATCCCCCAAGACGCTGGTAATTGCCATAGTCGTGGTCATTGTTACCACACTGGACTTTTCGCTTTTGAAACACAAAAAATACAGGACTAAACTTGGTATCATCGCGACATCTGAACCACGCGACAGCAAAGAAAGGTTACCTTTATGTTCAAATTCATCAAAGTATGGACAAAAAGTAAGAATGAAAAAAGTCCGCGATACAGAAGAGATTTCGCACGCGAGCTGAACGGACTGCACATCAAATACGTTACCGAGCGCATCAACGATAACGACGACGTTATCGGCAAGGACGGCGCCCTCATCATTAAGGAGGATGCCGACGAATTTCTCGTTTACGCAAGCTCTGACGTTATTTTCCGTTGTAAGGTGCCGGAGCTTTCTGCGTGGCAGCTTCTTTCCGGCGACGGCGTTGTGCTCACCGCCCCCGATATGACCCGCGGCGGCGAGGAGCGCACCATTATCGCTTATTATACGTATCACAGAAAATAAAATATTCCCCTGATCTTCGTTGTGAGTTCTTAGCGAAGTGCTGAAGGGGTATGTAACCGGAATGCATATTGCCTTCCGGTTAATTCACGCAAAGTTCTTTTGCATAATCGGTATAGTTTTAGGCGCAACGATACCGTCGGATCTCGTATGCGAGTACTTCCTCATCCTTTGGTTTCATTCACCATTGCAGGCAACAATCCCCGTGGCGGATTATCGATTGCATTCCGTATCTTATGTCATAATTCTTTATTTCAAAAATTGTTCAAGGTAGTTCATTGCAAGCACATCGTGTTTCTTTGAAAACATATGCGTACCGCCCTCGATGGCATAATACTCAACCTTACGCTCATACGGCTCATTTTTATATGTAGCAAAGGCTTGCTCTGCATATTTGATATTTACGATCTTATCTGCCGTTCCGTGAACGATCAGCACGTCACCCTCATACCCCATAACCTCTTCAAAGGGGTTCATCT
>CAYXHC010000072.1:0-8619 GCA_964464905.1 uncultured Lachnospiraceae bacterium
GACGGGTGTTGATTGTGATACCACGAGCCTTTTCTTCGGGAGCGTTGTCGATCTGATCGTAAGCGAGGAACTCAACGTTACCCTGTGCGAGAGAGAGGTACTTAGTGATAGCAGCGGTGAGAGTGGTCTTACCATGGTCAACGTGACCGATGGTTCCGATGTTTACATGGGGTTTGGTTCTTTCGAATTTCTGCTTTGCCATGATGAAAATCCTTTCAACTAAAATTAATTTTTGATATTTGAATTTTTAATGACAACCATTAGTTGCGTCCGCGTTTCGAGATGATATCATCAGATATCTGTCTCGGAACTTCCGAGAAGTGATCCGGCTCCATAGAGTAAACTGCTCTACCCTGGGAACGGGAACGAAGATCAGTTGCATAGCCGAACATAACGGCAAGAGGAACCATCGCAGTAACCTCGTGAGCGCCGCCTATAGAGTTGATGCTTGTAACCTGACCTCTTCTCGAGTTAAGGTCACCGATAACGTCGCCGAGATAATCCTCGGGAGTAATAACGACAACCTTCATAATAGGCTCCATAAGAACGGGAGTAGCCTTCTTCATCGCATCGCGAAGAGCCATAGAAGCCGCCATCTTGAACGCGAGGTCCGAGCTATCCACTTCGTGGTAAGAGCCATCAATGAGAGTAACTCTCACGTTTACGACATTATAACCGGCAAGTACGCCTGCCTGCATAGCGCCTCTGAGACCGCTTTCGATCGACTTCATGTATTCCTTCGGAATCGCTCCGCCTACAGTCTTGTCGATGAATTCGAATTCTTCCTCGTTATCGGTAGGTTCAACCACGATCTTAACGTGTCCGTACTGACCGTGACCGCCGTTCTGTCTTGAATATACTGTATCAACAGTAGCCGTGCCCTTGATCGCTTCTTTGTACGCAACCTGCGGTTTACCAATATTCGCTTCAACCTTGAATTCGCGGAGCAATCTGTCTACAATAATTTCAAGATGGAGCTCGCCCATTCCGGCGATAATGGTCTGACCGGTATCCTCATCGGTATAGGTTCTGAAGGTCGGGTCCTCTTCCGCAAGCTTTTCAAGAGCGATAGTCATCTTTTCTTCACCGGCCTTAGTCTTAGGCTCGATGGCTACTCTGATAACGGGCTCCGGGAATTCCATCGATTCGAGAATGATGGGATGCGCTTCGTCGCAGAAGGTGTCACCCGTACCGGTGTTCTTCGTACCGATAACGGCTGCGATATCTCCGGAATAAACACAGTCGATGTCTTTGCGTTCATTACTGTGCATCTGAAGGAGACGTCCAAGTCTTTCACGGGTCTGCTTCGTTGAATTGTACGTTGTTTTTCCGGCTTCAACCATACCGGAATATACTCTGAAGAAGCAAAGTCTGCCAACGAAGGGGTCGGTCATGACCTTGAATGCAAGAGCCGAGAAGGGCTGATCGTCACCGGAGGGTCTCTCCTCTTCTTCTTCCGTCTTAGGATTGATACCGCGGATAGCGGGAACATCCAGAGGAGACGGCATATAGTCTACGATAGCGTCAAGAAGTCTCTGTACACCCTTATTCTTATACGAAGTTCCGCAAACAACAGGAACGATCTTGTTACGTATCGTCTGAGTTCTGATGGCGGACTTGATCTCGTCTATCGTGAACTCTTCCTCATTGCAGTACTTCTCAAAGAGAACGTCATCTGCTTCAGCTATCGCTTCGATCATAGCAGCACGCGCTTCAACAGCCTGATCCATCATATCCGTGGGGATCTCTTCAATGCGAAGATCGCGTCCGAGATCGTCGTAGTACATGATAGCATTCATGTTGATAAGATCGATGATTCCGCGGAAATTCTCCTCAGCGCCGATAGGCAGCTGAATCGGAATCGCATTTGTCTTGAGTCTGTCCTTCATCATGCCTACGACACGATAGAAGTCAGCACCCATGATATCCATTTTGTTTACGTATGCCATACGCGGAACCTGATACTTATCAGCCTGATGCCAAACGGTCTCAGACTGAGGCTCTACTCCGCCTTTAGCACAGAACACACACACAGCACCGTCGAGAACTCTCAAAGAACGTTCAACCTCTACGGTAAAGTCTACGTGACCGGGTGTGTCAATAATATTGATTCGCATATTACGCCAATGACAGGTAGTTGCAGCAGACGTAATCGTAATGCCGCGCTCACGCTCCTGCTCCATCCAGTCCATCGTCGCAGAGCCCTCGTGGGTCTCGCCGAGTTTATGAGTTACACCTGTATAGAACAGGATACGCTCAGTAGTCGTGGTCTTTCCGGCGTCAATGTGAGCCATTATACCTATATTGCGCGTCTGCGAAAGCGAGTATTCTCTGGGCATTTCATTCACCACGCCCCTTCCGGGCGACACGTAATAAAGTATTTGCACGTTTTCGCCTCAGCCACGGCAAAAACAAGCATATCGTATAAGGAATATACGGCGCGCTCATCACACCATTCCTTTTTGAAAATTCGTCCTTTGAAATTAATAGCGGTAGTGAGCAAACGCCTTGTTTGCTTCTGCCATTCTGTGCATTTCTTCTTTTCTCTTGAATGCACCGCCGGCGCTGTTCTTAGCGTCCATGATTTCGGCTGCAAGTCTTTCAGCCATCGTGTTTTCAGATCTGCTTCTTGCATAGTTTACAAACCAACGGAGACCGAGTGTGAGACGTCTTTCAGGACGTACATCCATCGGAACCTGGTAAGTAGCACCGCCAACGCGGCGAGCCTTTACTTCGAGCAAAGGCATAACGTTTTCAAGAGCAGCTTCGAAAATCACGAGAGGATTTTCGTTAGTCTTGCTTTCTACAATTGCGAATGCATCATAAACGATCTTCTGTGCAACGCCTTTTTTGCCGTCCAGCATTACATTGTTGACCAGCTTTGTTACGAGCTGGGAGTTGTAAAGCGGATCCGGTAAAACTTCTCTCTTGGAAATCTGACCTCTTCTAGGCACTGTTATTCCCTCCTTCATTAAATAATGAGATCACAGGTACTCGAAAATAAATCCCGATAGTGTCTGCCGGGGCCAGAGTGCATAAACTGCTTATTACTGCTAAATTTATAAACTCATAGCGGCAAAACACACCGTAGTATTTTGTTTTTTCGCTGTAACTCTTCGAAAAATTATTTCTTGGGTCTCTTTGCGCCGTACTTGGAACGGCTCTGATTACGGTTTGCTACGCCCTGTGCGTCAAGCGTACCGCGGATGATGTGGTAACGGCAACCGGGAAGGTCACGTACACGTCCGCCTCTGATGAGAACGACGGAGTGCTCCTGAAGGTTGTGTCCGATACCGGGGATGTAGGTTGTGGTTTCAAGACCGTTGGTAAGACGAACTCTCGCAATCTTACGAAGAGCAGAGTTAGGCTTCTTAGGGCTTGTAGTGGTAACCTTTGTGCAAACGCCACGCTTCTGAGGCGCACTCTGGTTGATGCTGCGATTCTTCAGGGAGTTGAATCCGGTCTGAAGCATCGGTGCCTTGGACTTATAAGTCTTATCGGTGCGTCCCTGCTTAACAAGCTGGTTAAAGGTAGGCATGCTTTTCCTCCTTCTTTAGTAGTAATAAAAAGTTTATGCACGTGAACGCCTCGGGCGACGAAGCTCCGTCGGCGAAACACTTATATTCACGGCGGCTGATGTCACGGTACCGAAAAATGAGCGCACGTATACCGCAGCCGCAAATACGCAACATAGATTATAATACAATTATCAACCTTTTGTCAAGAGGTATTTTATCTAATAATACTTTTTCCCTATTGCACAAACTCCTATTCGAAAGCCGCGTTTTTTTTGAAAAATTCGATAACGCACAAAGCCGGAATCTACTCGCTGTCAAAGAAAAAGCGAAGGAGAAGCGGCAGAGCCGCGTCTCCTTCGTAAGCAAACGGTTTATTCTTTTTCGGTGCCTAGATGGCGTTCAAGGATCTTGTCGATAACGTCCGCATATGCATCGTCGGAAATATCATCGTCAAATTCGTCGTCATCATCCTCGTAAGGCTCGTCGTCGAAGTCTTCTTCGTCACCGATGAGCTCAATAGGCTCGTTATCGTCTTCTTCGTCATCCATCATGCCGTCAAAGGGATTGAGTTCGCCTGCCTCCTCAACGGCAACTCTGTTGCCGGAAAGGAGATTGAGCATCGTTTCAGAGCTTGCATCGGTACGTTCGATCTCAACGTTGCGGTAGCGTTCCATACCGGTTCCGGCAGGGATAAGCTTACCAATAATAACGTTTTCCTTGAGTCCGAGCAGGTGGTCCACCTTGCCGCGGATAGCAGCCTCAGTGAGAACCTTCGTCGTTTCCTGGAAGGAAGCGGCGGAAAGGAAGGACTCAGTGAGAAGGGACGCCTTGGTGATACCGAGAAGAACGGGAGTATAGGTCGCAAGACGGAGAGTGATCTCACCTGCGTCGATGCGTGCCTGAACTGCTTCATTTTCCTCTTCCAGCTCGGAACGGTCAATCATAGTCCCAACGAGAAGCTGAGTGTCACCCGCATCGTCGATCTTGACCTTGCGAGTCATCTGACGTGTGATAACCTCGATATGCTTATCGTTGATGTCAACGGACTGGAGGCGGTAAACCTTCTGGACCTCACGGACGATGTAATCGTACGTTGCGTCCAAGCCGTTGATACGTGTGATATCGGCAGGGCTCATATAGCCCTCGGTCAAAGGCTGGCCGTGCGTTACATACGCGCCTTCAGAAACGATGATCGGCATACCGTAAGGAATCGTGTAGGAGCTGACCTCGCCGCCTTCGGTGGTAACGTCAACAACGTGAACTCGCTTGTCGTCTCTGATGGAAACGGTACCGTCAACCTCGGTAACGACCGCAGGCTTCTTAGGCTTTCTCGCTTCGAAGAGGTCCTCAACGCGGGGCAGACCCTGAGTAATGTCAGAACCTGCAACACCGCCGGTGTGGAACGTTCTCATCGTAAGCTGCGTACCGGGTTCACCGATAGACTGAGCAGCGATGATACCAACCGCTTCACCGACGTTAACGGGAGTACCGAACGCAAGGTTTGCACCGTAGCACTTAGCGCAGACACCATGACGTGCGCGACACTGAAGAACCGTACGAACGTGAACCTTGTCGATTCCCGCAGCAACGATCTTCTTCGTTTCTTCTTCGCCGATCATGCAGCCGTCAGCAACGATGACTTCGCCCGTGGCAGGATCAACAACATCACCAATAACGAATCTGCCGAAGATACGGTCCTTAAGAGGCTCGATCATTTCGTTGCCTTCCTTAATATCGGAAACCCAGATACCGTTTGTGGTGCCGCAATCATCCTCACGGATAATAACATCCTGAGAAACGTCAACGAGACGTCTGGTGAGGTAACCGGAGTCCGCGGTACGGAGAGCCGTATCGGAAAGGGACTTACGCGCACCTCTCGCAGCCATGAAGTATTCGAGTATATTAAGACCTTCGCGGAAGTTGGACTTGATGGGGAGCTCCATCGTCTTACCGTTGGTAGCAAACATAAGTCCGCGCATACCGGCAAGCTGACGCATCTGAGTGATGTTACCGCGGGCACCGGAGTCCATCATCATCTTGATGGAGTTATGCTTGTCGAAGTTGCTCTGGAGAGATTCGACAACGTCCTTGGTGGTCTGTTCCCAAACGGAAATAACGCTCTTATATCTTTCTTCTTCTGCCAGTTCACCGCGAGTAAAGTGACGGTTGATGCTTTCGATCTTCTTTTCAGCAGCGGCAACCAACTCGTATTTCTGGTCGGGGATCATAATGTCTGCAACGGAAATAGAAACTGCTGCTCTTGTTGAATACTTGTAACCGATGCTCTTGATGTCGTCAAGAACCTGCGCCGTCACGGAGAAGCCGTGGCGCTTGATGCAGGCGTCAATGATGCCGGAAAGCTTCTTGCTCGTCATAGCTTCGGTAATCTCAAGGTCGAAATACTTGTCGGGATCGGTTCTGTCAACGTAGCCAAGATCCTGAGGGATAGCCTTGTTGAAGATCAGACGTCCGAGAGTCGCGTCGATGACCTTAGACTCCATAACGCCGTTTCTTTCTTTGAATACGCGAACCTTGATGGGAGCGTGGATGCCGAGAACGTGGTTTTCATAAGCCATCATAGCTTCGTCCACGTTACGGAACGCCTTGCCTTCGCCGGGCTCACCGGGCTTATCCATGGTAAGATAGAAGTTACCGATAACCATGTCCTGAGAAGGAACTGCAACGGCTTTACCGTCAGCAGGCTTCAGTAGGTTGTTAGCAGAGAGCATAAGGAATCTCGCCTCTGCCTGCGCCTCAGCGGAGAGGGGCACGTGGATAGGCATCTGGTCGCCGTCAAAGTCGGCGTTGAACGCCTTACATACCAGCGGGTGAAGCTTGATAGCCTTACCTTCAACGAGCACGGGCTCGAACGCCTGAATGGACAGACGGTGGAGGGTCGGCGCACGGTTCAGGAGAACGGGGTGTTCCTTGATAACGTTTTCAAGAGCGTCCCAAACCTCGGGGAATACCTTGTCGACCTTCTTCTTTGCTTCCTTTATATTAGATGCCTTCTGAGTCTCAACGAGTCTCTTCATTACGAAGGGCTTGAAGAGCTCAAGGGCCATCTCCTTAGGCAGACCGCACTGATAGATCTTGAGATCGGGTCCGACAACGATAACGGAACGGCCGGAATAGTCAACTCGCTTACCAAGAAGGTTCTGACGGAAGCGTCCCTGCTTACCGCGAAGCATTTCGGAAAGAGACTTGAGGGGTCTGTTGGAGGGGCCGGTAACGGGCTTGCCGCGACGGCCGTTGTCGATGAGAGCATCGACTGCTTCCTGAAGCATACGCTTTTCATTTCTAACAATGATGTCGGGCGTATGCATTTCGAGAAGCTTTTTAAGTCTGTTGTTTCTGTTGATAACACGACGGTAGAGGTCGTTAAGGTCGGAGGATGCAAAGCGTCCGCCGTCCAGCTGCACCATCGGACGGATCTCCGGAGGAATAACGGGAACAACGTCAAGCACCATCCACTCAGGACGGTTTCCGGACTTGCGGAATGCCTCAACGATCTCAAGGCGCTTGATGATGCGTATCTTCTTCTGACCGGTAGCCGTTGCAAGCTCAGCCTTGAGCTCGCGGGAGAGAGCTTCGATATCAAGCTCTGCGAGAAGCTCCTTCACAGCTTCGGCGCCCATGCCTACGCGGAAGTCGTTCTCATATTTTTCGTAATATTCGCGGTACTTTGCCTCAGTGAGGAGCTCCTTCTTTTCAAGAGGAGTGTTGCCCGGATCAATTACGATATAACTTGCAAAATAGAGGACCTTTTCAAGGTTGTGAGGGGTAATATCGAGGAGAAGTCCCATTCTGGAGGGGATAGCTCTGAAGTACCAGATGTGAGAAACGGGAGCCGCAAGCTCAATGTGACCCATACGTTCGCGGCGCACCTTCTTGGTGGTTACTTCAACTCCGCACTTCTCGCAGACCTTGCCCTTATAGCGAATACGCTTATACTTTCCGCAAAGGCATTCCCAGTCCTTTGTCGGTCCGAATATACGCTCGCAGAAAAGACCGTCGCGTTCAGCCTTAAGCGTACGATAATTGATGGTCTCAGGCTTCTTAACTTCGCCGAAGGACCAGCTTCTTATCATTTCGGGAGACGCGAGACCTATTTTTATAGAATCAAACGTGTTACGTTCCATTTATTTTACCCTTCTATATATAGTTCAAATTGCGGTGTGTGCGCGGATAATCAAAACTCGTCGGATTCATCGTCTCCAAAATCAACCACGCTGTCGGAGAAGATGTAATCGTCGGATTCATCGGGATTCTTCTCAACGAAAGAATCTTCATAATCATTCGTAGCAACGGTCTCACCCACGTCGTTTTCATTAACGTCAGATACGACGTTCGGAGGATCAAGCTCGTCAGAGAGCGTTGAAAGCTCGATCTCGTTACCTTCGCGGTCGAGAACCTTAACGTCGAGTGCAAGAGACTGAAGCTCCTTCACGAGAACCTTAAAGGATTCGGGAACGCCGGGCTGAGGGATGTTCTGACCCTTGACGATAGCTTCGTAGGTCTTCACACGTCCGATAACATCGTCAGACTTAACGGTGAGGATCTCCTGAAGCGTGTATGCAGCACCGTACGCTTCAAGCGCCCATACCTCCATCTCACCGAAACGCTGGCCGCCGAACTGAGCTTTACCGCCGAGAGGCTGCTGCGTGATGAGGGAGTAGGGACCCGTGGAACGAGCGTGGATCTTATCGTCAACCAGGTGATGGAGCTTGAGGTAATACATAATACCAACGGTAACGGGGTTGTCGAAGGGTTCTCCCGTTCTGCCGTCGTAAAGCTTCGTCTTACCGTCAACGACACGGAGTTTATCTTCTGCGCGGAGCGCGTTCTGATAATTCTTATCTGCCTTTTCCTCTGCGGTAAGAGGACGGTACTGTTCTCTGCCGTCAACGACGCCGGTAAGCTCGTAAAGAGGTTTGCCGTCGTAGTTTTCGTTATCAAAGGGCGCGCGTCCGAGACCTGCAAGAGCGAGGCATTCGGTGATATCCTTTTCGTTTGCACCGTCGAATACGGGAGTCATGATCTTCCAGCCGAGAGTTCTTGCAGCCATACCGAGATGGACTTCTTGCACCTGACCTATGTT
>CAYXHC010000073.1:0-8510 GCA_964464905.1 uncultured Lachnospiraceae bacterium
GTGCGTCTTATCGCGTATATCGAGCGGCTCGGTATTAAAGATATCGATTGTATGGTGCTGTCGCATCCCCACGACGATCATATCGGCGGTGCAGACGGCGTGATAAGAGAATTTAACGTTTTGTCGGTGTTGATGCCGTTGACGCCATCGGACGAAAGATGCTATCTTTCGTTAATGGATGCGATAGAAGAGGAAGGATGCCGAATTATTGAAGCTGCAGGCGGCGAAAGCTTCACCTTCGGCGAGTTGACGGTGACGGCGCTTATACAAAGCACAGTTTTCGGAGACGAAAATCTCGACAGCCTCGTTTCGCGGCTCGATTACGGAAAAACGTCATTTCTTTTCACCGGCGACTGTGAGGGAAAGGCGGAGACAGCGCTGACTGCCGAGTATACGGAAGCTATCAACTGTGATGTGCTGAAGGTGGGGCATCACGGTTCAAACGGTGCCACCTCTGATGAGTTTCTTGCCGTGGTTACGCCAAAGATCGCGGTGATATCGTGCGGTGCCGACAACGAATACGGCCATCCTCACGTGAGCGTGCTTGATAGGCTCGCATCCGTTGGCGCCGAAATATTCCGCACTGACGAGGGCGGCACAGTTGCTCTGGTGTCCGACGGGATGAGTGTGCGCGTTAATGAATAAAACGAATGCCGCCGCAAGATATCATATCCTGCGGCGGCTACTCTTTAGTCGTTCAGAACGATATAGTTCGTTGGCATTTCAGACGGATGCCAATCAACCGAAAGATAACCCTTTTCAATCATAACGGCGGCAGGGGCACAAACCGCGTTCAGGAATTTGTCCATCCCCGCGATATTGGCGACCTGATCCTCTAAATGCTTGGGTGTGTGCTCCTTTAACACCCGTTCAGCTTCGGAATCAATCTTGGTGATTATATCCATAAGCTCCGTGCTGACGAAATCTTTCGCAAGGGCGACGGCTTTTTCGTACTGCTTCGATGTGAAAACAAGGCAAGTGGGGGCGTATCCGTTTTCGGTTTTTATAACGTAACCGAGGCGTATCATCTGCGCGATGGCTTCAAGATCGTTTTCGCTGAAATTGCAGACGTCACCTCCGGCGATATCGCAGATTACGTTGATGTCTCTCTGACGTCCGAAAAAGTCGCGGTGATCTCCGTTTGGCTTGGGAACATAATCGAAAAAGTATAAGCTGTCGCCGTTGCGACCGTCCATTCCACTGTAACCGAAGATATATTTTGCAACGTCCTCAACGCAGTATATATATGCACCTTCTCCCCATCCGGTAACGGGGACGGTACGCTCGTTACGGTTATAGCCTCCAAACAGCACGGTGCGCCAGATAAGTGTTGACAGTGCCCAGCGGAGCGAATTTAAGGAAAAATCATTTCCTTGAAATCCTATTTCCTTGAATCTCTCGATATTCTCATTCAAAAACAAGTTTATCAGCTCTGCGATCTTTTCGTGATATGACAAAGCGGCGCGGCTGATCTCCCTGCTGCACTCGCCTGTGATAATGATAACGTTCGTTTTATAATAGTTTCCCTCGCGTATAAGTAGCTTTTTGTCCGATAGCGCCTTGATCTCGTCGTCAAGGTAGGGAAGTGGGATTCCCGTTTCAAGACTGATCATTTGCGGTGTCAGCGAATCGTTATAGCAGGCGCCGATGATGTTTTGCCTGATCTTGCTTTGCATAAAATCGTAGAATTTGTTAGGTCCCTCGCCACTGTACATAGGTATCATCGATTTTGGAGCATAGCTGAGTTTTCCGAGTTTACGTTCCATATTCATTCCTTCTTTCAAAATTTTTCTCGATTTGAACAGCAGGTATTTAACCATGCTTTCGCTGATTGAGAGGATTTTGGCAATTTCGGAACACGATCTGCGGTCGATATAGTAAAGTATCGTCGTCCGACGGTATTTTTCGTCGAGAAGCGACAGCTCGCGGCGCAGAAGATATATGTCGTCTCCGCCGTCGTTGGTATCATCTTCGATATCCTCGGCTATTTCCACCGTAAGCTCGTCGGTGGCACTTTTCAGCTTTTTTCTGTACCACTGCTTATAAACGTTGTCGGCAACTGACCACATAAAGCCATAAAAGGCATCGTCAGATCGGAGATTGTCCCTTGATTTTATAAGCTCGCAGACAATGTCCTGCGCCAGATCCTCCGCTTCCTCTCGGGTCGGAGTCTTTGCCATACAGTATGTGAAGATGATTTTTGAGACTTCGATGATTTTTTCGTTATATCGGTCACGGTTCACGCTGTCGTACCTCCGTGTTTTCAGAAGCTTCTGACTATATAGTGAAAGAAAAATGAAACGGTTAACGTTTTTTTGAAAATTATTTTTGATTAAGGACTGACCGTGCGTTATTAATAACGCACGGTCAGTTTTACGCTTTATTCAAATCTTACCTTAACCGTAGTGGAAAACTCGGGGAAATCCTTCACGTCAAGGTGAATGTCGGCGGTGTTGCCCTTTATTCCGCGAATGTAAGCGATGAGACGGCCGTTGTTGACCGTTCTGTGATCTTCGCCGTAGGAGGTGAGGTCTGCGCCGTCGCCGTTTTCGATGCCGAGAAGCTCGCCTCCGAGAACGGCGATCTTAACGTCGGGGCGGTGAGGATCCGTCTTTCCCTGAGGGATGCCGAAGAATCCGGTGTTCAGCGCGTTTGCCACAACTTTTCCGTCCGCGTCGTAGAGGTATACCTCAAGCTGGCAAACGGAATCGGTGATCTCGTAGGTGTCGCCCGAAAGCACAGCACCCCATGGCTTTGCCGTCAGCTTCATGGGCGCGCCCGTCTTGATAACGTGAACGTCAAGCTGCTCGCCGTCATCGCCATAGATAACGGCAACGTACTCCGCATCGGGTGACTCGGAGGAGATATCCCAGCGGCAGGTATAATGCTCAGTCTCTGCGATTCCGAGTGAGCGACCGTTGGCGAAGAGCTCCGCTTTCTTTGCGTTAGTGAAGCAGAACGCTTCAGGATTGCGCGGCGGACGGTTGGGGTTTCTGCGAGGCATATCTCCGCGGGGATAGAATACGTGGAGGTAGCCTTCAAGCGAGCCGTTACACCACATTATGCGGCGCTGATAGAAACGCATATTTTCAAATCCCGCGAGGTCAAGAAGACCGGGAGAAGACGAACGGATGGGCCATCCGTGGGCCTCACCGAGATAGTCGATGCCGGTCCAGAGGAACTGACCGCAGATATAATCCTTGTCGCGGACGTGCTCCCAGGCACGGGCATCATGGCTGTTTTCAGATCCGTAAAGGAATGCCTTCGGGAACTCTGCGTGGTGCTCGTCGTAGAATTGCTCCTTGTAGTTGTAGCCTGCGATGTCGAGAGCCTGCATATAGCCGATGCGAACGGACATTTCGGGGTACGCGAGAGCGGCGGTTACGGGACGTGTGGTGTCCACCTCCTTGACCCATTTCACGAGGCGCTCTGCTATTTTCGTCAGTCTTCTGCAGTCGGGGCGGTTCACGTCAAATCGGCGCTCGTCCTCGCTCTTGCCTGCGTCGTTGTTGCCCGTCATAGTATCAAATTCGGGATAGACATAGGGGTCGTTGGGATAGTCCACCTCGTTACCGATGCTCCACATAATGACGGATGGATGGTTGCGGTCGCGAAGCACCATGGTCTTAAGATCGCATTCGCCCCATTCGATAAAGTCCTCGTAGTAGCCGTTGAGCTTGGGCGGACGGACGTTATGACCCTGCCACCACTTATTCTTGGGAGCTTCCCATTCGTCGAATGCTTCGTCCATAACGTAAAGACCAAGCTCGTCGCAAAGGTCGAGAAGGGCAGGATCGGGAGGATTGTGGCTGGTGCGGACAGCGTTGCAGCCGCACTCCATAAGCTTCAGTAAACGGCGGCGCCACACCTCGGGCGGAACGGCCGCACCCAGCGTACCCGCGTCGTGGTGAACGCAAACGCCAAGAAGCTTTGTGTGCTTGCCGTTACAGAAGAAGCCGTGATCGGGATCGAACCTGAGATCACGTATGCCGAAGCGTGTGTCAACATTATCCGTGATCTCGCCATCTCTCTTGACTTCGGTGCGCAAGGTGTAAAGATAAGGATGACCAAATTCCCAAAGCTCAGGCTTTTCAAGCGTTACGGTTGCTTCTGCGCCCGAAAAAACGACAACAGCGTTGCCGTCAGCGTCGAGAATCGTGTTTGTGATCTCGCCGTCACCGATAACGTTCACTTTAACGTCAACAGCGGCAGATTCCGCCGTCACGTCGCGCGAAGAAACGAAAACTCCGAAATCGTCAATATAGGGCTCGCCCGTTACGGTAACGTAAACGGGGCGCACGATGCCGGAGCCGGTATACCAGCGTGAATCCGCCGTTTCCGTGTGGCATACCTTGACACTGATCTCGTTATCTCCGTCAGCGGCAAGAAATTCGGTTATGTCGTACGTAAAGGTGCTGTAGCCGAAGGGGCGCTTGCCAAGATAGTTGGAATTGCACCAAACCATTGAATTATTGTATACACCCTCAAAGGTGATCCGGACGCGCTGACCCCTTTCAGGCTTACAGTTAAAGCGGGTGCGATACCAGCCAATGCCACCGCATACGTAGCCGGTGCCGCTGGAATTATCCTTTGAAAATCCACGCGTTATCGCCCAGTCGTGAGGAACGTGTACAGCCTCCCAACCACGTTCGTCGCCTCCACGGTACCAGCCGTCGGAAACGTCGCCCAGATGGAAACGCCAACTGTTAAGATCGATCTTCCTTCGCATAATAGCCTCCGTTTATTAGTGATGAATTGAATATTACGCTCGTGTGAGCGCTTCGTTTATTATGTTTATGATACCATAAGGCGCGCCGTAACACAACCGGAAAACGGTTTTTGAATTTTAATTTTTTGCTATGTAGCATTTTTATTATTTATAATTTGGCTATTGAAATAGTAAAATATATAAGTTATAATGAAGGGCAGTAATATGAATTTGTGTGTGTTACACAAATTTACGTTGCACAAAAGACCGATATGGAGAACATAACCATGCAAAGACGCTCTCTTTATTTGAAATTGATCGCGTGTGCCATTTTTGCGGCAACCACGATCTTTGCGACCGCCTGTGATAATTCACCGGGAGTTATCGTTCCACCGGACGTAACGGCGGAATCCGAAAGCGGGACTGAAGCTGTAACGGATAACGAAGCGGAGACTGAGAACGTTCCCGAAATGGACGACGACGCCGACAGACTTGAGGGGATCGCCATCAAGTCGGCGGAGGAGCTTGCAAAGATCGGAGTTGAAAAGGATTATCCTCTTGACGGCGATTACGTTCTCGTCATCGATATCGATCTTTCCGACTACGACAACTGGAAACCAATAGGTAACACGAGCGAAAGCGGTGCCTACAAGGGCGACGGTGTTTTCACCGGCACCTTCGATGGCAGAAACCATATCATTTCGGGTCTTAAAATAGAAGAAACTACCTCGGAGAATTCCTTCTGGGGACTTTTCGGTTCTGTGGGAAGCGGCAAAAAGAGCGACCCTGCAGTTATAAAAAACATTGTGCTCAAGGAAGTCGATATCGTGCTTTCTTCCACGGCGGCGACGGGCGTAGGCTCTCTTGCAGGTCAGGTCAACGGCTACGCGGAGATATCTTCCGTTTCGCTTCTCTCCGGTTCTGTTGAATTTTCCGGCTCAGGAAGCCTTGGCGTGGGCGGTCTTATCGGTCAGTGCCGTACACAGACCTCGGGATCAGTATCCAATAACGGTATTGATATCGAAAATATATTCAGCAATGTAACCGTGACCGCCGATAATGGCGGATGGGACACCTGCGGCGGTATAATCGGACGCATCCGTGAAACGGATCTTGGTTCCATTCAGCACGTTGTGCTGGTGGCAGAGGCAAAATTTCAGGGCGAAACAGCCTGCGCCATCGCATCAGGTGACAGCGCTGCAAAGGTGAAAAAGAATCTATATTATTACAGCCGTGCCGGTATTTCTAATAACGGTTTGGGCGAATCTGTGTCGCAGGATGCCCTTACAAACGGATCACTCACCCTTTCCGGCGTCTGGAACGTTTCTGCCGGATTTTATCCCCTTATCGCAGACCTGATGGATAATCCTTCCTTCTCCGTAATGGATCTGACCTCTATTCAGTTCTCGGGTAATGAGGATAAAGACAAGGTCAAGAATAACTTCACGCTTCCCAGCCGTGTTGCGGGTCTTTCTATCTCGTGGGAATCCGACACTCCCGATGTTATCGAGATCAGCGGAGTTACCGCTTATGTAAAGCAGCCCGAGGAAGGCTTTGTCACCGTTAAACTGACAGCTACCTGCCGTGATTATACCGAGGTATTTACCATCAGGGTAGTTTCGTCGCAAACCGGTCGCTTCCTTACCGAATACGTGGTGGCGGATCAGCCTATCAAGCTTGCGGGATATCCTGAGGAAGCAGAGTTCAAGTGGATAATCAAGAACGTTGCGTCGGGAACGTCCAGAGTTGAAAGGACCGCTACCCCCGAGTTCACACCGTCAGCAGGAGACGTTGAAAGTCTTATAACCGTTCAGTGCGACGGATACGATGACATTTCTATTTACTATAGTTATCTTCCCGTTATGTACATAACCGGCGACAAAAAGTATTCCGCCGTGCCCACAGGAAGCTATGTTGACGTTGAATTGAAGCTTTGCGGCTCTGAAAAGTACGAAGGTTATCTCTATTCCGGCGACGCAGAGATCAGAGTTCGCGGTAATTCCACCTCAAGACTTGCCAAGAAGCCGTTTAAGCTGAAGCTTGAAACGAAAGCGAACCTTCTGGGTATCGACGAGGAAGGAGTGAATAAGCACTGGTGCCTTATGGCAAACGGACTTGATCCTACCTTGATGAGAAACGTGTTGATACAAGACTTCTCCAAGGCTATAGGTACTGAAGTCTATATGAATTCAGAAAACATAGTTTTGATCTATAACGGTGAATATAAGGGCGTATATCAGCTAACTGAACAGATCCGAGTTGACGAGACCCGCGTTGACGTGTTTGATTGGGAGGAATATGCCGAGACTGCAGGCGAGGTCATTGCGGAGACCAAGCGACTTGCAGGCGAGATCGGCTTTGCGGAAGAAACAAAGCTCGCCGAGGGCATAACCAACGCTATGCTTACCGATTGGTCCTGGATGGAAACGGGACAGATCGAATATAAGGATACCGTTTACGTGTTTACCGAATGGGGACTTCCCGAGCTTCCCGAAGAGACGGGCGGCTTCCTTCTCGAAATGGACTTCTACAGTCAGGGCGACGGCTCTTTGATGCGTACGGAGACTGCATATAAGCAACCGCTCTATTTCAATACTCCCGAGCCTACGGGGCACGGATTTGATTCATTCGAAGAATCGTACCTTTATGAATATACGTACAAGTATATTCAGTCCTTTGAATACGCCATCCACAGCGACGACTTCTTTTTCAGAAATGAAGATACACACTATACCGCCGTCGTGAACGGCAGATGGAACTGGCACTATGAAACGGTTGACTATACGGACGATGTAAACGACGGCCTTCACTATTCCGAAATGTTCGATATGGAGAGCCTCGTAAATAACTTTATCTTCTGCGAAGTTATTATGAACTGGGATTCCATGAAGAACAGCTTCTTCTGCTATAAGGACGTGGACGGTCTTGCAAAGATCGGACCGCAATGGGACTTCGACTGGGCGTGGGGCAATGTTCTATGGAATGGCAATACCTGGCGTCCCGAGGAGTGGCATTGCCGCTGCTCTGACTTTATGGTAGAGCAGTATTATCAGGAAGAGCAGTGGAACTGCCTTCTCATCCGCGACCCGTATTTCCTTACGCTCGTTTGGGAGCGGTGGCAGGAGCTTCGCGATGAGGAGATCGAGGATCTCGTAGGTGCGGGAGGCATTATGGATTCCTATATCGACTATATGCGTACCGCTGCAAAAGCCAACGACGCTGCTTGGTCAAATCAGGTGTCCTATGGGTACACCTTCGAAAGCGAGACCGAGCGTATGAAGGAGTTCGTTTCCATTCGAATGAGGTGGCTCGACAAGCAGTTTGAAAGCATCGGCACACTTATCGATTCACTTGACGTATACCACGCCTCCGATAAGATCACGGTGGATGATGTATCCGTCCGTATGAACGAAACGAAGATCACCGCGAAGGTTACGGATGACAGTATAAAGTCCGTTGTGTTCCAGATAAACGGCACCACTATGATAGAAGCAGAGGTATCCGGCGGCAAGGCAACTGTATCCGTTGATTCTGAGCTTATCGACGGCGACGGCTATAACTGCGTTATGGTATATGCCGTAGATGAGAACGGCGAATATATCATTAACGAGCAATACAGCGACACCGGCAACTATAATATCGTTGTTTCAAACTACTATTCCTTCACCATCGACTGATCAGCATAAAAACGACCGCTTACTGAATACAGAACGATTTTATTAAGCAAAAAATAGAAGCAAACGGCGACCTGAACTGACCCAATTTGTGCAGACAATACAAAAACAGCCTAAATGGTAGATAT
>CAYXHC010000074.1:0-4563 GCA_964464905.1 uncultured Lachnospiraceae bacterium
CCATACAATCGATATCTTTAATACCGAGCCGCTCGATATACGCGATAAGACGCACCTCGCTTTCGTTTGTACCCGCATCAAAGAGTATCACGGTGTCGCCGCACACTGCAAGCGCTGCATCTGCTTGACCTACGTTAAAATAATAAACATAAAGACCGTCGTCGGAACGAAGGTAATATGCAACCGTATAAACGAGTGCGGCAACGAGAACGACCGCTATCGCCACCGTTTTGATCATTTTGAACTTCATATTCAACCATCCAAAAAGCCGAGGCGGAGACCCGCCTCGGCGATCTGCTTAATCAAGAGTATCCCAATAAGCCTTGATAACGGCTGCAGCGCCCTTTGCATCGATCTTCGTGGTGTTTATCACAAGATCGTAAAGATCGGCTCGCCCCCATTTTCTGCCCGTGTAGTGGCTGTAATAGGATGCTCTCTTCTTATCCGTTTTTATGCAAAGCTCCTGAGCTTTCGAAAGAGGAATACCTCGGCGGTCTGCTACA
The DNA here is from genome assembly GCA_964464905.1 of uncultured Lachnospiraceae bacterium. Classification (GTDB taxonomy): domain Bacteria; phylum Bacillota; class Clostridia; order Oscillospirales; family CAG-272; genus DTU064. The sequence continues at coordinate 504 of CAYXHC010000074.1, forward strand.
CGCTGCGCACGCACACCGAGATCTGCCTCAAGGAAGACCGATATCTTCTTTTCATTGTCACGAAGCACGTAATCCGCGCAGCGCCCGACTATGATGCAGGCCCCCTTATCGGCAAGTTCTCTGATTATATCGGACTGATGAATGAAAAGTTTATCGGTGATGGGCATATTGTACGGCATCGCCATAGAGCCATACTCAACGGAGCCAACAGCCAACGTATAAAGGAGACTGGACTGAGATTTTTCGTCAAAGTTCTCAATAACGTCTTCTTTCATACCGCTTTTATCAACGGACATAGTGATAAGCTCTCTGTCGTAGCAGGGGATACCGAGAAGCTCCGAAAGAAGCTCGCCCGTGAATCTGCCGGATGCGCCGTACTGTCTTGCGATGGTTATAATTTTATTAGCCATAGTATTCCTCCGTAAATATTTTTATAAAATTGGTCTTTCTAATCTTTGCGGAGCCTTTACCGCGTGAACAAATTCGTCGGGCACTGCCGCGGACAAGGCGTACCTCTCGCCGTTACCATCGGTTACGACGAAGGTGCGGATAGTGACCCCGTCCTGCTTCTCCGTCGTGTCAACGGAGGTCAGCGAACGGGAAAGTCCCTCTCCCGTATATTTGATATAGGATTCTTTTCTGCTCCAGATAAGATAAAACTCAAGCGTTGGATCGGTGGCGACGGATACAGCCGCCTTTTCTTTTTCGGTGAAGGCGCGTCGCATGATGCGCGGTATGCGTGTCTCCTGCCCTTCCCTTCTTATTCGCTCAATATCCACACCGATCTCGTAGTCTTGAGCGTCCGTTATGAGGATTCCTGCGGCAAGGTCGCCGCTGTGACTCATATTATATTTCAGGTCAGGACGATCGGGAAGATACGGTTTGCCGTGCTCCCCGTTTGAAACAGACTCGTTCTCGGCGCCAACGGCACCGAGAAGCCTTGCCCGAAGAAGCTCTGCCGCCAGCGCTTCTTTCCGTCCGACCTCCGTTTTTCTGCGGGTTATCTTATTTTTTGAGTATTCACTCAGGAGCTGAAAAGCATCCATTTCGTTGCCGATGCCGTTCACATCGGCAATATAGAACATCAGCACTTTAGTCTTCGATCATATAAGGATACTCAACAGCGTATATAGGAACGAAGTTTTCCTTGATGCAGCGAGGACTTATCCAGCGGTAAAGGTTAAGCGCACTTCCGGCTTTGTCGTTCGTACCGGAGGCTCTGCCTCCGCCGAAGGGCTGCTGACCGACGACAGCGCCGGTAGGCTTATCGTTGATGTAGAAGTTACCTGCAGTATTGGTGAGCGCCTTTTCCATGTATGCGATAACGGAACGTTCGCGTGCGAAGATCGCGCCTGTAAGTCCGTAGGGAGAAGCTGTGTCACAGATCCTGAGCGTTTCGTCCAGCTTATCGTCATCGTATACGTACACCGTGAGAACGGGTCCGAATATTTCTTTAACCATAGACTCATAATCGGGAGTTTTCGCTTCGATGAGCGTGGGGTACACGAAATAGCCAACGGTATCGTCGTAGGAGCCAAACACTACCTCTGCGTCCGGAGAAGCATTTGCTCTGTCGATGTAGCCCTTAATATTATCAAAGGAATTGCGGTCGATAACAGCACCCATAAAGGTGGTGAAATCAGCAACGTCGCCGACCTTGAGGCGGCTAACGATAGCGGTGACCTTTTCCTTCACCTCCGCCCAGATGGAGGCGGGAATAAACGCACGAGAAGCGGCAGAGCACTTCTGCCCCTGATATTCGTATGCACCTCTTACCATAGCGGCCGCGAGAGCATCAACGTTAGCGGAATTATGAGCGAAGATAAAATCCTTGCCGCCGGTCTCACCAACAAGTCTGGGATAAGATTCGTACGTCTTGATGTTTTCGCCGACCGTCTTCCATACACCGGAGAAAACTTCCGTGGAGCCTGTGAAGTGGAAGCCCGCCATCTTGGGATGCGTGAGAACATACTTGCTCACCTCGGAACCACGGCAGGGGATAAAGTTGATAACTCCTTCGGGCAGACCGGCTTCATGCAGGATCTCCATGATAATATAGTTGGAGCGAACGGCTGTAGACGAAGGCTTCCAGAGAACCGTATTGCCCATGATCGCCGGAGCGCAGGGAAGATTGCCGCCGATTGAGGTAAAGTTAAAGGGAGAGATCGCCATTACAAAGCCGTCAAGAGGTCTGTATTCTACTCTGTTCCACACACCGTCAACGCTGTTGGGCTGCTGGCGATAGATAGATTCTGCACAGTGAACATTAAAGCGGAAAAAGTCGGCAAGCTCGCAGGCAGAGTCGATCTCCGCCTGAAAAACGGTTTTGCTCTGCCCGAGCATCGTTGCCGCATTGATCTTATCACGGTAAGGACCGGCGAGAAGGTCAGCTGCTTTAAGAAAGATCGCGGCGCGGTGTTCCCACGAGATCTTATCCCACTCTGCTTTTGCAGCGATAGCGGCGTCAACGGCAGCCAAAAGCTCGTCTTTGCCTGCGACGCAGTAGCGTGCGATAACGTGCTTGTGATCGTGAGGCATTACTATCTCGGCGTACGTGTCGGTGTAGACCTCCTTGCCACCAATGATAAGTGGGATCGTTACGATCTCTGCGGACTGACGCGCAAGCTCTGCTTTAAGGCTCGCTCTCTCGGGCGATCCGGGCATATAGCCTCGAATTGGTTCATTTTTAGGTGTAGGTACGGAATAGATTCCGGTAGTCATAGGTTGGGTTCCTCCATATATTAAGATTTTTTAACGATTTTATAAGGCGGCGATCATATTCTCATTCCGGAAAATCCCGAGAACACCATCGCGATCAGTCCCGCTGCCAAAAGAAGCGTTGGTATGCCGCGCAAGGCGGCAGATTGCTTTGATGCGGGTATACCATCCCATATAACGGCAAATAAAACGTAAGCAAATACAGCGCCAAGAGATGATAAAACAGCGGCAATAACGATTTCGGAAAGTCCAAAGCCTTCGCCGATAGTCGTATACACGATTCCGCTGACAGCTGAGTTCACCGTCAGCGCAGATATGTAGCGTTTAAACTGACTGTAAGCGGCCGGCAATACTTTTTTGAAAAAGTATCCTATACCAAACGATACAAGCACGGCAACGACGGGCGCCGCGAAAACGGAATAAACGGAAGCGTCATCGTCCACAACAGACATCAGGAGCCAAAGTATCACAGCGGATACGGACGATACCAAAGTCAGAAATACGCCCGACAGAGCCGCCTGACGGGGAGAATCGGAAAAATCACGAAGTCTGTCTACGCCGCACATCGAGACGAACACCGCGTTTTCGGCGATGATAACCGTGAAAACGGTAGAAAGAAGTTCATTCATCAGACGCTGTGACCTCCTTCTCTCTGTTGTTCATCTTCAACCGCACCGAGCGGATGACAACAAAAATAACATTGATCAGCATGGCGACGACACCGAGCATCATAAGTCCGAATGCAGGTCTTTCCGCTATGGGCAGAGAGATATCGGCTACGGAACGCCCCGCAAGTGTGCCGTACGCCAAAAGCTCGCGTACAACGGCCATAGATACCGAAATTAATGCAAACACGGCACCGGTAACGACCGAATCGAGGATCGGGGATACGACGGACGCATCACTTTCGGGTACGCGACCTGCGATAAAACCGCCGGCAACGGTGAGCACCATGACCTTTGCGACGCTGTCACTTTCCAAAAGATCGAAATGTGTAGAAAGCGTTGCAAATGACATGGCGATCATAGCGGAAAGCGTAAAATATACAGCTTCAACACCTTGCTTTCCGGTAAACTTATAAAGTGGCAGGGCTGCGGCAGTTGCTAAGGTGAGCATAACGAACACGGCTGCTGAAACATAAAGTGCCGATCTTACGTTCACGGTGGCAAGAGCCAATGTTGACGCGCTTCCGAGAACTGTGGCTAAAAGCCTGTCTCGGGACAGAGTGTCCCGACAAAGCTTTATAACACTCATCATACAGTTGCCTCCGTTATTACAGCGGGTTCTTCAGCCGTCGTTTCCTCAGCCGTCGTTTCCTCGGCTGTCGTTTCCTCAGCCGTCG
>CAYXHC010000074.1:4663-8133 GCA_964464905.1 uncultured Lachnospiraceae bacterium
TCGTTTCCTCGGCTGTCGTTTCCTCAGCCGTCGTTTCCTCAGCCGTCGTTTCCTCGGCTGTCGTTTCCTCAGCCGTCGTTTCCTCAGCCGTCGTTTCCTCAGCCGTCGTTTCCTCAGCCGTCGTTTCCTCGGCTGTCGTTTCCTCAGCCGTCGTTTCCTCAGCCGTCGTTTCCTCAGCCGTCGTTTCCTCAGCCGTCGTTTCCTCGGCTGTCGTTTCCTCGGCCGTCGTTTCCTCAGCTGTCGTTTCCTCAGCCGTCGTTTCCTCGGCTGTCGTTTCCTCGGCTGTCGTTTCCTCAGCTGTCGTTTCCTCAGCCGTCGTTTCCTCAGCTGTCGTTTCCTCCGTTTCTACCGGTAAGCGTTCCACTGTGGTTTCAAGCACCGTCGTTTGGGCAGGATTTTTAATAGAAAGACGATCTTCACCATCGTTTTCGTTTTCGTTTTCGTCATCGCCATCGTCGATATCGACGCCGGTGTCGGTATTATCGTCTCCGACACTCTCATCAGGCAACGTTGTTTCTCCGCTCAGGTCGCTTTCGCTGTTGTCGTCGGGAGTCTGACCGTCGAGTTCGGTTGACGTGGCTTCCGTGCCGTTGATTACCGGACGGGAAGTGTTCACGGGGCGATTACTCTCTGAAGGTGTCGATTGGGAAGCGGTAGTCTCCGTGCGATCTTTAGCAAAACCGGCAACGACCAAAGACGCCCCCGCTATTGTAAGCATTATAACCAGCGGTACCAAAACGGAAAGAGCGCGTGCAAGCTTTGATCCATTCATCATACTGCCTCCGTTTCACCGAGATCTCTTTCCCCGGAAGCGCTCTCGGCAGATGCTTCTCTTCTTCCGAATCTGCGGGGCAGAGTTATCCTGTCGATAACTCCCGTCAGCACATTGGCAAAAAGGATCGCCACGGCAACCCCCTCTGTGGAAGAACCGTAATAACGTAAAAGAACGGTAACGGCGCCGCAAATAATTCCGAAAATAAATTTTCCCATACCGGTTATAGGAGTTGTCACGGGGTCGGTCGCCATGAAGAATGCGCCCAGGAAAAGACCGCCGGACAAAGCCTCGCATATAGCAAACGATATACCGTTTACGTTTTGCGGAAAGGCTATCGTCAAAATAACGACAGTAACGATATACGAAACCGGAATATGCCAGCTTACGATGCCGCGCGCAATAAGGTATATCCCACCCGCAAAAAGAAGCACAGTAGAGACTTCACCGATAGCACCGGCGACGTTTCCCGTCAAAATATCATAAATAGATTCTTCGGGCAGAAGCCCCTCTTTCAGTGAGGAAAGAGGCGTTGCGCCCGTCAGCGTATCCGTTAACGGATCGGAGTATATTCCCATCACACGCGGAAATGCCAGCTTCAAGAACACAAACCCCGAAAGAGCAGGGTTGAGAAAATTACCGCCAAGTCCGCCAAATACACACTTAACGATGCCAACGGCAAAAGCCGAACCGATAACGGGCACGTAAAGGGGCACTGTCACCGGAAGACACATTGCAAGCAGCACTCCAGTAACGACGGCAGAAAGATCGCCTATCGTTACATATTTACGGCTTAGTACGGCAAATACCGTTTCCGTTGCCGTCGCTGTGAGCACGGATACGGCAATGATATAAAGTGCGCGGATACCGAATGCATACACGCTCCAGACAGCAGCAGGAATAAGTGCTATGAGCACGTCTGCCATGACCGTCCTGTTATTATCAGGATGCTTTACGTGAGGCGCACGGCTCACGAAGCTGATGTTTGTTTCGTTCACGCTTCCACCTCCGTGTTACCGTCGTGTTCTTTCGCTTGTACAGCTTCAGCTTCGGCAGCGTCGCCAACCGATGCTTCCGCCTCATCTTTATCGGGACTCGTCCCGACGGATCGCTCATATTCCGCTCTCATACGACGTATAGATTCGGTTATAGGCAGCTTTCCGGGGCAAACGTAAGAGCACGCTCCGCACATTTCGCAGGCAAACGCTCCCGAACGAATCGCACGCTCAAGCTTACCTTCCGTTACATATTTATATATGCTGGCAGGATAGAGCTTTGCGGGGCAAACGTTGAGGCAGCGTCCGCATCTTATGCATGCCGGCGGCTGTGAATAGCTTTCGGTCTCATCTTTACTGAAAATGAGAACCGCCGTCGTCGTTTTCGTTACGACAGCATTCATATCCTCGCATTCGTTCCCTCTGAAAGGACCGCCGTCAATAATAAGTGAGGCTTCTTTTTTAAGTCCGCCTGCATAGGCGATCAGGTCGGAAAAACTCGTTCCGATAGGAACGAGAAGGTTTCTCGGACGGTCAAATGCGTCGCCGTCCAAAGAAACAACGCGGGAAACATAGGGCATTCCCGACGCAAATGCGGAATATATGTTTGCCGCTGTGAGAGCGTCGAATATAACGCACCCTGCAGCCTCGGGTGTTTCGCCCTCGCGAAGCTCGCGTCCCGTTACGGAATACACCACCTCACGGGGACTGCCACCGGGATATTTTGAGCGCACTGCGGTGACCTTTATCAGCTTATCACGACGCAAAAGGAAATTCAGCCGCCTGATGGCAACAGAGCTGCCTTCGCCGATAACAATGATACCGCGACGAAGACGGAGAGCCTTCAATATTATCTTGAATCCGTTGATCACAGCCGAAGGGTTCTCTGTGAGAAGACGATTCACACCCGAAACGTAGGGCTCGTCAAAAACACAGTTAAGAATACATACTTCAGCGTTGCCAAGGGAGGCGGTTATCTTTTCATGTGCAGGGATACCGTCTTCAGCAACTATACCTGCGCCTCGTACTATCCCTACGATCTCATCGCTTTCGCACTCAGCAAGCCGCTTTTCGCATTTTTTTATATCCGGCGATACCGTATACTTTGAGTCATTTTTGATTTCAACAAACGCCGTTTTTTCGCCATTGGGAAGCGTGATCTCACCAATTGCGCTGACAACACCCGAAACGGGAGAATGAACGGGAAGCGAAGCTTCGCTCTCCCCGTTGCCGATAACGGCGCCGCGAAGAACGGTGTCGCCGACGGAAACGAGAGGTGTAACGGCTATGCCGTTACGTACCGACATAGGAATGCGTAATGTCTCGGGTGGTGTGAGACGCTCGATCTTGATTTTTTTTGATTTATTCTCACCAAAGTATATTCCGCCACGGAACACGTACGCCATCTTTCTTCTCCTTCTCGTTTAGCAATAGTACTCTCAATAGTATTATATATTAAATCAGTCAAGTTTTCAAGTGTTTCAAAAAAAGAGCTTATTACCGATAAAAAGAGACAAAGACCGCCTTCATAACCTTCCATTCGTGAACAAAAAAATATTTTTATTTTTTTGAAAATATGTGTTGACAAGCAGAAATCATTCTGTTATAATAACAAGGCTCCTGCGGATGCACGCGAGCACGTGGCGGAATAGCTCAGTTGGCTAGAGCAACCGGTTCATACCCGGTAGGTCATGGGTTCAAGT
>CAYXHC010000075.1:0-7583 GCA_964464905.1 uncultured Lachnospiraceae bacterium
CGAGAAGGAACGCCCAGAGGATTCAGAACGATATCGAGGGGCGTGCCGTCGGGGAGGAAGGGCATATCTTCGGGAGCCATGATGCGGGAAACGACACCCTTGTTACCGTGACGTCCTGCCATCTTGTCGCCCACGGAGATCTTTCTCTTCTGTGCGATGTAAACTCTCACTACCTTAGTAACGCCGGGAGCCAGATCATCGTCATTTTCACGCGAGAACACCTTAACGTCGATAACGACGCCGGCTTCGCCGTGAGGCAGACGGAGAGAGGTGTCTCTTACGTCACGGGACTTCTCGCCGAAAATGGCGCGGAGAAGTCTTTCTTCTGCGGTAAGCTCGGTCTCACCCTTGGGAGTTACCTTACCTACGAGAATATCGCCGGCTCTTACCTCGGTACCAACCTTAACGATACCGTCAGCAGTGAGATCCTTGAGAGCGTCGTCGCCAACGTTGGGGATCTCGCGGGTGATCTCTTCCGGTCCGAGCTTGGTTTCTCTTGCTTCGTGGGAATATTCCTCCACGTGGATAGACGTGTAAACGTCGTTGCGGACGAGACGTTCGTTAAGAAGTACGGCGTCCTCGTAGTTGTAGCCTTCCCAGCTCATAAAGCCGATGAGGGCATTCTTGCCGAGGGATATCTCACCGTTGGACGTAGCGGGACCGTCTGCGATGCATTCGCCTGCTTCAACTCTTTCGCCCACCTTAACGATAGGACGCTGGTTAATGCACGTTCCCTGGTTGCTGCGCTTAAACTTGGTGAGGTGATAAGTCTTCTTAACACCGGAATCGCCGTGAATGGTGATGTCGTCAGCGGTAACACGCTCGACGAAGCCGCCTTCTTCGGCGATAATAACAACTCCGGAGTCCATAGCAGCCTTATATTCCATACCGGTACCGACGATAGGAGAGTCGGTAACGAGAAGCGGAACCGCCTGCTTCTGCATGTTCGAGCCCATAAGTGCGCGGGAGTTGTCGTCGTTTTCAAGGAAGGGGATCATCGCCGTAGCAACGGAAACGACCATCTTCGGAGAAACATCCATAAAATCTATGTTTTCATGAGGAACTTCCGTGATCTCTGCGCGGTCGCGGGCAGCGACACGGCGGTTGATGAAGCAGGATCCCTCATCAAGGGGCTCGTTTGCCTGTGCCACAACATAGTTATCCTCAACGTCAGCGGTCATATATACGATCTCATCGGTAACACGGCTCTTCACCTTGCCCGTTTCGGGATCGGTAATGTGCTCAACCTTGCGGTAGGGAGCCTCGATAAAGCCGTAGTCGCTGATGCGCGCATACGTGGAAAGATATGTGATAAGACCGATGTTCGGGCCTTCAGGCGTCTCGATAGGGCACATTCTTCCGTAGTGAGTATAGTGAACGTCACGAACGTCGAAGGATGCGCGGTCACGGGAGAGACCGCCGGGTCCCAGTGCGGAAAGACGGCGCTTGTGAGTCAGTTCTGCCAAGGGGTTATTCTGGTCCATGAACTGCGAAAGCGGCGAAGAACCGAAGAACTCACGGATAGCGGTGGTAACGGGTCTTATGTTGATAAGCTGCTGGGGAGTTACGGTCTCGTTATCCTGAATAGACATCTTTTCCTTGATGTTCTTGTCCATTCTGGAAAGACCGATCCTGAACTGATTCTGCAGAAGCTCACCGACGGAACGGAGACGACGGTTGCCGAGGTGGTCGATGTCGTCGGTGGTACCGATATCGTGGGTGAGGTTGAGCAGATAGTTAACGGTTGCAAAAATGTCTGCCTTTGTGATGTGCTTGGGGCAGAGCTCGTTGATCCTGCGCTTAACGAGAGTCTTGATAGCCTCCTCGTCGCCGTCTGCTTCTTCAATGATGGAGGAAAGAACGGCGAAATCGCATTTTTCGGTAACGCCGCAGTCAACGAGAGAATATCCGAGAACGTTAACGGGGTCAACGGTACCGTTGGAGAATACCTTAACGGCGGTACCGTCTGCTGCTTCAAGGTAAACTTCGTTTACGCAGGAATTTTCGATCTCGGTAGCGCGTTCAAAGGTAAGCTCTTCGCCTGCCTCAGCAACGATCTCACCGGTGAGAGGACTCACAACGGGAGCCGCAAGCTTACCGCCCTTGATACGGAGAGCGAGAGCAAGCTTCTTGTCGAACTTATAACGGCCGACAGCAGCAAGGTCGTATCTCTTGGGATCGAAGAAAGAATTGTTGATGAGGATCTGTGCGCTTTCAACGATGGCGGGTTCGCCGGGACGGAGACGCTTATAGATCTCCTTGAGAGCCTCTTCACCCTCAGTGGTGTGGTTTTCAAGAGCCTGCTTCGTGAGCTCATCCTTGCGGGCGGACTCAACGAGAAGCTTTTCTTCACCGAAGTATTCAACGATATCGCGGTCGGTCTCGATGCCGAGAGCGCGGATGAGTACGGTAATGGGAAGCTTTCTGTTCTTGTCGATCTTAACGTAGAAGATATCGTTTACGTCGGTTTCGTATTCAAGCCACGCGCCGCGGTAGGGGATGACCTGAGCCGTGAAAAGCCGCTTGCCGGTCTTGTCGATAGAGGAATCGTAATAGATTCCGGGAGAGCGCACGATCTGAGAAACGATAACTCTTTCGGCGCCGTTTATAACGAACGTACCCTTTTCAGTCATGAGCGGGAAATCGCCCATAAAGATCTCAGACTGCTTAACCTCACCGGTCTGCTTGTTGGTAAGACGAACATTCACCTTGAGAGGTGCGGCGTAGTTGGCGTCGTGATCCTTACACTCTTCAACAGTGTACTTCGGCTTCGATTCGAGATTGTACGAAACGAAATCGATCAAAAGGTTACCCGAATAGTTCGAAATGGGCGAGATATCGCGGAACACTTCCATGATACCCTCTTTAACGAACCAGTCAAAAGACTTTTTCTGCACCTCGATAAGATTCGGGATCTCAAGAACCTCATCGATCTTCGAGAAACTCATTCGAGTGTTTCTGCCGAGCTTGTGGGGTTTTACCATCTTGGTTTGTCACTCCTTCGTTTTATTACAAGTATATTATAAACGGAAATATTATATATAAATAATATATATAAACGCAAAACGATGCAGTTTAGTATTGTATCACCCCGCCCCCAAAAAGTCAAGCGGTATTTAATAAATATTACAAAAACCGTCTCTTCAGCGCACATATTTACACTTTGTTTTTTATTCTTTTACTGTCTTTTTACATATTAATTTTTTGTAAATTCTAACGTAAAACACCCCTCCCGCAAAAAAAGATTCGTTTTTTTCAAAATAGGTATTGCTATTTTCCCTTTTCCGTGCTATTATATCATATTGTGAAGCAAGAATGCGCTCGACGCACCCTCTCAGGCGTCGGCAGTTCATCTGCAGATATAGAAACCGAAACTATCATAGGAGGTAAGCCATGCCTAACATTAAGTCAGCTAAAAAGCGCGTTCTCGTAAGCGAGAAGAAGAACCTTCAGAACAGAATGTTCAAGTCGGCTCTTCACACTTCCATCCGTAAGTACACGGCTGCTCTCGAAGCAGGTGACAAGGAAGCCGCTTCCGTTATCTATCGCGAAACTGTTAAGAAGCTCGACCAGGGTGTTGCTAAGGGAATCATCCACAAGAACACCGCTGCTCGCAAGAAGAGCCAGTTCACCAAGGCTCTCTCCCAGCTCGCATAACCAAAGAGATGAAAAGACGCTACACTCACATAGCGTCTTTTTTAATTTTCACATAGAAAAAAGCACGAAACGGATGATCAGCAAAATCTGCGGTAAAATTAAATAGCCTTACTCCGAGAGGAAGGAGGCACGCTGCAGGGTTCCCCGAAGCGAGTTGGCGAGCTTTGGGGTTCTCGCGGAGCGTGACAGAAGCAGCCCGCGCGACTTTAGATTTGTGTTAACTTCATTTCAACGCACTCTCCCTCACCCGACTCCGTCGGGTGCCCCTCTCGGAGTGAGCCTTTCCGCAAGTTCCCACCGACAAAAACACCGCCAAAGAAACATTCCTTGGTGGTGTTTTTGTTTTCTCTGCTAAGAATGCATGGAGCAATTCCGTGCTTTATCTCTTCAATCGTAGAAATAATGATTTCCGATCTTATAAAGGAAATTTCTGTTTTTGGATGCCCATGCATTACCTGTAGAATCGAAAAACAACACTCTCTTATCGTACCGATAGCCTTCAAGGCACATTTTAGCTGCAATAACGCTCAGCTCGTTGGGATCCTCCAAAAATGCGTCCGTATCCACAACGGAAAACTGATTCTTCTGGTATATGACGGCGTAGACCGTGCTCGGAAACTCAGAGCTGCCGACACGGTTCATAATTACTGCACCTACAGCAAGCATACCGTTAAACGACTCCTCACCAGCCTCGCTGTTTATAACGCGGGACAGAAGATCGAGCGCATCAGCATCGTAAATATCATCTCCGCTCTTTATGTATCCGTCAGATTCGGAAACTATAACGCGATCGTCGGAATATGTCACTCTCACCGAGAAGACCTTTGCCATAATGTCAAGAGGCGCCGTGACCTTTCCGCTGTCGGCGGAAAGCTTAGACGAAGGCAAAGCCCGTCCGTTCGCTTCAACGTATATTTTGCCCTTTACCGCTTTAATGTCGATCCCCTTCGCGCTTACGGTGCAGGTACTTCCGTTATCCGATATCTCAAAGCTCGTATCAGGGTCCACCGCCTTAGCAAAAGCTCCGACCGAAACATAGTATTGTCCGTCCACCGCAATGGCGGTGACATCGGTTTTTTTATCATTTATGTATATTGGCTTTGATCCGTCCGCAACGGAACCGGAGTCACTGCTGTCATAATCGGGGTCGGTTGCTTTGCAGACCGTGCAAGAACCGCCGCTGTATTTGTGTCCGAGAGGAGAACCGCTCGTCTTATCGCATCGGGAGCAACGCTTTGCCTTCGTGCAAGTGGCGTCCTTCCAATCGTGACCCAGCGCATCTCCCTTCGTTTCACTGCATCGTGAACAGGTCTCCGGCTTTGTGCAGGTTGCCGCCTTCCATTCGTGACCGAGGGGGTCTCCCTTCTCTTCGCCGCATCGGGAACACCGCTTCGATTCCGTACAGGTAGCGTCCTTCCACTTATGACCTGCCGCATCGCCTTCAACCTCGCCGCATCTGTTGCACCGACTTGCTTCGGTGCAGGTGGCGGCACTCAGGTCGTGACCGAGAGGTACCCCCTGAACCTCTCCGCATCGGGAACAGGTCTGCGCCTCCGTGCAGGTCGCCTCCGTCCATTCATGTCCAAGCTCACCTCCGTCAACGGTACCGCAAGCGGAACAGTATCGCGGAGATATGCAGGTAGCTTCGCGCCAGACATGGCCCAACGGCTCACCCTCGGTTTTTCCGCAAAGTGAGCACGTCATAGGCGAGTCACAATCAGCATCGTTCCATGAATGCTCACAATTTTCCATATCCGCAGTCTCCTCGGTCTCCTCGGTCTCCTCGGAGCCGCCGGATGCACCGCCTTCCTGCAGATCGTCATCATTCTCTGCGTCGGTCTTGTCCTCGACGTCATCCGCGGTATCCCCGGCATCGGTCTCATCGGCGAACGTTTCATATTTGTATGCATCTTCAACATCGCTCCCGTCCGGCCTAAACTGGGCGCTGACAAAATACACAGTCGCCATTATTATGAGCACAATCATCACGGCTGTAACGACGACTTTGCCGTTCGCGTTGTTTCCCGTGTCTTTCATTTTTATTCTCATAGCGAAAAACGTCCTCCTTTCCGATAATATCCGCAGTCAGATGCTTTATTTTATGTCAAAAAACCTTTTCGCATTACAAGACGTTAAAAACGCCGCCTCATCCGCCGTAACGCCGACAGCCTCGCCGAGCGCTGCCGCCGTATATGGCATATAACCCGAGAAGTTGAGCTTGCCGCGATGGGGCACGGGCGCAAGATAAGGGCAGTCCGTTTCAAGGAGCAGTCTTTCTTTCGGTATCACAGCCGCCGCTTCGCGGGACTTCACTGCATTTTTGAAGGTCAGCACACCTCCGAAGGAAAAATAGAATCCCATGTCGGAATATTGTTTCGCCATCTCAGCGCTGCCCGAATAGCAGTGGAGCATCAGTCTTAAGTCCTGATAATTTTTCAAAACGTCAAACGTGTCACCGTGTGCGTCACGGGAATGTATAACGACGGGAAGCTTATGCTTGCGTGCAAGCTCAAGCTGAGCCACAAAAAGCTCGTGCTGAGCCTCCTTATCCGTTTCGGGATAGTGATAGTCAAGTCCGATCTCACCAACGGCAACGGCACGAGGGTGAGTAAGCATCCCTTCAAGCTCCGCCATAGCCTCGGCGAGAAACTCGTAAGAATCAGTCTCCGAGGGGTGTATGCCAACGGAAGCATATATATCGGGAAGCTCCCCATCCTTTGCCGAAAGCTCGGCAAGCTCCAGCGAATGCCTTGAGGTCTCAAGGCACGCACCGGAATTAACGATATTCATAACGCCGCAAAGCTTCGCATCTCGAAGCGCCGCCACAGCGCCGCCCTCGTACTCGGCATTGAATCTGCCATCATCGTAATGGGCGTGGGAATCAAAAAGTATCATCGTATGAAGCCCGCTTATATATTATCGAACTCTTTCGCCGAGAGGAGTATCCTCGGAGAGGAATACAACGCGGACCTCATCCTCGCCGGAAGCAAGGATCATACCGTTGCTCTCAATACCGCAGAGAACTGCAGGCTTGAGATTTGCAACGACTATTATCTTCCTGCCGACAAGCGCCTCGGGCTCATACCATTTCGCAATACCTGACACAACGGTGCGGGTCTCGTATCCGAGGTCGATCTTCAGCTTCAGAAGCTTCTTCGCCTTAGGCACACGCTCACATTCAAGGATCTGCGCCGTGCGAAGCTCGACCTTCATAAAGTCCTCAATGCCGATCTGCGCCACCCCTTCGGGTTTTTCAAGCTTTTTCGCTTCAGCCTCAGCCGCCTTGATCATTGCCTGACGTTCAGCCTCGATCTCAGCGAGGAATTTCGCCTCGTCGATGCGCGCAAAGAGCGCCTTCGCTTCACCAGTGGGTCTGCCGGCAACGAGACTTCCGAAGTTTTCAAGAGTATCGTAGTCTCTCTCCTCGGTGTTCAACTGGGAAAGGATGTCCTCGGCTGTTGCGGGAATGAAGGGAATAAGAAGCACGGCTGCTATTCTGATAGCCTCAAGAAGGTTATAGATAACGGTGCCGAGTCTCTTGTATTCAGCCTCACCGCCCTTTGCAAGGGACCAGGGAGTCGTTTCGTCTATATACTTATTTGCGCGGCGGAGAGCTGTGAAGATATCCTCCGCAGCGTCTGCAACGTGATAGGAAAGCATATCGTCGTATACTTTGGTAACGGCGTCGGCAAATGCCGCCTTCAGCTCGCGGTCAAGCTCGGTCTCCTCATCGGGTTCGGGAACGATGCCGTCAAAGTACTTTTTCGCCATGGAAAGTGTACGCTGAACGAGGTTGCCAAGGTTGTTTGCAAGATCGGTGTTATATCTGTTCACAACAGATTCCCAGGTGATGCTTCCGTCAGATGCGTAGGGCATCTCGGAGAGGGCGTAATATCTCACGCCGTCAACGCCAACACGCTTTGCCA
>CAYXHC010000076.1:0-7465 GCA_964464905.1 uncultured Lachnospiraceae bacterium
GACCTTGAAAATATGCCCGCTATCGTAGGCGGCAAGGAGATGGATTTCACCTACGGCGACTGTAAGGCTGAAATGGATATGGTAAACCGCGCGTTCATCGACATTATGATCGAGGGCGACGCAAACGGCCGCGGCTTCCAGTATCCTATCCCCACCTATTCCATCACCAGAGACTTCGACTGGTCTGAGACTGAAAACAATAAGCTTCTCTTCGAAATGACGGCGAAGTACGGCACTCCCTACTTCTCCAATTATATAAACAGCGATATGGAACCCTCCGACGTTCGCTCCATGTGCTGCCGCCTCCGTCTTGACCTTCGTGAGCTTCGCAAGAAGTCCGGCGGCTTCTTCGGCTCCGGCGAATCTACCGGCTCCATCGGCGTTGTAACCATCAACGTTCCCCGTATTGCGTACCTTTCCAAGGACGAAAAGGAGTTCTACGAACGCCTTGACCACATGATGGATCTCTCTGCCCGTTCCCTCAAAACAAAGCGTACCGTCGTTACCAAGCTTCTCAACGCAGGTCTTTACCCCTACACCAAGCGTTATCTTGGAACCTTCGATAACCATTTCTCCACCATTGGTCTCGTTGGTATGAACGAGGCTTGCCTTAATGCAAAGTGGCTCCGTAAGGATCTCACCAACAAAGAAGCGCAGGAATTCACCAAGAACGTGCTCAACCATATGCGTGAGCGCCTCTCCGATTATCAGGAAATGTACGGCGACCTTTATAATCTTGAAGCAACTCCTGCAGAATCCACCTCCTATCGCCTTGCAAAGCACGATAAGAAGCACTATCCCGATATCATCACCGCGAACGAAGAATCCGGCGTGCCCTACTACACCAACAGCTCTCACCTCCCCGTTGGCTACACAGACGATATCTTCTCCGCTCTCGATATTCAGGATGAGCTCCAGACCCTCTACACCTCCGGTACCGTTTTCCATGCGTTCCTCGGCGAGCGTCTCCCCGATTGGAAGTCCACTGCCGCACTCGTTCGCAAGATCGCGGAAAACTACAAGCTCCCCTATTACACGATGTCTCCCACGTACTCCATCTGCCCCGATCACGGATATATCTCCGGCGAGGAATTCACTTGCCCGCACTGCGGCAGAGACACCGAGGTATACAGCCGTATCACCGGCTATTACCGTCCCGTTCGCAACTGGAACAACGGCAAGGCACAGGAGTTCCGCGACAGAGTTGAATATGACGTTTCCGGACAGCTTGAAGACGCAGTCAAGAGCATGGACGGAGCAAAGGAAGTGAAGGACGTCCCCGTTGAGGAAGCCGTCGAGGTCACCTCCGGTGAGAGCGCGCTCTACCTCTTCACTACCGCAACCTGCCCCAACTGCAAGATTGCAACTGCGATGCTGGACCGCAAGGGAGTTTCCTTCGAAAAGTTCCTGGCTGAGGAGAATCCCGAGCTCGTGCGTGAATTTGAGATCAGACAGGCACCCACACTCGTTGTGGTAAGCAACGGCGAAGCTACCAAGTATGCAGGCGTTTCCAACGTGAAGCGTTATCTTGAAGGCGAAGCTGCCAAGTAAATCATCTGGTTCGATAGCTCCGGCACGAAGCGAAAGTCTCGTGCCGGAGAAAAACATCTATATAAAACATCTATATGTGGAGAATAAAGCTGTGTACGATATAATTATTGTTGGCGCAGGTCCTGCCGGTCTCACGGCGGCTATTTATGCGCGTCGCGCGGAAAAGTCCGTGCTTATCATCGAAAAGGAAGCCTTCGGCGGACAGATGGCGTTTTCCCCCTGCATAGAGAATTACCCCGGATTTGAGTCCGTTTCCGGCGCGGAGCTTGCAGACAAAATGGTGTCTCAGGCGTTGGCTCTCGGCGCAGAAATTGAGCTCGCAGAGGTGACGGCGCTCACCGAGGGCGACGCTCCCGACTACGTAAAGACCGTTCTTTGCGGCGAGGATAAATACGAAGCGAAGGCGGTCATAATCGCCGCGGGCGCACGTCACCGCCGTCTCGGTATCTCCCGTGAGGAGGACTTTATCGGACGTGGTATCTCCTTCTGCGCAACCTGCGACGGCGCTTTCTACAGCGGCAAAAAGGTTGCCGTTGTGGGCGGCGGAAATTCCGCCCTCATCGAAGCCATCGCACTTTCAGACGTTTGCGAGCACGTAACTGTGCTTCAGAATCTTGATTTTCTCACGGGTGAGGCAAAGCTCCGCGACGCTGTTCTGGCACGCGAAAACGTTACCGTTATATACGGCGTTACCGTCGATTCCATCATCGGAGACGGTGAGTTCGAAGGCCTCAACATCAAAAAGACCGAAACCGACGAGATCAACCGCCTTATTTGCGACGGCGCCTTCGTTGCTATCGGACTTGAGCCAAAAAACGAGCCCTTCCGAGAGCTTTCAAGCCTTGATGATAACGGATATCTTATGTCGGACGAGACCTGCTGCGGTGAAACTCCCGGAATCTTCGTTGCCGGTGACTGCAGAACGAAAATGGTCCGTCAGATGGCAACAGCTGTTGCAGACGGCGCATCCGCCGCTCTCGCAGCAGTGAGATTTTTAAGCTAAAGAAAAAGAGGTGCAAAGCACCTCTTTCTTTGTTTATGTGAATACAGCAAACCTCATTTTAGCGCACAAGCGCTACGCGTCTTTTCGTACTTTTGCCCCTGGCTGCAAAAGTGCAGCAAAAGTGCCATTTGAAAGGAGAAGATGGGTGTGATGCGGTGGAACCGCACCGCTTTACCCCTCCTCTCCTTTCAAAACATTCCACACCACCCCTCGCGGTGAGACAAGCAAGAGATGGCAGGATTTCTCCGCGGAGCAATGTAAGCAATAAGCGATAGTGACGCGGTTGTTAGCACTAAGCGGTAGTTTGCGAATCATATTTTGCCGCAAAAATCTATCGTGCGGTGCGGAGCGACAGCTTTAACAAACATACGGGAGGACTGCTTTCCCCTCCTGTGACTGATGTATCGCGTTCACTTTAGATATCAGTTTTCCACAGTTGTTACGAAAAGCGAACGCTTATCAGCACCTAACGTGTCACGTGCGTTTCCTGCTCATCCCACTCCGCGGTGGTGTACGGTCGTTTTGTAGATTCGCCGTGGCAAAAAGTGCGGCCAAACGCGTCAGCGCCGTGCGCTACATTAAAGCATGCTATGTTTTTCAAAACTTTATGGGAAGCACTTTTCCCTTGAAAGACTTCCTTTTGTGTCTCCCACAAAAACAAAAAAGCGAGTCTTTCGACTCGCTTTCGTTTTTACCGTTATTCCTCTTCCTTCTTGGCAGTCGCCTTGTCAAGGATCATCGTAACAGCGATTATAACGCCCATAACTATGAAGATCCCGAGCATGCCGAGCCCCATATATTTGAGGTTGGTAACAAAATTCATAATTTCAAAATACATTGTTTTGCGCTCCTTTTCTAAACTATGATCAGCCGAAGAAGCTGAGGATGAGACCGCCCGCGATAACGGATGCGATCTGACCGGAAGCGTTGACACCCATCGCCTGCATGAGAATGAAGTTCTGGGGGTCTTCCTTGAGCGCCATCTTGTGAACGACACGTCCGGACATGGGGAACGCGGAAATTCCGGCAGCACCGATCATGGGGTTGATCCTCTTTTCGGGCTTGCTGAAAAGGTTCATAAGCTTTGCGAAGAGAACACCGCCGGCAGTGTCGAAAATGAATGCGAAAAGACCGAGACCGATGATGAGAAGTGTGTTCACGGTGAGGAACTGATCAGCCTGCATCTTCGTTGCAATGGTGATGCCGAGGAAGATGGTAACGAGGTTTGCAAGAACCTTCTGTGCAGTTTCGTTGAGGGAGTTGAGAACGCCGCACTCACGGATAAGGTTACCGAACATGAGGAAGCCAACGAGAGCAACGGAATCGGGCGCGATAAGACCTGCG
Organism: uncultured Lachnospiraceae bacterium; assembly: GCA_964464905.1. Classification (GTDB taxonomy): domain Bacteria; phylum Bacillota; class Clostridia; order Oscillospirales; family CAG-272; genus DTU064. The sequence continues at coordinate 3,899 of CAYXHC010000076.1, forward strand.
ATAACGGTGATAATGATGGGGAACATTATGCGCGTCAGACGGGAAACCTCGTGCTGAACGTAGGGCATACGGATCTTGCGTTCCTTCTCAGTGGTGAGAAGCTTGATAACGGGAGGCTGAATGATAGGCACGAGCGCCATATAGGAGTACGCGGCAACCATTATAGCACCAACGTAGTTGGAACCCAGCTTCTGGGCAACGACGATGGAGGTGGGGCCGTCAGCAGCACCGATGATGGCGATGGAGGCAGCATCCTTGATCTCGGGGAAGAATACGGATGCAAGGCAAAGGGTGAAGAAAATGCCGAACTGTGCTGCAGCACCGAAGAGCATAAGCTTCGGATTTGCAAGAAGGGGCGAGAAGTCGCACATCGCGCCGATTCCGATAAAGAGAATGAGAGGGAACAGCTCGTTAGCAATGCCGGCATCAAAGAGGGTGGTGAGAGGACCTTCAACAAGCTCACCGTCTACGATTTGGTCGATAGCGCCGGAAAGGGGAAGGTTAACGAGGATGGCGCCGAAGCCCATCGGCAGAAGAAGCGTCGGTTCCATATCCTTGGCAATAGCAAGGTAAATGAGAAGTCCGCCGATTGCCCACATAACAACCATCTGCCAGGTGATGTTAAACAGGTTTTCGTATAATATCTCCATAGATACTCCGTTTCGCCGCAGTGCGCGGCATAGTCATAATGTGATTTTTCGTAAAGGAAGCAGGCAAAGAAAAAAGCTGTTACCTCGGAAGAAGTCCTCGGTAACAGTCTTGCCGTCACAACCAAGACGGCGAACCGTCTTATTTTGCTTATACGTTGGCGGACACCGTCGCAAAGCGACGGCGACGTATTGACGCCAAACGTCACGAATTTTCGTCAGCTACTCCCTGTCGGATGCTTTAATTATAAACGAGGGGGATTTTTTTGTCAAGCGGAAAAGGGGTATTATATGATAAATATGATAATAATGTTCGTGCAACAAAAAACAAAAAAGAGATGTTGTCATCTCTTTTCCGTTATGATGCTTGCTATCTTGTCAACGGAGCCGGCTCCCATAATGATCAGATCGTCGCCCTCCGTCACTCTCTTCGCCGCGTAGTCTGCAATGCGGTCGAATTCTCCGCCGTCACCGCCGATGTCACCGGAATATAAAGCGTCGCCGCCGCAGCCGTTGATGGCATCTGCAAGCATTTTCGAATCTACGCCATAAATATCTGCCTCACGGGCGGCGAATATGTCTGCAACTATCACCTCGTCCGAAATGGCAAGCGCTTCCGTAAATTCGCTGAAAAGCGCCTTCGTACGAGTGTAGGTGTGGGGTTGAAAAACGGTCACGAGCTTGCCGCCAAAGCCTTTGGCGGCAGTGAGCGCCGCTTTTATCTCCGTGGGATGGTGTGCATAGTCGAGATATATCTCAGCGCCGCTGTGAGTGTGTCCCGTCAGCTCCATTCGTCTTGCCGCACCGTGGAAGGACTCAAGACCGCGGCAAACGTCGGAAATGGAGATGCCGGCGTGTACCGTTGCCGCCGCCGCGGCAACTGCGTCGTCGATGTTGTGGAGTCCCGCCTCGGAAAGGTGAATGTGAACGGACTCGATGCCGTTCCCCACCAGGGTGAAATCGGAGCCGTGGGGATGAAGCTCAATATCCTCAGCGAACCAGTCGTATTCCTCGCGGGGGCGAAGATCCCCGTCCATTGCCGTGCCATAGCGTATCAGCCTGCCGCCATAGCCTTCGCAGACCTCGCGAACATTTGCGTCGCTCCAGTTTACAACGGCAGCGTCGCCTACAAGGGAAAGGCACTTTTTGAAGGAGTCCTTGACCATGGAAAGTCCCGTGAAATAATCGGGGTGATCCATGTCGATGTTGAGTATTATCTGGATAGTGGGATAAAAGGAGAGAAAGGAATCTTTGTATTCGCAGGATTCGTAAAGGAAAACGTCGCCGTGCCCTGCGCGATAGGTGCATCCCAGTTCGGGGATGACGGCGCCTGACGAGATCGTGGGATCACAGGCGGCGGCGAGCAGGATGGAGGCGCACATTCCGGTCGCCGTGGATTTTCCGTGCATTCCCGAAACGCCGAGACGAACGGGACTTTTCTTCATAAGCCAACCGAGATAGTCGGCGCGCGATATCCGCGGGATCCCTCTTTTTCCTGCCTCAACGTATTCGGGATTGTCAAGGGGAACGGAAACGGTGTATATCAAAGCGTCGGTGTCGCAGACGTTTTCCGCTGAGTGACCGATGTGAACGTGGATGCCGTCCTTTTCCAGCCTCTCGGTGTTGGCGGAAACGCTTCGGTCGGAGCCTGAGACCTCATAGCCTCTCGCACGGGAAATAGCGGCAAGGGACGACATATTGATCCCGCCTATCCCAACGAAGAAAATGCGCTTTGCGTCGGCAAGAAGCTCGCTGATCTTTAGAGCGCCGTAACGTGTGTTTTCTGTGTTCATTTTGTGACGGTCCTCCGAAAATATGGATGTTAGAGAAAAAGTTAAAAAACAGTTAAAAATTATACCGCAAGTATCGTCATTTTTTTTAATATCTGTGGTGTAGTATATAGTCATAAACAAAGCACCGGGAATCAAAAGACCCATAAATGAGACAAACGGAGGAAGATTATGAACATCACAGACGTAAAGATCAGAAAAATGTTTGACGAAGGCCCTATGAAGGCAGTGGCGTCAGTCACCTTTGACGGACAGCTTGCCATTCATGACATAAAGCTTATATCGGCAAAGGACAAGTATTTTATCGTTATGCCATCAAGGAAAGTGGCAGACGGTACCTTCCGCGATATATGCCATCCGATCAATAAAAGCTTTCGCGAAGAGCTTGAGTCGGCAATAATCGCTGCCTACGAGACTGAGTCTGCCGCTGTTGAAGAGGCGCCCGCAGTAGTTTAACAAAAAGCGATGCTAACGGTCCGCAGATCTGCCACTCTGCGGACTTTTTGCCGCTGTCTTCGCGTCACACATAACGATGACTGTATTATAGTATATCACGAATGGTGAAAAAATACAATCTAAAGTGTTGCCAGTGTTGAACGAGCCGGAAATTTTGTTGGCAACCTCTTGACTTTTGTTTTGCCGTATGAGATAATATATCACGCTCCAAACGGAGCAAAAATGTTCGAAGAAATTATATACGGAGAGTTATCGAAGTGGTCATAACGGGGCTGACTCGAAATCAGTTAGGGCGCAAGCCCACGTGGGTTCGAATCCCACACTCTCCGGAAGAAAAACTGAAGTTGCAGAGACTTCAGTTTTTTTACTTTGGCTTTTGGTGAGGGAAAGAAGCGGTCATAACAGTGCATCGGCGCAGCCGAAGCACCGCTGACGTCGAAATCAGTTTGCGCTCACGCCCACGTAGGTTCGAATCCGATGCAAGCGAAGCATGCACTACTCTCACGAACAAAAACTGAAGTTATAGAAACTTCAGTTTTTTTATTTTGGGTCTTTGTGGAAGAGAAGAAGCGAGAGGAAGCGGTCATAACAGTGCATCGGCGCAGCCGAAGCACCGCTGACTTAGAGAAGGTAAACGGTGCCATACGCTCAATGTGCTGTTCTTCAATATCCTG
>CAYXHC010000077.1:0-1197 GCA_964464905.1 uncultured Lachnospiraceae bacterium
GCGAAAGCTTGAACATGACGCAGGAGGTACTTTCCGCAAGGCTTCAAGTTGAGGGCTGCGACATAACGCGAAGTGCAGTCGCAAAAATTGAAGTCGGTCAGCGGCATCTTTATCCTGATGAGATAATTGCAATAAAAAATGCGTTAAACACCACCTACGACAAAATATTTGACATAAACTAAAGAGCACCTACACAGGTGCTCTTTTTGTTTTCACTCGCGGGAGGAGAGACGATCATTTTAGGAATCGCGTTACAAACACAATATCACTTATTGGTTCTGCCCACGAGATAATCTAATGTTACGTTATAATAGTCAGCAAGTTTTATAGCCGCCCATAAAGGCAACTCACGTTCTCCGCGTTCGTATCGCTGATAGACAGTTAGCTGCATATTCAAATATTCGGCAAGCTCGCGCTGTGTCTTATCATGATCTTCGCGTAAATCGCGAACTCGTTTATATATCTGCATTAATCCTCACTGCCCATATATAATTATTACGAGAACATTATACTATAAAGCACCATACGGTGTTGACAATAGCACCGTATGGTGTTATAATTACTGTTATAACCGCTATAACCATAGAACATACGGCTTGCGGTTAGTAAATAATACATAAATAGGAAGGATCAATATGAGTAAAAGAATGACTAATTGCAAGGCTTGTGGACAAGAAATAGCAAATAACGCAAATACCTGTCCGCACTGCGGCGCAAAAAAAAAGAAATCTATTTTCAAGAAATGGTGGTTATGGGCAATCGTTGCCGTTTTGATTGTTGCAATCGGATCTTCCGGAAATGATACCGGCACAGAGACCGGGGAGAATAGCGACAGCAACACAGAGTCAAACGTTTCCACTACCGAAAAAGAAGCCGACACAAATAAAGAAGAATCTTCGCAGCAGGAAACGTCCTCAACGACCGAACAAGAAGAAACCGCTGAAACCGAACAGGAAGAAACCGTTGAAACCGAGTCTAAAGTCGAAATGACTACCGGACAAAAAAATGCTCTTAAATCTGCGGAATCTTATTTAGACTATTCTGCGTTTTCTTATGAGGGGTTGATTGATCAGCTTGAATTTGAAAAATACACTCACGAGGACGCGGTATTTGCAGCAGACAACTGCGGCGCAGATTGGAATAAACAGGCTTTAAAGGCTGCAGAATCTTATTTAGACTTTTCTGCATTCTCTTATG
>CAYXHC010000077.1:1297-7399 GCA_964464905.1 uncultured Lachnospiraceae bacterium
AGGGATTGATTGATCAGCTTGAATTTGAAAAATACACAAAAGAACAGGCTACTTATGCGGCAGATAACTGCGGTGCAGATTGGAACGAACAGGCTCTTAAATCTGCGGAATCTTATTTAGACTTTTCTGCATTCTCTTATGAGGGATTGATTGATCAGCTTGAATTTGAAAAATACACAAAAGAACAGGCTACTTACGCAACGGATAACTGCGGCGCAAATTGGAATGAACAGGCAGCAAAAGCAGCAGAATCTTATCTTGAATTTATGTCGTTTTCCAAAGACGAATTGATTGATCAGCTTGAATTTGATGGCTTTACAAAAGAACAAGCGGAGTACGGCGCAAAAGAAAACGGTTACGAATAAATAAGCATTTCAAGGGACGGAGTGTGTACCGCTCCGCCATCGGCATCCACCTCGCGTTTAGCGCAGGTAACAACCCTCATGGTAGGAGCAACCTACACGGTTGCTCCGTATAACTGTTGCAGTTGCTGTTGCTATCGAAGAAGCTTCCAAATAAGCTAACATAAACATTAAAGGCACCCTTTCGGGTGCCTTTTTGTTTCGCCCGCGGGGGTGGGGGAGGAACGAGTTTTAGTGAGCATTTTTAATAAATAGTTTTGAAAGGGGGTATGGGGAAAACTTTTACAAAAGTTTTCCCCAAGCAACCGAGGTAACAACCTGTGGTAATCAGCAACTGTCGCAGTTGCTATCGAAGAGGCTTGCAAATAAGCTTTATAACCATTAAAGGCACCCGAAAGGGTGCCTTTTTGTTTTTTATTTCTGCTTCACGCCGCGAAGCTCCACACGGGAAAGGCTCGCTCTCGCCGCCGCGGCGAAGACCTCCATCTCCTCGGCGGAGGCTGCGTGCATCTTGCTTCCGTCACCCACGAGGTCTCCTGAATCCATAAACTGCTGCAGATAATATGCGTCCGCGCCCTTTATCCATTCACCGATAGCAGAAAAGTCCTCCGCGGTGTGAAATTCCTTCACCACCGTCGTTCTGAATTCGTGAGGGACGCCCGATGCGATTATGGTTTTTATCGATCGGTCGATCTTATCAGTGTCGATGGCAACGCCCGTCGTCATAGGATATTTTTCGCGGCTGTTTTTGATGTCCATCGCCACGTAATCGATAAGTCCCGATGACAAAAGCTCCGCCAACAGGTCGGGGTGAGTGCCGTTTGTGTCGAGCTTCACCTTGAAGCCTTCCCCTCTGATGCGGACGATAAAATCCTTTATTTTCGGCTGTAAAAGAGGCTCGCCGCCGGTGATGGCAACGCCCTCAAGGATGCCGTGTCTTTTCGAGAGGAAGCTGAAAAACTCCTCCTCCCCCATCTCGCCTCCGTCGGTGCCGATGTGGATGACAAGGGATGCGTTGTGACAGAAGGGGCATCGCAGGTCACAGCCTGCGAAAAAGACGGTGCATGCAACGACACCCGGAAAATCAAGAAGCGTAAGCTTCTGCAGACCCGATATCTTCATTTCTTTCCCCCTTTCTCATTCGTCCCCGCCGTTCACGGGGTAAAGCTCCATATACATATCAAGAATACGCGCCGCGTCGGCAACAAGCTCCGCGCAGGGACGCTTTTGATAGTATTCCACCGTCCGCTCGGCGGGATCGCCGCCGACTTCGCCGGACACGAGTCCCAAGAGCTCACGGCAGATGATGGTGCCGTTTATATTACGAAATTCCTCCGCCAGCTGACGTATTCTTTCGTAGTGCTCCTTCTTGCCCTCGGGGGAGAGGCTATTTTTGCCGTAGACGGCGCCTGCCGCCATAAACATCCCCGACACGGCGCCGCAAACCTCGCGAAGCCGTCCCATCCCGCCTCCGAAGGAGGAGGAAACGGCGGTTGCCGCTTCGGGATCGACGCCGGTTTCGTCGCAAAAGGCAACGAACACTGCCTGCGCGCAGTTATATCCGTTCAAAAACAGCTCTTTCGCCGCCTTCTCATGCTTTGTCATAATTTAACTCCGTTATATTGATCAAAGTGAAAACGATCGCCCCTTCAAGGGGCGATCATTCTTTTAGTTTTTCTCGTATGCGTCGATCTCTATGCCGTTTGCGAGCTTGATCGCATCTTCTATTATCTTTTCAGGCACGTCAACGAGGACGTAGAACTGACCGACACCGTTGATTGTGAGCAGGGCACGTCTTGTAGAATAGCGGTAGAAGCCGTATTCGGTCACATCCCCTCCGAGCGTCGTCACCGTAAAAGACGCCATAAAATTCTTTTCTGAGATGATATCCTCATCCTCGGGGGCATAGTCTTCGATGGCTGTGAGCAGAAGAGTTTTATATAACTCACGGAAATTTGCGATACTATCGATCTCGCCGCAAACATCGCCAACGACGAAGAGCGTGTTCTCTTCATTCTCGTAGTGACTGAGATGATATACGTCGCTGTAATCAGCACTCTTTATCTCGATAGTGTCAACAAACTTGATATTGCGGGAGAACACTCTCGCATCGATCCAGCGGAGAAGGTCCCAGGAAAGGAACTCAAAGTCAGATGCGGGAACCTTTACTATGGTCTTGAAAAGAGACGTTGCAACGTAGTAGTAGCCGTCCTCGGTAAGCTCGCTTGCCGTCAGCTTGTAGGTATATCCGCCGTATTCGTAGGATACCTCGTAGGGTGCGTCTGCAAGACCGTACTTTTCAAGATTTTCCTCGGAAAGACCAAGCGCCGCAACGCTTTCGCCGGTATAGTAGCAGATAGTCTGAAGTGTCTGGTCGTAGTAGGTTGCAAGCGAATATTCCGCAGGATAAGTCATAATAGACTTGGCAAGAGCCGTCGATTCCATTTCCGCAAGCTCCTGACTCGTGAGATTGCGGCAGGTTATGAAATCGTCGCCGTAGTGCTTGATGGTAAAATCGTCGATGAGATAATAGTCGGTGGTCTCGATACCTGCAGTGAGAAGCGGAGAGACCATAGCCGTTATAGGCTGAAGAAGCGTTTCCTCAAGGGATGCATCAAGATAGTAAACGGTATCCACGCCCTCGTACATAGCGTAATATCCGCCACCCGAGATGAGCTTCTTGCCGATCGTTACCTTGTGAACGTCACCGGAGGTGGTGGTGAGGATATAGTATGCGGGCTCCGTATCGCCGCCCTTGAAGCCATAGTCGATAAGCTGCTGCTCCGTGGGTTCCTCGGTGACTCTTTCAACGAGAGCGTATCCGGTTGCAACGACGAGCTTGGCGAAAAGATCCTCGCTGTATGCAAGGTTGGAATATCCCTCAAGCTCAAAATCGCTCTCTCCCGTGCCGTTTCTGACAAACTTATAGGAACCGTACTCATTATGGACCTCCATAGACTGCATTTCGCCGCGCTTTACCTGGGGGAACATAAGTATACGTCCGTAGGACGGGGTCTCGCTTCCGCTGACCTTTACGGTCTCTTCTTCCGTTTCTTCCTCTTCGGTCAAAGGCTTGATCAAAGTAAAGTAAGCGACGAGAAGGACTGCGAAAAGGATAACGAGTGTTATTATAAGGATCTTTTGCTGACGTATCATCTGTATTTTCTCCTAACGGTAACGACGATGCAGGCAGCCAGAGTGATAAGAGGCATAACGACGATGAGACCTATGGTCCAGTCCGTTGCTTCCTTTGTGGTAATGTCAAGGTCATAGTCGTTGAACACCTTGAAATCGATATCAGCAGGAACGCGCTCCTTGCCGAACGCTCTCATACAAGCGTAGAGAACGTCGGAATTTGCGTACACGTTGCTGAGAAGATACTGAGACGCGGTATAATTGGAGGAACCGGTGGCAAGAACGTAGCTCGTGTAATACTCGTTATCGACGACACGGGTCTCCTGCGTGATCGTCATAAGGCTGTATACGTCCGTCGTTTCAGAGGTGACTCCGTCTACCGTAGTCTTTGCGGTGGATGCGGTAACGAAAACGTCGGAGACGTTTCTCACGTCAACGCCGAAGGTCTTTTCAGTGTATACGTGCTTGATGGGAGCAGCGTCGCGGAAGACAACCTTAGGCTGATTCGACATAGACGTAACTTCCTTATAAATAGAGGAAGCAAGCTCGTCCTCGTTGGTGTTATACTGACCGACGACGGAGAGACCGTCAACGGAAACGGAATTATCAAGGTCGGAGATCTTGGTGTCCGCAACGAACTCGATACCCCACTCGTAGAGCAGCTCGTTCAGGTTTGTAAGGCCACCGACGTACTCGGGATCGGTGAACACGAAGAGTGCGCCGAGACCGTCGAGGAAGTCATCAAGCTTTTCGATCTCTGAGCGGCCGTTGTGCTCGTCTTCGTACCCGCCAAGGTCATACTTAGGGTTGTTTACGACGACGGCGCGTGCCGCAGGATCGATCTCCTCGGTGGAAAGATCGATGGGCAGCACCTCATAGCCTGCGTTGATGAAGAGCTGGATAAGCGCCATAGCGTCCTCGTCGGAGGTGAGATCCTCGCCGTGACCCGTAGTGAAATATGCAATGGGAATTTCGTCTGCCGTTACCTGAAGGATAGCGGAAACGAACTGCTCCTCGCCCTTATACGCCCAAACGTAGGTCTCATCGCTGGTGTCAGTGATGAAGAAGGAGGAATAGGAGAAAAGACGGAACTCTGTGCCGCTTTCAACGATAACGCTCGTGGTGGGGATGTTGGGAGAGGAAACGGTGGTGTACTTTTCAAGGTACACGTTGTCTTTTACGGCATCCCTGTAGTCGATCGTCACATTCTTGAATTCTTTTTCGAGAAGGCGGGCGGTGTTGAGGATATAGTGCATGGAAGCGTCCTCTTCCAGCTCGTCCTTATCCATACAGAAGGTGATGGTAACGTCGTCCGTAACCTCAGCCAAAAGCTCGTAGGTCGCGTCGCAAAGCGAGTAGAGCTCTGCATCGGTCATGTCGATATACCACATATACTTGGAGGCGAGAGCAGAGAAAATTACGTTGAAGATGATGACGAAGGCAACAAATGCAACGGTGAACGCCGTGGCGGTGCCGCCGTACCTCATCTTTTTGCTTTTGAGAATGGAACTGATGCTTTTATTCATAGTGCTGTTACCTCCCTATCAACCCCAACGGCGCTTTTCGTAAACGCGGACAGTGAGGAATATAGCCACTATGGAAATAGAGGCGTAATACACGGTGGCTCCGAAATCAAACACGCCCTTGGTGAAGTTGCCGAAGCGGGTGAAAATGGAGAACCAGTTGAGGATGGAACGGATAAAATAAGAATCGATGTAGCTGTTGCCGAAGCTGATAACGAGGAACACGAGAAGCGTGATGATGGTTGCAACGCAGGCTACCATCTGATTTTCGGTGAGAGAGGAAACGAGAAGACCAACGCTTACGAAGGCGGAGCCTATGAGGAACAGCGCGATCATATCGCCTGCGATAAGGGCGACGCCGGAGGTGGAATTCTCGGATGCGTACATAGTGAAGGGGATGTAATAGATAAGCGTGAGCATCATCGTGCCCATAAGCATCGTCATGGCGGCGAAGAACTTAGCCATCACCATACCGGTGAGGCTAACGGGAGCCGTCAGGAGCATCTGCTCCGTTTTTGTGCGTCTTTCCTCGGAGAAAGACTTCATCGTAAGCACGGGAACTATGATGATAAATATAAATATCATCAGCGTGAAATACGAGGTGGTGTTTCTCGTTGCCGCCTGAAGGGTGGTAAACGAGAATGCTGCCGCGGAGATCAGAAGAAGTGCCGCTGCGAAGATGTAGCCAACGGGCGTTGTGAAATACGCCCTCATTTCTTTTTTATAAATTGCGCCCATTTTATTGGTATCCTTTCCTTATCAGGTTGTGGAATCGTCGGAGATGATAGGCTTGCGGGAGCGCTTACCTGCGTTCTTCTTTATCTCCGCTCTGTCTACGAGCTTGATGAACACGTCCTCGAGGTCCTCGCCCACAGGCTCAAGACCAACGAGAGGCCAGTTGTTCTGGGCAAGGGCAAAGAAGAGAGCCTTGCGGATGTCAACGCCCGATTCGCTTTCGATAACGTAGGTATAGGCGTCGCCGTCACGCTCGTTGCGCCGCTCTACGCGCTTGATGCCCGGGCGGGAACGGAGAAGCTGTGTGACCTCTCTTGAGGGGCCGCAGATCTTTGCAAGGAACGCGC
>CAYXHC010000078.1:0-7271 GCA_964464905.1 uncultured Lachnospiraceae bacterium
GCGTTAGCCTTCGCGTAGATGGTGATCTTCTTGCCGTCTACAACGATGTAATCTTCGCCTGCTTCAACGGTGTGGCCCTGTGCAACGTAGTTGCCCTGAGTGGAGTCGTACTTGAGAAGATGAGCGAGCATCTTGGGGGAAGTGAGGTCGTTGATAGCAACAACTTCGTAGCCCTCTGCGCCGAACATCTGACGGAAAGCAAGACGACCGATACGGCCGAAACCGTTAATAGCAACTTTTACAGACATGATTTGAATCCTCCATGTATTAAAAAATTATTTTGATTCATGTTTGACCATCTTATATTTTATCGTAAAATCCGAAAAAATACAAGGGGAAATGAAGATATTTTTTTAATATGACCGCTATTAATGCGAATATCTCCTATTGGCACAAATAACCGACACGGTTTTCCTCGGATTATTGTATGCTTTTGTGCCCTTCTTTTCGTTTTTTTGCGCGTTTTTGCAGACGCGAATATTTTATCACACCGAAATAGAAGCGCGGAAGCGCTCGCATCCTGCACATACGGCTCGGCTCTGAGATGAGGCGATAGAGCCATTCAAGTCCGAGGCTGATGAATATCTTCGGCGCGCGGTTCACCTTGCCGGCATACACGTCAAGGGCACCGCCGAGTCCCATGGCAACGCGAACGCCACCATCTGAGAGCGCCGCCCTGTTATCGTGAATCCACGTCTCCTGAGCGGGGGCACCGAGGCACACGAAAAGAAGCTTTGCGCCCGACTCCGCGATCTTTCTGACGATGCGGTCGGATTCTTCACCTCTTTTTTCAAAATAACCGTGTTCCGTACCCGCCACGCTGAGTCCGGGGTAGCTTTTGAGAAGTTCATCTCGTGCAAGCTCGGCGGTGCCGCCGGTGCTTCCCATAAGGAAGACGGGGATGCCGGTCACTGCGCAGCGGCGGAGCATCTCGGTGGCGAGGTCTATGCCTGCCACTCGCTCCGGCAGTGGAGTGCCCAGTATCCGCGCCGCTTTTACGACTCCAATGCCGTCGGCAACGGTTAACTCTGCCGAGTTTATCATCTCGGTGAGGCGGCCGCTCGTGTCGCCAATGCAGGTGTCAACGATCTCGGAATTCGGTGTGTAAACAGCGGCGAGGGTATCGCCGCTGTTTAAGTGGTATGTCAGAATGTCGGCAGCCTCGCCCAAAGTGACGGGGTCGATAAGCACTCCGCGGACGTTTACGGGCGTCTTTCCCGATAATCTCATAAGCCGCAGATGCCGGAGACGACCTTCTTATATTGAACGATCTTTGCGTCTGCCGCTTCGCGGGATACGTCGCCTACGAGATAGTAGATCTTGATCTTGGGCTCGGTTCCCGAGGGACGCGCAACGATAACGTCTCCGCCGTCCAGCATAAGGTACATAACGTTCGATGAGGGAAGACCCGTGGGAGATACCTCGCCTGTGCGAAGGTCGGTGACGGTGCCTGCAAGGTAGTCGCGAACGGAGACGATCTTCTTGCCGCAGATCTCATCGGGATAGTCGCATCTGAGCGTCTTCATGATAGCGGCGATCTTTTCGGCGCCGTCAAGTCCGCCCATTGTGATGCTGTCGGTGCTTTCGCGGTAGTAGCCGTAGCGCTCGTAAAGACCGCTCAGTGCGTCTGCGAGAGTCATTCCGCGTGCTGCGTAGAAGGCGGTCATTTCGCAGATGAGCATAGATGCAACGACTGCGTCCTTATCGCGTGCGTAGGTACCCTTGAGGTAGCCGTAGCTTTCCTCAAAGCCAAGGAGGAAGTTTCCGTGGCCGGACTCTTCGCTCTTTTTGATGACCTCACCGATAAATTTGAAGCCTGTGAGCACATTGTGGAGCTCGATGCCGTTTTCAGCGCAGATCTTTGATACCATTTCGGTAGAAACGATGGTCTTGACGGCGTAGGGTTCCTCGGGCATCGTGCCGCGTTCGTTATATGCTGTAATGATGTAGTCGAGAAGGAGAGCGCCCATCTGGTTGCCGCTGATGTTGATGAACTCACCGTCGGGCTGCTTGATCATAACGCCCACACGGTCGCAGTCGGGGTCGGTTGCGATAACGAGGTCGGAGTCGATCTCTTTTGCGAGTGCGAGACCGCGGGTGAAGGCTTCCTTGAATTCGGGATTGGGATTCTTGATACCGGGGAAGCGTCCGTCGGGTGTCATTTCCTCGGCAACGGGGGTCAGGTGCTTGAGACCCATGCGGGAGATGACCTCGGGTACCAGCTTGTAGCCTGCGCCGTAAAGGGGAGTGTAAACGATCTTGAGGGAGTCGGCAACTGCCTTCACGGTCTCAAGGTCAACAGCCTGCTCCAAAACGCATGCGAGATACGCTTCGTCGGTCTCCTTGCCGATAACGGTGAGAAGAGGACTCTTTTCAGCTTCAGCGTAGGTGAGGCGCTTAACGTCGTCGAAAATGTCCACCTTCTCCATGGACTCGGCAACCTTTGCCGCGTGATCGGGGGAAAGTTGTGCACCGTCTTCCCAGTACGCCTTGTAGCCGTTATATTCGGAGGGATTGTGAGATGCGGTGATGTTGATACCTGCGATGCAGTTGTGATGACGGATAGCGAAGGAAAGGGTGGGGGTGGGACGAAGCTCGTCGAAGATGAAAACGCGGATGCCGTTTGCAACGAGAACGGACGCAGCTGTTTCTGCGAATAGGCGGGAGTTGATGCGGCTGTCGTATGCGATTGCAACGCCGCGCTCGCATTCGCCGCAGTCGATGATGAGCTCTGCGAGTCCCTGCGTGGCGTGAGCCACGGTGTATATGTTCATTCTGTTTGTGCCTGCCGCCATCGTGCCGCGGAGACCTGCGGTTCCGAAGGAGAGATAGGAGACGAAGCGTGATTTGATCTCGGTCTCGTCCTCTGCGATGGCGCGCAGATCGGCCTTATATTCTTCGTCAACGACGGGAGAGGAGAGCCATTTTTCGTATGCGTTTCTGATGTGGTTTTCCATAGTTTTCTCCATTGTTTTATGTAGATTTGTTTTTTCGTTTCAGGCCGGTCAGAATCTGATGCTGACCTCGCCGGAGGCGATGCTGACAGTCTCGCCGTTTTCGCGGAGGACGGTGAGACTGCAATCGTCGGCGACGTCCAGCACTCTGGCGGTGTAGTCTTCGGCGCCGTCGAAGGTGTGAATGGTCACTGTTTTGTTAAGATGGCATATAAGCTGACGATATTCATCGGCAATGTCCTCAATCATAGGAAGCTTCCCGAAAAAGCCGGTGACGGTCTCGGCGATAACGTCGTCGGTTGAATAGCATCCGGCAAGATGCTCGGCAAGGGACGTGGCAACGGGTGGCAACCCACGGTTGACCATGTTGATGCCTATGCCTACCACAATGTGGATGGTGTCTTTCACTATCAGCGATTCGGAAAGGATGCCGCCAAGCTTTTTATCTCCGAGGATAAGATCGTTGACCCACTTGAGCTTTACGTCAACGCCGTAAAGCTTCCGTAGTGCCTGCGCGGCACAAACGCCTGCGGCGGGGGTGACGTATGATGTCAGATGCGAGTCCTTAACGGGAAGCGAAAAATTGAAGCTGAAGTAGATGCCGCCAGCCTCGGAACAAAAGCTCCTTCCGAGTCTTCCTCTTCCGCCTGTCTGCCTGCGGGCGATCAATATACGGCGGCGCGTGTCTTTGCCTCGGATAAGGGCAAGCAGATCCGTGTTGGTGGAATCGGTTACGTCGGTGACTGCGGTATAAATACCTGTCTTTTCCTTAAGCAAGGCGCCGTCCGACGGTTTGAGAGTTGAACTGATCATTCGTTTATGGTGTTATACATACCCATAAGAGTGTAGTGGGGGTGGTATACGTTCATATATAGGATGAATGGACGGAAGTCATCTCCTGCGCGAAAGACGAAGCTGTAGATCTCGCCGTCGCGCTCGGAGGGAGTGAATGATATCTCTGATATAGCGAGTCCCGTTTCCCTTGCCGCTTCGGTGATGAGGAGGGCTTCGTTTCCGTTTGCGGGAGCGGAAAGCTCGATGAAACCGGGGGATCGGAACAGCGGCGCGACAGATCTGCCGCAAAGTGCGTATTTCGTCACGTTTTCGTCGGTTCCGACGGTTCCGACGGCTGTGATCTTGAGATCGTAAACGTCTATCATGCGGTAAAATGAGCGGAGACGTCCGTCGCGGCTGTTTTTCAAAGGAAGGATGCAATAGTCGGCATCTCCGTCAAGCACGACGTCGCAAGCGGCAGATATTCTCTCCACCGGCATGGGTGTCAGCTTGAATCGGCGGCGGAACATTTCAAGCGCTGCGTCGGCACCGCCTCCCGAAACGAAAGCGGTACGCGCTTTTATATCGCCCTCGGCGGCGAATATGTCACTGTAATCCGGCTCTCCGTAACGAAGCCTGAATAGCTCGTGGAGGGCAAGCGCAAGATCTGCGCCCTGAACACCTGCGGGAGCGATCCTTTTTGCTTCGGAGAGTGCAGACTCCGCTTCCTCCGATAGCGTTGCGTTTGCGGAATAGAGCTCCTTTGCCTCGCTGCCGAGTGCGGAGAGGGTGAGCCTTGAAAGCTCCTTTATATATGCGAGCTTCACGGTGTTTCCCCGAAGGATGTCGTCGGAGGCATCCAGAAGTCCGTTTGCGATTGTGTTGAGCTTGTCGCGGTCCACGATGTGCCTCCTTTAGGTTGATTACATACGGCTTAAAATGTCGTAGCTTTCGATGAGAAATTCTTGCATCTCGTCGGCTGTGAGCTCTTGTCTTGAAAGACGGCAGAGAGACCACACGTGCTTTGCGATGCGGCGGCTGCTCTCGTCGGAGTCAGAGCACTGAAGCTTTTTGATGATCTCGTTTTCAACGTTTATAACAAGCGAAACGTTCTTTGCACCTGTTTCGGCGGGCATACCGTACATGCGCATCATATCGTTCATTCTGCGGGATTCTTCGTTTTCGGTGATGACAGCGGGCGTTTTTTCATCGCGGAGACGCTCAAAGGAAACGGCAAGATCCGCTTTACCTGACACTTCTCTGAAAAGGGAGACGAGCTTCTCATCGCTGTCGGCAGCTCCCTCCATTTTAAGAACATCGTCAACAGCGGCGTCGACACGGACGAAACGGCAGCTCTTGTCGCTTTCGAGAAGACCGATAAACTGGGTGTCGATAACGGTGTTGAGATGAACGACCGTGATGCCTTCCTTTTCGTAAGCGGAAACGTACTGCGCTTCTGCGATCTTGTCGTTGCAGTAGTAGACCTTACCTTCGTGCTTTTCCTTCGCACCCTCAAGATATTCGTCAACCGTGAGGCATCTGCCGTCGGTGGTGGGGAGGAGCATAGCGTTTTTAACGCGGTCGTAGAATTTGCGGTCGCGGAGGCACCCATATTCAATGAAGGTCTTGATGTCGTTCCAAATCTCCTCGTAGCGTGGGCGGTCTGTGTTGTAAAGTCCCGTCAGCTTGTCGGCGACCTTCTTGACGATGTGGGCGGACACCTTCGAAACGTAGCTGTTATTCTGCAGGTAGCTGCGGGAAACGTTCAGCGGAAGCTCGGGGCAATCGAGAACGCCGCGGAGCATAAGCAGATACTCGGGGATAACTTCCTTGATGTTGTCGGCAACGAAGACCTGATTATAATAAAGCTTGACCTGTCCCTCCAGACTTTCGTATTCGTTCGTGATCCTGGGGAAATAAAGAATACCCTTGAAGTTGAGGGGATAGTCTGCGGAGATGTGAATGTGGAAAAGGGGATCGCGATAGTCACCGAAAACGCGGTGGTAAAAATCGCGGTATTCGTCATCGGTACATTCGGAGGGGGTCTTCTCCCAAAGGGGAGTGACGTCGTTGATAGGTTTTTGGGAGTCACACTTGCATTCGTCTTCGCAGCTGCATTCGTGATCGTCTTCGTGACAATGACATTCACCGTCGCCATGATCGTGTCCGCAGTGGCATTCGTGCTCCTCACCGTCGCTATAGTATATCGGAACGGGCAGGAACGAGCAGTACTTGGAAAGGATCTCGCGTACCTTTGCGGAGGTGAGAAATTCCTTCTCGTCCTCGGTGATGTGCATAATAACGGAAGTGCCGCGTCCGAGCTCCTCCTCGGGGGTGGATATCTCGTATTCACCGTCGTCGCTGCAAACCCACTTGACGGCATCGGCGCCGGTGTATGATTTGGTTATGACGTCAACGGTGTCGCTGACCATAAAGGAACTGTAAAAGCCTAGGCCGAAGTGACCGATTATGCCGTCACCGCCGTTCTCACCTTCGTACTTTTCGATGAATTCAAGAGCTCCTGACAGAGCGATCTTGCAAATGTAGCGGTTAAGCTCGTCCTCAGTCATACCGATTCCGTTGTCACGGACGGTGAGCGTGCCTTCGCCGCGGTCGAGTATAACGTCGATGCGGAATTCATCCTCGTTGATGCCCGAGACCTCACCGAGAGAGGAGAGACGGCGAAGCTTCGTGATGGCGTCACAGGCGTTTGACACGATCTCGCGCAGAAAGATCTCCTTTTCGGAGTAGAGCCACTTCTTGATTATGGGAAATATATGTTCTGTTTCGACGGATATACCGCCATGCTTTTTGTTTTCTGACATTGCGAATTACCTCTTGATATTAAAGGAATGTCGGAGAGAAACATCCCCCGCCATCCCGATTTTAATTATAAAGCCGTGAGCCGTCATTGTCAAGAATGAGGCGCGAATTAACGAAAACACCGCTTGCAAAATCGTCGTTCGTGTGTTATACTGTTATTCGCTTTCTGAAAGAGTATTGACACCGCGGACGGCGGTCAATCGGAAAATGTAAAATAACAAACGACGCTACGCCCATAGTTAAATGGATATAAGAACCTCGTGCTTCGCACGAGATCCTTGATGCTCGCGGTGCTCGTATTAACAACCCTCTCCTGAGGGCAAAGCCGCCCACGAAAAAACGCGAAAGCAAAACTTAATATCAGCCACCAGCCCCCATAGTTAAATGGATATAACAAACCCCTCCTAAGGGTTAGTTATGGGTTCGATTCCCGTTGGGGGTGAAAAAATCCTGCGTTCACACGCAGGAATTTTTAAGTAAGAGGTAATAGGTAAGGTTGAAAAAGACCTCGTCCACGGACGAGGTCTTATCTTTATCCGCGGAGACGGGAGTTCATTTTGTTCGTTGCCGATCGAACAGCAAGGTAAACGACGGCCCAGATGATGAAATAGCTGACGACGAAGATAGCGGTGAAGATGAGGATGACTTCCCACATCAGCGGTATCCAGGCATTGATATTGGCAACGATTGCTTTTTTGCTTGCTATCTGCAACGGCTTGT
>CAYXHC010000079.1:0-7264 GCA_964464905.1 uncultured Lachnospiraceae bacterium
TTTTCCTTCGGAAAAGTCGATGAAGCGTTCCATCTGACGCTTGAAGCAAGCGGCGTTGTGGTCGATATCTTCTTTCGTGAGCATCTTTCTCATATCGGTTCTGCCGGAGGGGTCGCCGATCATTGTTGTACCGCCGCCGATGAGAGCGATGGGCTTATTTCCTGCCATCTGGAGACGCTTCATAAGGGTAAGTGCCATAAAATGACCTGCCGTAAGGCTGTCTGCGGTGCAGTCGAAGCCTATATAGAAGGTTGCCTTACCTGCGTTTATCATCGATCTGATCTCTTCCTCGTTCGTTACCTGTGCAAGCAGTCCTCTTGCCTGCAGTTCTTCATAAATTCCCATGATTATAATTCACCTTTCAATACAAATGATTCTTTAATTTTTTACGCCGTTATCGGATACATTACCCTCTGCTATAAGCTCACGCGCTGCGCGTCTTTGCGTATCGGTCACGTTTATACCGCCGATGATCCGCGCGATTTCCTTGATCCTGTCTTCTCCCGAAAGGGACGTAACCACAGACTCGGTACGTCCGTTTACTTCCTTTTTCGACGTGAGATAATGCGTGTCGGCAAGGGCTGCTATCTGCGCCGAATGGGTGATGCAGATGATCTGCCGCGATTCTGCGCTTTCCTTAAGGCGCAAGCCGATCTTCCCCGACGTTGAGCCCGACACACCCGTGTCGATCTCATCATAGATGATAGTCTCCTCCCCGCTCTTTACGTTGCCTACGCTCTTTATGGCAAGCATCACGCGGGAAAGCTCACCGCCCGACGCTGTAAGCGACAAGGGTCTTGCATCCTCGCCTGCATTTGCGGAAATATAGAATTCAGCGGATTCGCCGCCATCTGCCGTTAGCTCGGTTTTTGTAAACCGAACGAAGAACGTGACCTTTGGCATATCGAGTCCCACAAGGACGTCACAGACGCGCTTGGTGAGCAGGTCTGCCGCTTCCCTGCGCTTGTCTGCAAGGACGCGGGAAAGCTGCTCTGCCGCGGCTGTTTTTTCCGCAAGCTCACGGGCAAGTTGTGCGATGCGCTCGTCGTTATTCTCGATAGCATCGAGTTTTTTTGCAGCTTCATCTCTGTGTGCCAGCACCGCCGCCACGGAGCCGCCATACTTCCTCTTCAGCCGATGGATAACGTCGAGTCTGTCCTCTATGCGCTCCAGGCGCTCTGTGGGATCTTCATCCTCCGCCCCTCCGAGACCGAAGGTGTCGTAGGTACGCCGCGCTATGTCCTCAAGCTCCGCTGAAATGGACCTGAGCTTTTCCGCGTCCTCCGCCGCTTCTTTCGAAAATTCCGAAAGCTGCTCCATTGCTGACGCTGCTCTCTCTGAAAGATAAGCTGCTGACGCGCCCTTATCGTTGCCGTATGCGGCACGGTAAACAAAGCTTGCAAGCTTTAGAATACGCTCGCCCGCCTTGAGACGGGCACGTTCCATATAAAGTTCTTCATCCTCGTCCGCTTTCAGCTTCGCGGCATCTATCTCTTTTATCTGATATTTAAGCAGATCCGCGGCAAGCGCTCCTTCTTTCGAAAGCCGTTTGACCTCGTCATACTCGGTCTTCACCGCCGTAAACTCGTCGTATGCGGCTCTATATGCTGAAAGTTCAACCTCGTCTTCTGCGTATTCGTCCAGAAGCGCAAGCTGTGCTTCCGGAGTTTTCAGCGAGAGGCTCTCGCTTTGACCGTTTATCGTGATGAGAGTTGCCATCACGCGACGGAGATTCGCCTGCGAAACTGATCTTCCGTTTATTTTCGCCGTGCTTTTTCCGTCTATAGTAACGGTGCGCTCGACGGTTATCTCCCCCTCTGCCACCGTTACTCCAATATCCGAAAGCGTTGCTTCCGCTGCATTTGGCAAAGACGTGAAAAGTGCGCTGACGTAGGCTCGCTCCTCACCCGTTCTGATAAGCGTAGGCTGCGCTTTTGCACCAAGCACAAGTGATATGGAATCTATAATAATGGATTTACCTGCACCGGTCTCGCCGGTGATAACGGTGAACCCTTCGCCGAAATCAAGATCAAGTGACTTGATAACGGCGATATTTTCAATGTGAAGTGACGAAATCATAAGTGATCTTCGAAGTATCAGACCATCTTCATCAGCCCTCTGATCTTTTCGCTGATATCAAGGGCGTCGTCTTCGGTTCTGGTCACCACGATGATGCAATCATCTCCGGCAACGCAACCGAGAATATCCGGTGATGATATACCGTCAATGGAAGAAGCGATAGCAGGCGCCATTGACGGGAAGGTTTTGATAACGACGTTATTAATAGCATAATCCACGCTGATGATGGAATCCGCGAGTGCAAGGTTGAATTTTGTCATATTCACCCCTTCGTGGTGGCGCGGCTGTATATATTTGTACATTCCACGCTCCGTCGTGACCTTTGACAGCTTCAGCTCGCGGATATCACGGGAAACGGTTGCCTGTGTCACGGAGTATCCCTCAAGACGAAGTTTTTCTATAAGTTCTTCCTGTGTCTCAATATCGTAACGGGATATCAAATCAAGTATCTTATTTTGTCGGTTGTTTTTCATTTATACCTCGCTTTATTATGTTGCGTTGATCGTCGAATTCGGGTTTGTCTTTTGTCTTTAACTGCATTTGCCTTACGACTCATGCAAAACCGATTCACTATTTTTTCGGTTTCCGTAGCTGCCGGACTTAAATTTTCACCTATGATGAAGCACTTCACGTCTTCTGCTCGCTTGTAGTTGAGGTTTCCTCAACTTCCAGACTTAAATTTTCACCTATGGTGAAGCACTTCACGTCTTCTGCTCGCTTGTAGTTGAGGTTTCCTCAACTTCCAGACTTAAATTTTCACCTATGGTGAAAATTCTACGCCTTTTGACAGCTTAGAAGTTGTGACTTATCACAACTTCCGGACTTAAATTTTCACCTATGGTGAAAATTTAACGTCCCGTCATCTTTGTACGGAACACTCCGTTGAAGCTCTTGTCTTTGACGCGGATAAAACGTGTTTTGTGATCGCTCTTGTGTACAATGACCTTTGCTCCGTCGGGAATACTCACCGATTCACCACCGTCCGCAATAAAGTCAAGCTTTCCTTGTCTCCAATCGCCGGCACGGCAAACGAAAACGCTTTCAGACGCATACACGGCAGGGCGTGCAAGTACCGAATGAGGACATATCGGAGTGACGCATATACAGTCCATAGACGGGTCTATCAAAGGTCCGCCTGCAGAAAGCGAATATGCCGTTGACCCTGTGGGGGTTGAGAATATTACGCCGTCGGCATCGTATCTTCCGGCTTCCTCATCTCCGCAGTATATCTCTATGGGAGCCACAACGGATGCTGCTGCCTTCGTAATCACGATATCGTTCAGGCTGGGCTTTGCGCGATATATCACTTCACCGTTATGCACGATCTCCGCTGAAAGCATCATACGCATATCGATCGTGAACTCGCCTTTGAAAACGTTTTCGAGAAGATGGATTTCATCGGCTCCAAGCTCCGTCATATAGCCGACGTTTCCGGTGTTTATGCCAAGGATGGGAGTTGCATACTCCATAGCCTCGTGAGCCGCATTCAGCATCGAACCGTCTCCGCCCACGGATATTATCATATCCGACGCTCCCGATTCACCGACGGATACCTTGCGACTGTATCCGTCAGGGACGATCCTTTCATCCTTCATCAAAACGGAAACGCCTGACGAAAGGCATATTTCCAAAAGTTTTGTGAGTCTTCTGTCATTTTTATCCTTGATTCCGAGTGGCAGTATCAATACAGTTTTCATTTTTTACGAACTCCCTGATCTGTCGTTCGGTATAAGCTACCGTTCTTTCTTTCGTATGCTCAAAGTAAGCAAGATATTCGCGGTTTCCCCTCTTTGCGGCTTTTCCATCGCTGATGCCGCCTCCCGATACGGGAGAAACAGTTATTCCGCGGAAGGCGAGTCCCTCCTCCGCCGCCGCGTAAACGACGCCAGAGATAGCCTCCACTCTGTGGGCGGCCTCTGTCACAACGCCTCTGCCTACCTTTTTGCGATCCAGCTCAAACTGAGGCTTTATGAGGGTGACGAAGATACCGTTTTGCTTAAGTATGCTCTTGACCGATCCTAATATAAGCTTCTGCGAAATAAAGGAAACGTCGCACACAGCAAGATCGATCATCTCACCGATATCTTCGGACGTGAGATATCTCGCGTTCGTGTTTTCCATAGATATGACGCGCGGGTCTCCCTTCAGTTTTTCGTGAAGCTGTGAGGTACCCGAATCAACTGCGTATACTCGCTCAGCACCGTATGCCAGAAGGCAATCGGAAAACCCACCCGTTGAGGCTCCGATATCGGCACATACAGCTCCGTTTGCAGCTATTCCGAATCTGTCAAGCGCCGCTTTTAGCTTCATACCGCCAACGCTGACGAAGGGACAAGCCTCTTCTTTAACGGTCACATCGTGGTCTTTAGTCTCGTCGATGTCGAAGGAAGGCTTAAGACCTTCTTTTCCGTCAACGACGACGGCGTTTTCCATCAGCAGGAATTTTGCGCGCGCGCGGCTTTCCGCGTAACCGTATTCGTATAAATATACATCTAATCGCATTAAGATTATACCATTTCGTATCAGCAAAATCAACCGAATATATTCACAACATATTCATTTTTGCATTAAACTTTTCTTTTTATGAGCGCTGCTGCAAGCTCGGTAAGCGTTTCGGATCCGGGATAATTGCGTATGGCTTCGATCGCATTGCCCGTCAGCGTAACGGCGAGAGCTTTCGCCTCCTCCGCGCTCATAAATGAAAGAACCGTGATTTTTCCGTCGTCGGTGCCGCCGTCCTCGATGCTGTCGAGGATGTCGTCGATTATCTGGAAGGAAAGACCGATATTATAAGCGTATCTGCGAGTGTCGGCATACACGGAATCGGGAAGCTTTCCCTCGGGGTCTGCTGCAATAACGCCAAGTATCGCCGCCGCCGCGATAAGATCACCCGTTTTCTTGCGGTGCATATCCGCAAGCTCGTCAAAGCCTACGTCGCGGGTCTCATAGAGCATATCGCAGATCTGACCGCCGATCATACCGTCATGTCCCGCGGATGCCGCCAGAGTGGAAACGGCACGGCAGTTACGTCCTGCGTCTGCAAAGGGATTTTCCGCGATAAGCGAGAAGGCATAAGTGAGAAGTGCGTCGCCTGCAAGAAGAGCGTTTGCCTCACCGTAAACGCGGTGGGAGGTAGGCTTACCTCTGCGCTCGTCGTCATTGTCCATACAAGGCAGATCGTCGTGTATCAGCGAATATGTGTGTATGCACTCTACCGCCGCGGCATAAGGAAGCGCTGCCATAACGTCGCCGCCGAAAAGGCGGCAGAATTCAAGGGTCAGGCAGGGGCGCACGCGCTTACCGCCCGACATAGCGGAATACCGCATCGCATCGTAAATGACAGAGTGCGCCGCTTCCCCCTGTGGGAGCAGGCTGTCAAGCGCCTGATCGATGAGCGCGGCATTATCTTTGATTATTTCGTCTATATTTTTCATATCGGTGTTCCTATAATATCGTCTTATGCTTTGGGCGCGAAATTGCCCTCTACGGCGCCGCCGTCGGGGGTGAGGGTGAGCATTTTCACCTTCTGCTCAGCTCCGTCCAGCTTTTCGTTGCAGAATTTAACGAGCCTGACGCCCTCCTCAAAAAGAGAGAGAGATTCGTCAAGAGGCGCGCTTCCGCTTTCCAGTGCGCGAACGATGACCTCGAGGCGCGCTATTGCGGATTCAAAGGTTTTCTTTTCTTCGGACATATATTTACCTCCGTATAATGGGGAATCTATCGGTTTTCTGTTATTTTTTCGACCCTTGCCACGATCTCGCCATCGGACGCCCGCATTGAAACGGTATCGCCCACCTTGGTATCGCTGACGCTTTTAACGACGTTACCGTCACCGTCGAACATTGCAAAGTAGCCTCGGGAAAGTATCGCAAGGGGATTTAATGCATCAAGCTTTGCGGCCTCCCCCAGAAACTTCATTCTTGAAGAGTCGACAAGGGCACGTGCGGAGGAACAGAGCTTATCGGTCAGAAGCACCGTCGCCATACGTTTCTCGTCAGTTATCATTCCGGGGTCGCGGAGAGCTCTGCGCCCCGACAGATTTTCAAGGGCGCGCCTTGATGATTCAAATCTTCTCGTGAGGAGAAGAAGATTGTGTGTCGTAATGTTATTCAGCTTACGGCGAAGCTCGGTTGCTTCGGGAAGCGCTATCTCCGCCGCAGCAGAAGGGGTGGGAGCACGCTTATCGGCAACGAAATCGCAGATGGTAAAGTCTGTCTCATGGCCAACGGCTGAAATGACGGGAACGGAAGATGCAGCAACCGCTCTTGCAACGCCTTCGTCGTTGAACGCCCACAAATCCTCGATGGAGCCTCCGCCGCGTCCGATGATAATCACGTCAACCGAGCGCGTCCTGCTGAAATATTCGAGACCTGCGATAAGCTGAGGCGGTGCGTCAGGTCCCTGAACGAGAGCGGGATAAAGTATAAGCTCTGCCATTGGAAATCGACGTCCCGACACGTTTATCATATCGCGGATAGCGGCGCCCGTAGGTGCCGTGATGATGCCGATACGGGAGGGTATCTTCGGCAAAGGGCGCTTTTTTTCGGGAGCGAAAAGCCCCTCAGCTTCAAGCTTTGCCTTCAACTGCTCGTATGCTATATATAGTGCGCCGACACCGTCAGGCTGCATCGAATCCGCATAAAGCTGATACTGTCCGTCGCGAACGAAGGCAGCTACTCTGCCGTGTACTATGACTTTCATTCCGTTTTCGGGACGGAACTGAAGCTTTGACGCTGATGAACGGAACATCACCGCTTTGAGATTCGAGGATTCGTCCTTTACGGTGAAATAAAGATGACCCGTTTTATAGTGATTCGTAAAATTAGATATTTCTCCCTTGATGAAGATATCGCCGAGGACGGGATTCGCTTCAAGGGACATTTTTATATACTCGTTCAGCTCGGTGACGGTCATCGTCATCGGAATCTTAGAAAAATCGACCACTTGTGCCGTCACTCCTTCGTGTTACTGTGTTGCTCAAGGTATCCTTTTAGCTGTTCTCTACGCTTCTTTTGAGCGAAATACGCCAAAAGCGCCGTTCCTGCAGCGTTGTCTGCCGAGAATTCGGGATCGGAGAAATATACATCTCGTCTTTTTCCAAGCTTTGCTCTCATTCGCATACAGCTCATAACACCGCCTGCATATATAACGGGGATATCCTTATACTCGCGGCGGAGGTTTTTCG
>CAYXHC010000080.1:0-6881 GCA_964464905.1 uncultured Lachnospiraceae bacterium
TATTTCTGTTGCACTTTCCCGGGAGTCGCCTCCGGCGGACGTTATCCGTTATCCTGCCCTATGAAGCCCGGACTTTCCTCACGGCAATACCTTACGGCGTATACCGCGCGACAACTCAACCATGTCGGTATATATTATATTCAACTGCCGCGCTGCTGTCAAGGCGGCAGTTTCAAAGTCTTTTTTTCATCTCCGTCAAGAGCGAATAGGGCACGCGAAGGTCGCCGAGTCCCCGTCCGATGGAAATATGCGGCTTATTCTCCGCGTGAAAATCAGAGCCGCCCGAGAGCAAAAGTCCGAGCTTTTCCGCAAGGGCGCGGTATTCACGTCCCATTTCGGGTGTGTATTCCGTATAGTAGCCTTCAACGCCGTCGAGTCCCACCTCCTTCAATCTTCGGAGGAAGGCTTCGAGGGTGTCCATCGGCCGCTTCGTTTGATGAAGATGGGCAACGAAGGCGAGTCCGCCTGCGTCCTTGATGAGTCTGACGGCTTCCGTGTCGGTGAGCGCCTGCGTGTCGCTGTACGCAGGCTGTCCAACGCCGAGATACCTGTCAAAGGCGTCCTTAACGGAGGAGGCATAGCCCTTTTTCACCATTATCTTTGCAAAATGGGCACGGCACAAAACGTCGGAGCCTGCGATGGCGCGTATTTCCTCCATAGTCACATCAAATCCGAGCTTTTGCAGATTCTTGCACACCTGCTCCTGACGGAGAACGCGGACTTCTTTGATATATTTGGTCTTTTCGAGGAGCGCGGTATTATCGGGGTCGATGAAATAGCCGAGGATATGCGTTTCCGTTTCGGACTTTGCCGAAAGCTCTATGGCGGGCACCACCTCAACGCCAAGGTTCTCACCTGCCGCCATCGCCTCCTTCACTCCTGCCACGGTATCGTGGTCGGAAAGAGCGACCGCGGCAAGTCCTGCCGCCTTTGCGGCCGCCACCACCTCCGACGGCGTCATAGTGCCGTCGCTATATAACGAATGGGTATGCAGATCAATATACTTCACTTTACGTCTCCGTTCAAAGTCCGAGCAGACGTTCTGCGTTTTTGTGTAATATAAGCTCTCTTTCGTCATCGGTCAGAGGGAGGGATCTGACAAATCTGATGCCCTCACCGGGATCGCCCCAAGGGCAATCCGAGGCAAAAAGTATCCTCTCCGCACCGTGGGCGCGGATCAGCGCGGTCGTTTCCTCGACGTTTGATATAACGGGCATCATGGAGATATCGATATAAACTCCGCGTCCCGCAAGATGCTTCATCACGTCCCCGTGCATTGCGTATCCGCCTCCGTGTGCAAAAACGATGGGAAGCTCATCCTCGCCGCCGCCAATAGCGTCAAGGAAGCGCACCGCAAGCTCGGGCGTGCAGCGCACAGGATGACCGGGGAATCCAACGTCTACCCCTGCGTGTGTAACTATAACGAGCCCCTCCGCAAGCGCCGCCTTTGCGATCTGCACGTATCTTTCGTCGTCGATATAAACGCCTTGATAATCAGGATGGAGCTTGATGCCGCGAAGTCCCAGTTCTTTTATTAGACGAACGTGACCTTCAGGATCCTCATCATCGGGATGTATACCGCCAAAAGAGATCACCCTTTCCGTATTCACGGAAGCGGCGAATCGGTTTATGGAAACAAACTGATCAGCGCGGGTCACGACGGGCAATATAACTCCGAGGTCCACCCCCGACGCCGCCAGCTTGCGGCAAAGGCCGTCAACGGTGCCGTTTGTGAGAGGTGTCATATTCGCGGCTTTGCCAAGGGCGGAAACGGTGCGTTCGGCAATTTTTTCGGGGAATGCGTGGGTGTGAAAATCTATTATCATAATTATTTCCGATGTCGGAGCGCAGATTTCGTTTTACAAAAAAACGAATGCTCCGTACTGAAATTATACTCCCCTGAAAAGCGCAAGTCAATCGGTGGCAACGTAACTTTATTTTCGAAAAAAACTTATTGACAGACAAAGGGATAATGGGTATAATCATTATTAATGTGTTTAATAATATTTCACAGGCTGTGACGGTGAAAAAACGTCGGGGCGGGCATATCAAGAGAGGCGTGGGCAGGTGCGACACGTTTATGCTTCCGATGCGTATACATCACCTGAGCTTCGCACCGAAAGGCTGCGACGGGCACCCCACGTTACGGCGGCGCGGCTCAAAGCCGCATAAGGCGCAGACTGCGCAAATTGAGGTGGTACCGCGGCACTGTCGCCCTCTTTCGACCGACGTCGGAAGAGGTTTTTTTGTTTTACTGCCTTTATATCCGAGGAGGAATCTTACCAAATGGTTATTACCGAACTGCTTGAAAAAAACGCTAGACTCTACCCCAACGACGTTTGTCTTGTGGAAATAAACCCCGAATGTCAGCCCGGAGACGACGTTTCCTGGCGTGAATACAGCCTTATCATGTCTGCTCCCGGCGGAAAATACCGCCGCGAGATGACCTGGCGCGAATTCAACACCAAGGCGAACCGCTTTGCAAACCTGCTCAAAACGCGCGGCGTCAAAAAAGGCGACAAGATCGCTATCCTTTTGATGAACTGCCTTGAATGGCTCCCCATTTATTTCGGCGTTCTCAAAACGGGTGCTCTTGCCGTGCCCATGAACTACCGCTACACCGCAGAGGAGATCAAATACTGTCTCAACCTCTCCGACGCATCCATGCTAGTGTTCGGTCCCGAATTCACCGAGCGCGTTTCCGAGGTTCTCGGTTCTCTCCCCACCATCAAGGACTTTTTCTTCGTTGGTGACAACGTACCCGAGTTTGCCGACAGCTATGACGAAATGGTATCCTATTGCTCTTCCGTGTCTCCTGCAGTTGATATCACGGAGGACGATCTTGCGGCTATCTATTTCTCATCCGGCACCACCGGTTTTCCCAAGGCTATCCTCCACGCTCACCGCGCTCTCGCCGCTTCCGCTCTCGTTGAGCAGAATCACCACGGACAGACAAGGGACGACGTATTCCTCTGCATTCCGCCCCTTTACCACACGGGTGCAAAGATGCACTGGTTCGGAAGTCTCGTTTCCGGCGGACGTGCCGTTCTCCTTCGCGGCGTAAAGCCTGAATGGATCCTGCAGGCGGCATCCTCCGAGCGCGCCACCATCGTGTGGCTTCTCGTACCCTGGGCCCAGGATATTCTCGACGCCATCGACCGCGGCGAGATCGATCTTTCCAAATATCAGCTCTCAAACTGGCGTCTGATGCACATCGGCGCGCAGCCGGTGCCTCCGTCTCTTATCTCCCGCTGGAGAAAGGTCTTCCCCGATCACGCATACGACACCAACTACGGTCTTTCCGAGTCTATCGGCCCCGGCTGTGTTCATCTCGGCGTTGAAAACATACATAAGGTCGGCGCTATCGGCAAGGCAGGCTACCTTTGGGAAACAAAGATCGCCGACGAAAACGGCGATCCCGTCAAGCAGGGCGAGGTCGGCGAGCTTTGCGTAAAGGGTCCCGGCGTTATGCTCTGCTACTACAATAACGAAGCGGCAACAAACGAGATCCTTCGCGGCGAATGGCTCTTCACCGGAGACATGGCAATGGAGGACGAGGACGGCTTCATTTATCTCGTTGACAGAAAGAAGGACGTTATCATCACAGGGGGTGAAAACCTCTACCCCGTTCAGATCGAGGATTACATCCGCGCTCACGACGCTGTTAAGGACGTTGCTGTTATCGGTCTTCCCGATAAACGTCTCGGCGAGATCGCGGCAGCCATCATCGAGCTGAAGCCGGGATTCTCCTGCACCGAAGAGGTAATGCAGGAATACTGCGAGGGACTCCCACGTTACAAGCGTCCGCGCCGCATAATCTTCGCGGAGGTACCACGCAACCCCACGGGTAAGATCGAAAAACCCCGTCTGCGCGAAATGTACTGCGGCAAGCGTCTCGTTGAGCAGCAGATACAGGGATAAAATAAGCAAAAAGAGAGAGTTTTACGGAATTTTGCTTCCGCATTACTCTCTCTTTGGTTTTTATCACAAGTTTCGCATTCGTTTTACAAATACATCGGGCTGTGCCCATACCCCTATTTCAATATTCTCCGACACGGGCATCACACATTTCGTCGAGGGGTTATTTATGATTATTCAATATAACAGTCGCTTCAACTGAAATTACGCTTGTAAGTGCCTTGCAACATATTAAACACACTGCACAGGCAATCATCAACAGAATTCCAAGTTGAAACTATCTTGCATTTTGGAGCCTTAAGTTCAGTAGAAAATACATTTCCCGTTTGTGTATCAACAAACAAGTTGTATTCGACTTTCACATTTTCAGGGGAGGCGTAGGTAGCGAATTTTAGCCAATTCGCAGGAGTGCCAACTGGCTTTCCTAAGTCCTCTATTGTAATATTGAACGGCTCTACATGCAGTCTATCGTAAGTTAATGGAGCACCGAATACCGTAAAATAATAATACGGAATTTTATAACCTTTATTAGTATCAACAAGAGTCCAAAAAAGAATTGCTCCATTGATGTAATCGTATAGCGTGAGTAACTCTTTCGGGAACGTATTTTTATAATTTGAAATCAGATTTTGTTTTATTTCGTGCGGCATAGGAGAAAATATAATGTGCTCTGCCAGAGGCGGAGGGGAATTCGAAACGCCGCACAAAATTGCTTGATCACGGACGCCGCGTTCGTCATCATTATAACTATTAATTAAATCAGAAAGAATTTCTATGAATTTCATGGTGTATACCTCAAATTAGAAGTGACAGAGAAAATCCGGGTGTTTTTTATCCGTGATTATTCAAAATAAAATCGTTTGCTTCTTTTAAGATCCTTTTTGAGCTGTCGTATTGGAGCTTCCCCAAGGCTTCGCGATAGCCGAGAAGGTACGCCCCCGAAAGCTCGTCCTTTTGGTATACGATACTTTGGTTTTCATACACGCCAAGAAAATAGACGATATGCTTGACCGTATCTTTTTTTCGTGGGATCAAATGCTCGTCAACGGTTCGGAATCCGCTTATCAGCCTGATCTTCACACCCGTTTCTTCGTAAACCTCTCTCAGCGCTGTTTCCGTTTCCGTTTCGCCTTTTTCTGTATGCCCCTTTGGAAAGCCGTAAATGCCCTCGGGATTTGATACCAAAAGATATTTTATCTCGCCGTCTATCTTGGTGAACACAACGGCTCCGCAGGATCTTTCGTATGTCATAGTCGTTGTCTCCGATTTTTTCTTTACCCGCACACCGCGGACTTTGCTTTATTATATCAAAAAAACGGCGCAAAGTAATAGTCCGGACTTGTGCAAGTCCCTGCACCGTTTATTTAATATTCTTATTTCTTTTTCCATTCGTCGAAGAAACCCGAATTTGAGGGTTCTTCCCCTGCAACGTAAAGATGAGAAACGTCGCCGAAGCGTTTGCAACGGAACGCAACCTCACCGGGCACGACCTCCTCCGTGGAAACGAGAGTCACGCTTGAGGGCGCAACGAAGAAATTCTGCCAAAGGGATAGAGTGGGCACGCCCAAAATGTGGGAAAGCATAACGAACATAACGCCGAGATGGCAATAGAAAAGGATCGTATCCGTGTTGCCGCCCTCTGTGCGGTAGATATTACCGTCGCGGTAGTAGCCGTAGCCTCTGAGTATCTCGTCGATTCCCTCGGTCACGCGGAGATACCACTCCTCAACGTTACCGCCACGGCTCATCGTAGGGCCACGGAACCAGTTGTCCTTATCGTAAAGGTCTGGCTGCTTCGTCCACCATCCGGGCTGAAAATCCCACGGCATACGGTAATGCCCGTCGGGCATCTGCATAAGCGCGGGGAATTCAAGCATCCACGGCTTGGTAATGACTATCCTGCCAAGAGGCTCAAGGCACACGCGGGCGGTGTCCTGAGCTCTTCCGAGAGGCGAGCAGTACACGTCTCGTATCGGCTCAAGCTTTGCGATACGCGGAGCCAAAAGCTCTGCCTCGTGCCATCCCTTTGGGGTAAGCGAATCGATGGAATAATCGGGATCGGCGTGTCTGATAAAGTAAAGTTTCATCCTTCGGCTCCTTTATTGCAGTTATTTTCCGCTCTCTGCGGCACGATCATTTCCTATAAAGACGCTTCTTCTCCTGCTTCGGCTCGCAGGTAAGATTGACGCCCAACTTTTTAAATATATTCTCGTCAACACGGGAAAGCATTACGGAGGAGTGAGCCTCACATCCGTGAAGCTCGCCAAGGCACTCGATGGTCTTCGCGGCATTCTCATCGGTAACAGCGCAAATGGCAAGGGCGATGAGAAGCTCGTCCGTGTGCATCCTGGGATTTCTGTTGCCCATGTGCGATACCTTCAAGTGCTGTATAGGCTCGATGACCTCAGGCGAGATCAGGTGAACGTCGTCGTTGATACCGGCGATATACTTGAGCGCGTTGAGAAGCGCGGCTGAAGACGCGCCGAGAAGCGACGAAGTCTTTCCGGTAACTATCTTACCGTCGGGAAGCTCGATGGCGAGGGCAGGCGCGCCCGTTGCCTCTGCTTTCTCATTTGCCGCGTCGATAGCGGGACGGACGGCGGTGGTGATATTCATAGACTTTTTAAGAAGCTCCAGCTTATAAACCACGTTTTCGTCGGCAACTCCCATAAGCTTATCACAGCAAGCTGCGTAATAGCGGCGTAGTATCTCGCGTCGGGATGCGTCACAGCAAGCCTCGTCGTCGATTATGCAGTTGCCAACCATATTAACGCCCATATCGGTGGGACTCTTATAGGGAGAGGCGCCGAATATCTCGTGGAACATTGCGTTAAGCACGGGGAATATCTCAATGTCGCGGTTATAATTGACCGTCATCTCTCCGTATGCTTCAAGATGATAGGGGTCGATCATATTTACGTCGTCAAGATCTGCCGTTGCCGCCTCGTAAGCAAGATTTACAG
>CAYXHC010000081.1:0-6757 GCA_964464905.1 uncultured Lachnospiraceae bacterium
CTTCGTTTTCACGGAGAAGCTCCACCGTGAGAAGCACGATATCATCAAAGTCAACGGCGTTTGATTCGCGAAGACGCTCTTGATACATGCGGTATATGCTTGCGATCTTGTCGGCGCGGAAATCCCCGCCCGTCGTGGCGGAAAACTTGTCAGGCGTTATAAGGCGGTCCTTGGAACGGGAGATGGTGTTCATCACCGTTTTTATGGGAAGTGTCTTTTCGTCCACGTTCAGGGTCTTCATGCAGTCGGATATCACGCGCTTTGAGTCGTCGGTGTCGTAAACGGTGAAGCCTGAACGCAAACCAACAAGCTCGCCGTGACGGCGGAGGATTCGCATACAGATGGAGTGAAAGGTGCCTGCCCAGATCTCGTCTGCGGGACTTTTTTCGCCTTCCTTGGCGCCCAGCGCGGCAGCGAGACGGCTCTTGATCTCCCCTGCCGCCTTGTTTGTGAAGGTGATGGCGAGCATCGCCCAGGGCGGACAGGGACTAAATTTGAAGTCGGGAAGCACGTATTCCTCTATCTCGGCGGGAGTCATAGCCGAGAGAGCGTATTCATAGCGCAGAAGAGCCGACTCATCCGCATCGGCAGGCACGTAATTTGAAGCGTAAGCGTCGCCGTATTTGATGATGTGAACGATGCGCTTAACGAGAACGGTGGTCTTGCCGCTGCCGGCTCCCGCGAGAACGAGAAGCGGTCCCGACACCGTCGTTACCGCTTCGCGCTGCTTGTCATTGAGATTTTCGTAAACGCGGTCAAAAAGACGGCGCTTCATTTCGTTATATCTGCGGATAAAGTCCGCGGAATGCAGAGACATAGCTTATTTTTTGTATTCGAATACGGGCCTGCCGTCGTCGCCGAAGGAAACTTCCATAACGTGTGCGTGGCGGTTGGGATCGTAGAGGGGATCGCCCACGATCTTTTCGTAGGGGCGTGCGTGGTAGATGCAAAGGACAGTCTCGCCGTCTTCAGCTACGGTGAAGGAGTTATGTCCGGGGCCGTAAACGCCAAGCTCGGAGTTTGTTTCGAGAACGGGATAACGGGACTTGCGCCAGCTGTTGCGGTCGAGAAGATCGGAGCCGCAGTCAGCCTCCATCATACCCATGCAGTAGCAGGCGCCGGTGGCGGAGGAGGAGAAGGTCACGAAGATCTTGCCGTTCTTGATGAGAACAGCGGGGCCTTCGTCTACCCAGTGACCGATGCGCTCCCAGTCGTAGTCGGGAGTGGTGAGGAGCATACCGTGAGTCTTGAGCTTCCAGGGGGTCTCCATCTTTGCGATATAGAGGTTGGAGGCAAGATGACCGTTTCCGAAGGAGGTCTTTTCCGCCCAGATGTAGTAGCGCTCGCCTTCGTGTTCGAAAACGGTCGCGTCGAGCGAGAAGCCGGTGAAGGAGGTGATGTCGCCGTCGGCACGCTGGATCTTGCCAAGCTCACGCCATTCATCCTTCATGGGGTCGTCGCCCTGACACTCAAGAACGTAGGGGCGGATCTTCCATATATCCTCTGCCTCGCCTGCGGCGAAATAGATGTAGAATTTCCCGTCGAGAAAGTGCATTTCGGGCGCCCAAATGTGCTTCGACATAATACCGGAATCGTGCTTTCTCCAAACGATAGCAGTCTCGGCGTCAGAAAGACCGTTGATGGTCTTCGAACGGCGAAGCTCGATGCAGTCGTAAGCGGGAACGGAGCCTGTGAAATAGTAGTATCCGTCGGTGTGGCGGTAAACGTAAGGGTCGGCTCTCTGAGGAACCAGCGGTGCATTGTAGATCATATCGTACCTCAAACTTATATTTTCTTTATTATTTACTTAACTGTTACGGTCACTTCTACGTTTGTAAGCTCGGGGGCAAGATCCAGCTCCTCGGTGAGACCGAGAACGGGATCGCCGTCGATATCGAAGTGGACGCGGCGGATACCGGAGCTGCGGGGCATATGAACGCCGGGACGGCCGTGGTAGATGTTCCAGATGTCGCCCTCATCGTCGATGACGTATGCGTTGTGTCCCGTGCCGAATTCACCTCTTGCGGTGGCGGAGGACATCAGAGGATAGTTAATCTTAGTCCAGGACTTGGGATCGTGAAGATCGGAGCCGTATTCAGCGGAAAGCATCGCAACGACGTAGGTCTCGTCTATCATAGCGGCGGAATATGTGACGATGATCTTCTTTTCCGTCAGAAGCGGGAAAGGGCCCTCTTCAACGAAGGTAACGTTGTTTGCCCAGCCATAATCGGGGCGGGAGACAGCGACCGGCTCCGTGATAAGACGCCAAGGCTCGTCGGGATCGATCTCTGCAAGATAGAGCCACGCGCCGTAGTCGCAGGGCTCGTAGCGGCGCTGAGACCACATAACGTAATAGTGGCCGTCGATCTCAAATTCAGTCATATCGAGAGTGATTCCTAACGTGTAAAGGGGAGTGCCGTCTGCCTTGAGCACGAGACGGGACTCTTCCCAGTCGGATGCTACCATGGGATTGCCGCCGTGGCGGAGCTTCATGATGTGACAGCGCTCGTGATGGAAATGGTCGGGAGTTGCCGCGTGGAATATGTAAAGCTCACCCTTGATCTCGTGGAATTCGGGAGCCCAGAGAAGTCCCTTCATGTGGGGATACATGGTGGAGTCGAGTATCTTGATCTCCTGTGCCGTAACGAGACCGGGGATGGTGTCAGCTTCACGGATGTAGAGGGAGTTGTTGCCGTCGCGGTCGTTGGTGGCGATGAAGTAGTATTTACCGTTCCAACGGCCGACGCAGGGGTCTGCGCGGTGCCAGGCCATAGGGAATTCGAAGCGGTCCTGATGGATGCGGCCCTTCACGGTGTAGGTGCCGGGATGGGAGTAGTCAACGTCGCCGTCGTACCAGTCGATACGCTTTTCCGCTGTGGTGCCGTCACTGTAGTGTGCCGTCACACGGGTGGCGTAAAGCTCCTCGCGGCTCGAAACCGTGATAGTCTCGGGCACGTCGATGGAGGTGTTTTTCGCAACGGTAAGCTTTTTGCAAAGGTAATCGGCTTCTCCGTCGGTAAGCTCGATAACGTTTCTGGGAATAATGCCTTCGATGTTTTCGGGAGCTGCCGTTTCGTAAACGGGAGCCTCGCCGGGAAGGACCTCTTCATCCCCATCCATAAGCGACTCACATTTAACGGCGTTCCAGCCGTCAGCGTCGAGCCAGCGAAGAACGTATCCGCCGTCCACAGGCTCACAAGTCACGTCTTCAATGTAGGACTCGGAAAGCCTGATCATTCCGTCCTCGGTGTAGTGTACCAGGTCGGGGGAGGAGAAGAAAATGATGCATCCGCGACGGGACTCGTCGGGGAAGTTTTCTGTCATTTCCGCACGGAGAGAAATGGCAACGACGCCGAAGCCGCCCGAATGCTTTCTGTAAATGAAAGGCTTTGCAAGGCTTTTCGGTGCAATAGTGCCGTTTTCGTTTTCGGTGGCACGGGCAAAGAGAATGCCGTAATTATGGTTAAGAGGGAAGAATCCGTCGCCCGTGTCGAGAGCGAGATGGAGACTTGCCGCCAGCTTCGTGGAATAGATATTCTGTGCTTTTGCTTCGCGGGTGTAGGCTAAAATCTTAGACATTATAAAAACCGTGCCTTTCTTTATTCGTAAAGGAGAGAGTCTGTTCCGGATGAGTCCGGCGCGGATGCCGCAATTATAATTTTACCATATTAAGCGTGGTTAGTAAACGCATTTTTGAAAAACCTTTTGCGAAAACTTCTGTCGAACATAAAAAACACGGCGGTTTTCCGCCGTGTTTACGGTATATGCGTAATCATTCGCCGAGGAAGTCTTCTCTGTAAGTAACGCCGAAGAGGTTAGCAAGCGCGCGGAGCTCTTCATCGGTGATGGTGTTGACGCGGGGAAGATGCGCTACCTTCAAATATAGCTCAGCAGCCTTTTCCACGGTCTCGACGAGGCCGAACGTCTCGTCCATGTCCTTGCCTGCGCAGTAGATGCCGTGAAGTCCCCAGAAAACGGTGCGGAACTCCTTCATCTTCAGAGCGGTCGCAAC
Source organism: uncultured Lachnospiraceae bacterium (assembly GCA_964464905.1). Classification (GTDB taxonomy): domain Bacteria; phylum Bacillota; class Clostridia; order Oscillospirales; family CAG-272; genus DTU064. Next base: position 4,013 of record CAYXHC010000081.1, read on the forward strand.
GCCGATCTCGTTCGTGCCGCAGAGCATCCAGGGCAAAACGCCAATTCCGTCCGGGAACACGACGATGCACTCGGAGCACATCTGCCAAAGCTCGTGGGTGACGGTCTTGTCGTTCAGTTCAAGAACGAAGCCGAGTGCCACCGTGTTCGTGGGGTGACAGTGCATAACGATGCGATTGTCGGGGTCAACGGAGAGACGCGCAATGTGACTCATCATGTGAGCGGGAAATTCGCTCGTGAATTTACCTCCGTCGGAATAACCCCATAAAAGCTCGGCGGTGGTGCCGTCCTCTGCGATGCGGAGAACGCCGAGTGTCCTTTCAGGGTCAGCTTCAACGTGGCGGAAATACTTGCCCGTGCCCGTTACGAGGAAGTATTTTCCCTTGAGAGGGGAAGCGTCAAAGCCGGTGGGGATGGTGCGGATCACGCGGGAGGGATCAAGATACTTTTCCACCTCTTCCTTTTCGAGAAGAACGCTGATGTTGCCGCCGTTGCGCTCGTTCCAGCCGAGACGGTACATATTGGAGGTGATCTCACCCATCTTTTTTATAAAAGGAGCCGATAAAATATCCATAGAAATTTTCCTGTCTGCCGCCAAACGGCAATTTATTTTAATAAGTATATCATAAAAAGAGAAAAAAGAAAAGAGCGGGAGGGATTTTTGAGAAGCGATTTATCCTTGACGGCAGGAGAAATATTAAGTATAATCTATGTACCGAAATATACGGAGGTGACGGCGTGAGCGCAAACGGAGAATACGAAAGCTACGAAATAACGTCTCGCTTTTACGATGCTGTGAACGCGCACGTTGACCACGGCGCCTGGTGCGATTTTATCGAAGCGGCTTTTGCCCGATACGGGAAAGAAAAGCCGTCCCTCGTCCTTGACCTTGGCTGCGGCACGGGAGTGATCACCCTTGAGCTTGCCCGTCGCGGCTACGATATGACGGGAGTTGATCTTTCTTCCGAAATGCTTGGCGTTGCAAAGGAAAACGCCGAGAAAATGGGCGTAGGCGACGTTTTGTGGCTGTGCCAGGATATGAGGGAGTTTGAGCTTTACGGCACCGTAGACGCCACAGTTTCCACCTGCGACGGTGTGAACTATCTTCTCACGGGAGCCGACCTTGACGCTGCCTTTTCACTCGTGCATAATTATCTTGTGCCCGACGGACTTTTTATTTTCGATATATCGTCGAGGGCGAAGTTCCGCCGTCTTTATAAGGGCGACATAATAATCGAGGACGATGGAGTTTACTGCGGCTGGCAAAGCAGCTATAATGAAAAAACGGGATATGCCGATTTTTATCTCTCTTACTTTATTGAGGAGGACGATCGCAAATACCGCCGATGTGACGAATATCAGCGTCAGCGCGGCTGGAGCGTCCGCGGACTTAAACGCGCTCTTGAGAGAAACGGATTTGAAGTCCTTATAGTAACAGATTCTTATGACATGAAGCCTCTGCCGCAGACTGAAAGCGAAGAGGACAGAATATATTTCGTGTGCCGCGTGAAAAAAACGGAAAACAGCGGCAACAACGGAATCAGTGAATAATAACGTTTTACGTTGGAGAAGAAATAATGAAGAAAGAAAAGTCCACGATACTGCGTGCGATGACGAAGGACGGTTCCGCCAGAATACACGTCATCGATTCCACCGCAATCGTAAATAAGGCTATAGAAATACATAACACGTCTGCCACGGCAGGCGCCGCTCTCGGCAGACTTCTTACCGTTACGTCCATTATGGGCGCTATGCTTGGCGATAAGGACGATTCCATAACCGTTACCGTTCGCGGTGACGGCGAGCTTGGCCTTATGACGGTCGTTTCCGACTACGAAGGAAACGTCCGCGGCTACGTTGAAAATCCCGGAGCGGAGCTGCCCCTCAACGGTCTCGGCAAGCTTGACGTTGGCGGTGCCGTCGGTAGTGGAGTGCTTCAGATAATCCGCGATATGGGAGGCGATGAGCCTTATGTTGGTATGATCGAGCTTCGCACGGGCGAGATCGGCGACGACATCGCCGCATACTACGCCGAAAGCGAGCAGATACCCACCCTCTGTGCCGTCGGTGTGCTTATCGACCGTGACTACACCTGCAAGGCTGCAGGCTGCGTTTTCGTTCAGCTCCTCCCCTTCTACGATGAGGAGACGGCGGCAGCGCTTGAGGCAAACGCTGCAAATCTCACCCGTGTTTCTTCCATGTTTGCTTCCGGGATGACACTTGAAGAGATCCTCGGGGTCGCGATGGGAGACGTGGAATACGATATCTTCGACGAGCTCACGGCGGAATACCGCTGCACCTGCTCCCGCGAGCGCACCGCGCGCGCCGTATACAGCCTTGGAAGGGTCGAAGCGGAAAAGCTTCTTTCCGAGCAGGTTGCCGAGGGAAAGCCTGAAGAGATCGAGCTTTCCTGCCGCTTCTGCGGAAATAAATATGTTTTCACGAGAGACGAGATCGGGGAAATGTTCGTAAATTAAAGCACACCCCTCAAAAGACACACCGGAAACCACTCACGACCTCCGTTTTTGACTTAAAACGGCAAAAACTACCCCCAAAATTGCCCACAAAACTTTTTTCAAAATTTTTTATTTTTTTTGAAAAAAGGTGTTGACAAACCCGAAAGGCCTATGCTATAATAGGTCTCGCCGTTCGGAACAGACCACTCCGAAAGGCGCCATGCTAAGATGATGCGGGAGCATAGCTCAGTTGGGAGAGCATCTGCCTTACAAGCAGAGGGTCACAGGTT
>CAYXHC010000082.1:0-6242 GCA_964464905.1 uncultured Lachnospiraceae bacterium
TCCAAGCCGCTTATACACAAAAACGGACGAAATGCACACAAGAACGAAAAACAAGAGCCACAGAAGGTGGAGCACGCCAAACTGACGGAAGCCTATCCCGTTCTCTATCGTATGAGTCGTTTCAAAAAAATATTTCCACATATCGGGTCTCTCTCAAAAGCTGCATTTGCCACTGATATCACATATCTTGGCATCTTTCGACAGTATATCACAGATCCCGTCGGAAATAAAGCCACGTAAGGTTTAAGATTTTGTTAAATTAAGATTGTTTTCTGTCTTCGCCCGAAACGACAGCAACGACGGGAGTTGCCGTAGTAGCAGGCTCAATAATTCTGTCGAGAGTATAGAGCAGAAGGTCTCCGTCTGTCTTTGCCGCAATAGCACCGATAATGGGTTTATTGAGTGTCGGCTTCACGAAGGAATCAAAAAGATCCAGCATCAGTCTGCGGCCCGGAAGCTCGCTCCATTTGACGGTAAGAGTTCCGTCAGGATTGAAGAATATTTTTATCCTTCGCTCAGCAGGAAGCTCAAGGCAGGCAATACGAAGCTTCAAAACGGGGATGTCATCCTCGTTTTTCGCCATTTCACCGGTTACTGCAAGCTTGAATATTTCGCCGTTCATATTATGATCAAACCGTGCCGCTTCGTAAAACCCCACCGGAACACGCACGGTGCGCTCATTACGTCCCAGCAAAAGTGTAAAGGCATCCCTCGTCTCAGAATACTCAAATGTAAGCGTATCTACGCCAACGTCGTAATTATTCTGCACGAGCTGTACGAGCAGCGGCATAACGCTTACGTTTTCTGCCCCGAGCTTATAGACGTTTCCGTTCAAGCGGTGGCAGAATTCGGGCACCACACTCACTTTCGACGCACTTTTTCTGCTGAAAAGGCTGCGCACGAACCCCTTTTTTTCGGTATTGCCGCCGTATTCCGCCGCTTCGCGACAGAAGTCGCGGAGAGCCGTTTCCGCTTTTGGGTCCGCGGGTAAAGGTGATGCGGCAAAATTGCCGTCGCGAGAGAAGAAATCGTCGATGATATCCGTCATACGGCAGGTTTGAAAGAGCGCGTCATTCGCTCCGGTCGTGACGACAACGACGTCAATATCGGGATATACGATTATGTTTTGCCCATATAGACCGTTACAAACGACCGATCCCTTTCGGCATCCGCACCATGCGTGACGGGAGTATCCGTATTTCCCCATAAAGTAAGGGGTGTCGAAGGTCTTTTCAGAAAGGCTCTTCATCCACGCCTTTGAAACGAGACGTTTACCGCCCCACTCACCTCCGCGGCGGATAAGCTCGCCTATCTTCGCCATATCCTCAGGGAGAAGGTAAAGTCCCCAGCCTCCCTTTGTGATACCGCGTGGACAACTTTCCCAATAGTACGTAGTGATACCCAGCGGCACCCACAGCCGGGTTGTTAGATATTCCGAAAGGGTCTGCCCCGTCAGTTTCGTTATAATAGCGGAGAGGATATAGGAATTCATGCTGTTATAAGCAAACTCCGTACCGGGTTCAAACTTCACGGCAGAATCGAAATATCCGCGCACCCAGTCCTCGTCGGTGACACTTCCCACCTCAGAAAAGGAAACGCCGCTTGACATTGTGAGAAGGTGCAACACTGTGATGCTCTTATATTTCGAGAAGGGCGTGAGCTTTATCTCGGGGAAAAAGCCTGCCACCTCGTCAGCAAGAGAAAGCTTCCCCTCGTCTATAAGCATACCAATGGCAAGGGCAGTCACCGTTTTACACATTGAGTGCGTTGCGTGCCACACGCCAAAGGAATAGGGTTTTTTCGCCATTTCCGCAACAATTTTGCCATGGCGCAGCACCGTTACGGTGTGCAGATTGACTTCACAGTCACCCGACAATTTTTCAAAAAGGTGCCTGAGATCTGCGCTTCGCAGCCCCTCAGCTTCGGGAGTTGAGCGCGGAAGGGGCGAATGCTGTATTTTACCGCCGGAGAAGGGTATCTTCTGCGGCGACGTTTTCACGTACTGGGATTTTCCCGGCTTGAGCATAAACAGATCCGCGATTATGTCAAGTGCACGCTTTTGCTGCAGGATCTCCATTATTCCGCCTCCTAAATAAAATCAATTCAAGGAAGGCTTTATCTTGCCTCCCTTATTATGATACCACACTATGCTTCCCTCTTTTTCGAGAATATTGTAAATTTTTTCTTTAGGATATTATTCTTCCGTGAGTTTTCCGAGTATTTCCTCAAAACTTTCGGGTAGGGGAGACTCAAAGGTCACCTTTTCGCCCGTGCGCGGATGACGGAACGAAAGCTTTTTTGCGTGAAGCGCCTGACCGTCGAAGAGCTTTGCGTTCGCCCGTTCGAATCTGGTCTTTCCTGCGCCGTAGACGGTGTCGCCTGCAACGGGATGAGAGATATGCGCCATGTGGACTCTGATCTGATGGGTACGTCCCGTGTGTAAACGGCAATTAACGAGGGAAAAAAGCTCGCCCTCACGTGAGCGCAAACGTTTTTCCACCTTATAATCTGTTATCGCGTCCCTTGACTTACCGCCGCCCGTTATCACCGCCATCCGCTTTCTGTCAACGGGGTGGCGGCCGATGGGAGCGTTTACCGTTCCCTCCCCTTCACGGGGAACACCAACGAGGATCGCCTTATATTCGCGGTACATTTCGTGGGTGGACAGCTGCTCCGAAAGGGAAACGTGAGCGGCATCGTTTTTCGCCACAGCCAAAAGCCCGCTTGTTTGTTTATCTATTCTGTGAACGATACCGGGACGCATCACGCCGCCGATGCCCGAAAGGGAGCTTCCGCAATAAAACATCAGCGCGTTCACAAGGGTGCCGCTTTCGTTGCCGGGGGCAGGATGTACCACCATTCCCGAAGGTTTATTGATAACGATAACATCCTCGTCCTCGTAGATAATGTCGAGGGGGATATCCTCCGGCTCTACGTCGTATGCCTCCGGCTCGGGAGGAGTGAACTCAACGGTGTCGCCCGCCGTCACCGTCAGCTTTTTTGAGATGGCGCGGAGCTTGCCCTCAGCGGAGTAGACTTCAACTGCGCCCTCGCCTATGAGCCTCTGAAGCTGTGAGCGGGACAGGGACGTTACAGAAGCCAGAAAAACGTCGAGGCGAACCCCGGCGTTTTCTTCGGTAACAGTATATATTTCACGTTCACTTTGATTCATGATCTTCAATACTTTCATTCGTTTTGTTTGCGGCTTTTGCCATCTTCTCCGCCTTATATTCACGGATGATATCCCGTGTCAAAAGGCAGATAAGGAAAAATGCGCCCACACAAACGAAGGAATCGGCGCCGTTGAAAACGGCAAAGTCGATAAGGCGGAAATCAATGAAATCCACAACGTAGCCAAGCACAACGCGGTCGATCATATTTCCGATGCCGCCGCCGAGTATCAGCGAAAGGAAAAAGCACATAGGGAAGCTTTCCCGTCCGTATTTCAAAAGGAAAACGGCGATAACGACGATAGCAACGGTGGATACCGACATAAACACCCATCTTGAGTCCTTCAGCATACCGAAGGCGGCGCCTCGGTTTTCAACGTAGGTGAGATGGAGAGCGTCCTTTATTATCGGCACCGTATCCACAGCCATCAGATACTTAACGGCAAGCTTCTTCGTTATCTGGTCGATCCCCACCGTGATGATAACGGTGAGGATATACCAAAGATAATAAATATTATTTTTCGAAGCTGTTACAGTTTTGTCTGTCATGCGTTGATGGTTTCTTTGCAGCGACGGCAGAGTGCGCCGCCCTCTTCATCGTGATCGCAATCGGTGGAGTACTTCCAGCAACGGTCGCACTTTTCTCCGTCTGCGGGGGAAACGAGAACTGCAACGCTTCCGTTTTCGGGGAGGAATGCGCCTTCGGGGATCTCGGCTTCGTTATGGAGAGTTACGCCGGAGGTGATAAAGATATCTTCAAGCTCGCTTGCCTCAAAGGAGGAAAGGAGTGCGAACTTTTCAGCATCTTTGGTGTAGATATCTACCTTTGCATCGAGAGACTTACCGATCTTCTTATCAGCTCTTGCAAGCTCAAGTGCGCTTGTCACAGCGTCGCGCTCTGAGAAGAGAGCGTCGTAGTGAGCCGCGATCTCGGCAAACGCCCACTCAGCCTTATAGTCGGGCATGGGATTGCAGAATACGCTTTCCTTTACGTCGTCCGTGGTGTGGGGCATGAACTGCCAGATCTCCTCGCCTGTGAAGACGATGAGGGGAGCAACGAGACGGGTGAGGCTACTGAGAATAAGATACATCGCGGTCTGCGCGCTTCTGCGAGCCTTGGAGGTCTTTCCTGCGGTGTATACGCGGTCCTTGGTGATGTCGATATAGAGCTTGGAAAGATCTATCGTGCAGAAATTATTTACGGAGTGGTAAACAACGTGGAATTCATAGGTATCGTATGCTTCGCGAACGGTCTTTGCAAGAGCGTTGAGCTTGGAAAGCGCCCACTTGTCGATATCGTAGAGCTCATCAACGGGAAGCATATCGGTGTTGGGATCGAAATCGCCGATATTCGCAAGAAGGATACGGCTCGTGTTTCTGATCTTGCGGTAGGTTTCGGAGAGCTGCTTGAAGATGTTGTCGGAAACTCTTACGTCAACTCTGTAGTCGCTGGAAGCCGCCCAGAGACGAACGAGGTCTGCGCCGTACTTCTTGATAACGTCCTCGGGATAGATGGAGTTACCAAGAGACTTATGCATCGCCTTGCCTTCGCCGTCAACTACCCAACCGTGGGTGAGAACGGACTTATAAGGAGCCTGGGGAGTGCCCGTTGCGCCAACGGCAGTAAGCATAGAGGACTGGAACCATCCGCGGTATTGGTCTGCGCCTTCGAGATAAAGGTCTGCGGGCCAATGTGCGTCTTCGTTATCCTCGATAACTGCGAAGTGGCTGGAGCCGGAGTCAAACCAGCCGTCAAGGGTGTCGGTCTCCTTGATGAAGTGAACGCCGCCGCACTTGGGGCAAACGAAGCCCTCGGGAAGGATATCCTTCGCATCGCGCTCGTACCAGGAGTTGGAGCCGCACTGACCAAACATTTCGGAAACTGCGTTTATAGTCTCGGGGGTTGCGATGACCTCACCGCAATCCTCGCAATAGAATACGGGAATGGGAAGACCCCAGTGACGCTGACGGGAGATACACCAGTCTGCGCGTTCGCGGATCATGGACGTGATGCGGTCGCCGCCCCACGCAGGGATCCATTCAACCTTTTCAGCAGCCTTTACGGCGTCGTCCTTGAATGCGTTTACGGAGCAGAACCACTGAGGAGTCGCACGGAAGATGATGGGATTCTTACATCTCCAGCAGTGAGGATAACTGTGAGTTACCTCTTCGGATGCGAAGAGAGCGCCGGACTCCTGCATATCTCTGAGGATCGCGGTGTTGGATTCTTCGTAGTAAAGGCCTGCATACTTGCCTGCCTCCTCGGTCTGATAGCCTCTGTCGTCAACGGGAACGATGATATCAATGCCGTATTTTTTGCAGGTCATATAGTCGTCGGCACCGAAGCCGGGAGCTGTATGAACGCAGCCTGTACCGCTATCCATAGTAACATAATCTGCATTCACTACGACGCTTTCGCGGTCAAGGAAGGGGTGACGGGCGCGCATAAATTCGAAGTCGCGGCCCTTCATAGTCTTAACGATCTCGTAAGTGCCGATGCCCCCCTCGCTCATGGTGCGCTCAGAAAGAGCCTCTGCAACGATGTAGCACTCGCCGTTTTCAGTCTTGAGAACGACGTAATCCTCAACGGGAGAGAGTGCGATAGCAAGGTTTCCGGGGAGAGTCCACGTGGTGGTGGTCCAGATGATGAAATAGGTCTTGTTAAGGTCACAAACGCCGGAAAGAAGTCCCTTATCGTCGGATACCTTAAACTTTACGTAGATGGAGGTACACTTATCGTCTCTGTATTCGATCTCAGCCTCTGCGAGAGCTGTTTCGTCCTTGGGGCACCAGTATACGGGCTTGAGTCCCTTATAGATGTAGCCGCGGTTGAACATTTCTCCGAAGACCTTGACTTCTCTTGCCTCGAACTCTGGGCGCATGGTGAGATAAGGCTTTTCCCAGTCTGCGGTACAGCCGAGACGGATGAAGGACTTCATCTGAATGTTAACATAATCCTCTGCGAACTTTTCGCAGGCGGTGCGGAATTCGGGAATGCTCATACGCTTACGGTCCAGCTTGGACTTTTTGATGATGGCAGACTCGATGGGCATGCCGTGGTTATCCCAACCG
>CAYXHC010000083.1:0-6181 GCA_964464905.1 uncultured Lachnospiraceae bacterium
TGTAACTAACGCCTTGCGCACATGAACCCGAACTTCAAGAAGCTCCGAGCATCGCAAGGTGCTTCCTCGATTACTCGTACGGGTCAAAATAGACAGCACACCATTGGTGTGCTGTTTATCAAATCTATGTAATATTCATCTCAAAGCTCTGCGATCAATCTGACCTTCAGGGGTCTTTTTGTGAGAAATTCCGCGTTTTTATCCATCGTCGTTCTCGGATGCTGATACACGTCCTCACCTACGGTGATATCCTCGTCAATAACGTAAAGATACCCCTTTGCGGTGCCATTGTGCTTTATCACACCGTCGTCGTCATATCCGAGGCCCGTGGGCTGATGGGAAAATGCCTCCGCAAGCTCCCGCCACTGTGTGATAGTGCTGTTCGTTCGCAGTTCTGTGAATACTTTATCCGAGCCGTGATACCACATCCCGTTTGCTTTGATCTCTATCTTCATAGGCACCTCCTGTGCATTTACATTATATATTATAACAGTATTTGAAGCAAAGCGCAATCTCCCATTCATCTATGCTATAATAAAACTACAAGGACTTTGCAACCGACGGCGAAAAAAACGTACTTAATTAGTGAAAGCGCTTTTAGGTAAGACGGGAAAGGAGAAAAAATATGGACGACATAAACATAATCGAGCTTTATTATTTGCGAAACGAAGACGCCATAAAGGAAACGGCTCTGAAATACGGCAGGCTTTGCTACAAGATAGCCTACAACGTGCTCGGCAGCCGCGAGGATGCTGAGGAATGTGTCAACGACACCTACGCGGGTATTTGGAGCGCGATCCCTCCCGCACGTCCCGAAAATCTCACAGCGTTTATCTCGAAGATCGCACGAAATCTGTCACTGAAACGGCTTGAGCACAGAAGCAGAGATAAACGAAGCGGAGTGTCCGTTTCTCTCTCCGAGATTGAGAACGTTGTCGCGGTCACCGACGCATTCACCGTTATAACGGACGAGGAGCTGGGACGGCTCATAAGCAGCTTTTTGCGTGGCGAGACCCGTGAGGTGCGCGGCGTTTTCATCCGCAAATACTTTTTCTTTGATTCCGTAAAAGACATCTCAAAGCGGTACTCATTCACCGAAAGCAAGGTAAAAAGTATGCTTTTCCACACTCGGAAAAAGCTCGCAGAATACCTTCGCGAAAACGGTGTTTTCGCCCGGTGAGTAACCGCACGCTTACGAAAGGAGCAGCAAAGCTATGAAAGAAAACAAGATCATAAACGCTATCGGTCACATTGACGACGACCTGATAAGCGAGGCTGCCGGCGAAGGTGAAAGCCGACGCCTCCCGTGGATCAAATGGGCATCACTCGCGGCGTGCTTCATCATAATAGTCACCGCAGGAGCGCTCACACTTCCCTACCTTAAAGATGAGACCGAGCCCCACGACAGCGGAGACTCCGGCGACATTGACACCAATTCGGGCAGCGACGAAGGAATAAAGCGTCCTGTCGACATTTATGTGGGCGAGAGCAACATAGAGTACAACTGGCCCTGGGAATATCTGACTGTGTCTGAAAAATACCCTGTGTGCCAATTCAATGGCAGTGAATACCGTTCACGGGGTTATGCCGTTGACGCGGACTATCTTTCCGACGTTATTGGCGAGTGCGAAGGGGTTGGCTACGACAGCCTGCAGGACGAATACCTCACCGAGACATTTGAGGTACGCGCCATCAATGGCGTTTCGGAAGATCACATCATCGCCGTTCGAATGGATGGGGCATACTACGTTTACTGCGTTGATCTCGAGAACGTGCCTGCCACCTTCGGCGAGCTGATGGAGCTTTACAGCCTTGCGGACACTCTCCCGCTGTCACGTTTTTCCGAAAGGGAGGGCTACACCGTAAAGGACTATTACACCCTCGATGGCGACGACTATATATGGCAGGTGCTTTCGGAATGCGGCGACGCACCCCTTTACGAGGACTATGATTTCTGGACGCTTTCCAACGTGACGAATCTGGCGTTCACCGCCACATCCTCCCCTCTCGGCGTTTATAAACGGGCGATGTATATCACGGAGGACGGGTATTTTTCCACCAACGTCTTCGACTACAATTACATTTACTTCATCGGCGAGGATGCCGCCGCAAAGATTATAAACTACGCAGCGGAAAACTCCGAAAAAAGCGAGATGGTTCCCTACGAGCTTACGGTCTCCGGCATCGTTACCGAGATTGGCGACGGATACATCGCCGTTGACAACAGCATCCTTATGGAAAACGAGGAGGACGCAACGGTATACCGTGTGCTCACCGACGATATCCGCCTCCGCCGCTTCGTTTTAATGGGATTCGCTCAGGTAGGCGATGCGGTGATAATAAAAGCAAGAGGCGAATATGACCCTGACACGGGTAACGTAACGGGAGCTTACAGCTACTATGTTGGTCAGATATACGAAGGAGACGTTCTGATACCCGAATAACACAAAACACCCGAAAGAGAGCCTGACGGCTTTCTTTCGGGTGTTTTCATTATCCTATATATTCAAGATATTCTTCAAGGCACATATCAAGCTCGTGGATACGGTATGCGTGATACCTGCCAACGTAACGATAGTGCCAAGGCTCGAAGGTTATGCCGGTAACATCCGTTTTTCCTTCGGGGAAGCGAAGGATAAAGCCAAACTTCCAGCAGTTTTCACGGAGCCACTCGTAAGCCTCCTCATTTGCGAATGCCTTTTGAGCCGAGGAAAGATTGTGCATATCGACACAGAGCCCCGTCTGATGCTCGCTCGTGCCGGGGCGTGCGGAATAAGCCTCAACGATCTTCTCCGCTTCCTCACGGGTCAGGGAGGAATCGTCCGACATCTCTCTGTCAACGTAGGAATTGAAGAGCTGATCCTGATACGTATATGCTCTGTATGCACTCATAACCGAAACGGGATATCCGCCTGGGCCCTTATCATCGTATCCGCAGGCGTAAAGTTCAATGAAGAGTGCTTCCAGCGCCTTGGCGGCGTAAAGACGCAGCTTTTGCGTGTTTCTGCCGTCGTCGCGGGTATTTACGACACCCGTGAGGTCGTCGGGCACATCGTCGGCACTGAGCGTATTCCATTTGTTCACGAGGATGAGATACGCATCTCTGTCTTCGGGATTCATATACTCTTCGTAAGCGGAAAGATCCGATTTGAATTCAACTGCAGGTGTACCGTTTGCAGGCTCGTCGCTTTCCGATTCCGAGTCGGAGTCTGTGCCTTCTGTATCTGTATCCGAAGGATCGGACTGTGTCACGTCACCGAAATCGCTGTTTTCGGGGATGGGGCCTACCGTGTCCGTGGGCTTAATAAGGAAGGTCACCTTTTCAGCCGTAAGCGTAAGCGTGACGGTCTTGCCGTCCTCACCGTCAGTGACGGTGAGACCCGTCATGCAGTCGGTGACAAATGATATCGGCACGTAAACATTGTCGCGGGAATACTCTTCGGCATTTCCGTGCATCCGGTATGAAAACGAATTTACCGCAGCAACCGGAGAACCAACGGTGAAGGAGACCTCCTCACCGCCGTCGGCGGTGATAAAGCGTCTTTCATCGCCGCTTCCCGTTACCGTCATGTCAAGAAGCTCCGCAAGCTTCGTGAAATTAACGTATCTTACACCGTTTTGATAGGATTCCGTTTTGCTCTGCTCCCATGTGGGCGCATTCTTGGGATCAGCATCCTCGGTTTCGAGGAAAACGAAGGTGTAGCCTGTATCTTCGTTATCTACAGCAGTTCCGCCTCCGAATTTGAAGGATATGAATATGCAAAACGCCACGAAAGCGAATATCACGGCAAACATCAGCAAAAACAGCAGGAATCTGCCGCCGAACATCTTGAGCTGCCGTTTCCGTTCACGCTGCTCGTGCTCACGCTGCCGCCGCTTTTTTTCTTCGTATATTCGCTTTTGCTGCGCCAGCTCCGCGCGTCTTGCACTTTCAGCCGCGCGCATCCGTGCTTCTTCAGCCATCCGCTTCTCACGTTCTTCGTTTTCACGCTGAGCAGCAAAATATCTTTCCCGCGGCGTTAAAGCGCCTCTTTGCGTCATACCGCCGCGAGGTGCGTTTCCGTTTTGCGGAGCACCGTTATTGCGGCGGTCTCCGTTTCTGTTTCTGTTTCCGTTACCGTTCATTATTTCTTTTCAATAAGCGTAAAATAGGGCGCCGTGGGAGAATTCACGATCTTGATCTCCGTGCAGCATATTTTACGTCTGTCGAGAGTTTTATAATATTCGCGAAGCTCTTGTCCTTCAAGGTCGCCCTCGTCGTGTCCGGGATACACAGCCACCGTCAGGGCGCCTCCGTGCGCAAGCATCTCAATGGCAGACTTAACCGCGGGGAGAGTCGTTTCGCGCATAGTGTGTTTTGTGTGGTCACCGCCGGGCATAAATCCGAGATTGAACATTCCAGCGTCGATCTCACCGTTTATGTGCACCGCCGCGTTTGAGTGGGAGTCCAGAATCAAGGTCACGTTATCGGGGCATCCCTCGGATGCGAGAGTCTTTTTCGTTGATTCAATAGCTTCGGAAAGCACGTCAAAGGCGTACACTCTGCCGTTTTCGCCAACGGCTTTTGAAAGAAAAGCCGTGTCGTGGCCATTGCCCATAGTGAAATCGGCAACGGTTCCGCCCTCCTTCACGTGACGGAGCAAAAACTCCTTCTGCGTCACGAGAAGGTCTATCATCTCACCGAATTTACCCGCACTCATACGAATGCCGCCTTTGCAAGCTCGCGGCCCTTATCGAAAGCGGCGATGTTGATATCCAGCGCTTTCGCGGGAACGCACGACTTCACAGCCTCGAAAAGCTTATCCTCGTCAAGCCCCAGATAAGCCGCCGCAAGACCGATCATAATAACATTGGAGGTTCTGGTATTGCCAAGCTCCTCTGCGGCGCCGAGAGCATCTGCAGCGACTATCTTTGCGCCCAGAGCCTCGATCTTGCCAATGATATTTTCGGGATATTCCATTGCGCCGGAAACGACAGGCATGGGATTGATCTCCTGGGTGGACGTAACGACGACGCCGTCGTTTTTCAGATACGCAAGGTATCTGCCCGCTTCAAGAGCCTCAAAGGAAAGGATAACGTCAGCCTCTCCGCGGCAGATGATGGGAGAATGTACCTCCTCGCCAAACTTAACGTATGTGATAACGGAGCCTCCGCGCTGAGACATTCCGTGAACCTCTGATACCTTTACTTCATAACCGGAGGCGGTTGCCGCCGCGCCGATGATCCTCGCCGCCAGAAGCGTTCCCTGTCCGCCTACACCTGTGATCAGTATGCTTTTTGTATTTTTCATGGTAAACTCCATTCTTGGTGAATTATTTGATTGCACTTACGCCTCAGGATCAACGATAGAGTCGAAGTGACACATCTGACTGCAGAGTCCGCAGCCAACACAGAGAGATGCGTCTATGTGCGCTTTCTTATCGGAGAAGCTGATGGCAGGGCACGCGATCTTCATGCAAGCCTTGCATCCGCGGCACTTATCGGCGTCGATATGGAATGCTTTATGCCGTTTGACGGTCTTGAGAAGAGCGCAGGGACGGCGGCAGATCACCACGGAGGGGGTACCGCTGGTAAGCTCCGCCTTCACGGCAGCCTCAAGCGCTTTAAGATCGTTGGGGTCAACGACCTTGATGTGATCCTCGGGCACGCCAACGGCGGCACAGAGCTTTTCAAGGTTCAACATAGGTGCGGGATCGTTTTTGAGGGTGAGACCGGTGCAGGGATTCTGCTGATGTCCCGTCATACCCGTGATGTGATTATCGAGAATGAGAACGGTGGAGTTGCCGTTATTGTAAACGATATTGATAAGTCCGGTGATTCCGGAGTGAACGAAGGTGGAGTCACCGATAACGGCAACGGTATTCGCCTCGTCGCCTCTAACCTTGTTTCTGCCGTGGAGAGCGGAGATGCTTGCGCCCATACAAAGGGTGGTATCAACACTTGCAAGAGGTGCAACGGCGCCGAGAGTGTAGCAACCGATGTCGCCCGATACGGTGACGCCCAGCTTCTTGAGGGTGTAGAACACGCCTCTGTGAGGGCAGCCGGGGCAAAGCACGGGGGGACGGGGAGGCATCTTTTCGTCGAGAGCCTTATATTCCGCCGTCTTTCCGAGAACAGCCG
Organism: uncultured Lachnospiraceae bacterium; assembly: GCA_964464905.1. Lineage (GTDB taxonomy): Bacteria > Bacillota > Clostridia > Oscillospirales > CAG-272 > DTU064. The sequence continues at coordinate 6,121 of CAYXHC010000083.1, forward strand.
CTGCAATAAGCTCGGAGGAAAACTCGCCCTCAAGAGGAAGAATATTCTTTCCGTCGCATTC
>CAYXHC010000084.1:0-6134 GCA_964464905.1 uncultured Lachnospiraceae bacterium
TCGTTTATTATCAAAGCATCTCATCCATCAGCGCCAGCATCAGGCAGGACTCGATGACGGGAAGTGCACGGGGAACGATGCAGGCATCGTGACGTCCGCCGATGGTGAGCTTGGTGTCGGTCTTTGATAAAAGATCGACAGTGTGCTGTGCTTTTCCTATCGAAGGGGTCGGCTTGACGGCAACCTTCACATGCAAGGGCATACCGCTTGTAATGCCGCCAAGGATGCCGCCGTGGTTGTTCGTGCGCGTTTTTACCGTTCCGCATTCGTCATAATAGAATTCATCGTTATTTTCGGAGCCTCGCGCGTTGGCAACGCCGAAGCCTCTGCCGATCTCAAACCCCTTAACGGCAGGAACGGAAAAGACAAGTCTTGCCACAGATGATTCGATCCCGTCGAAAAGCTCGCCGCCAAGGCCTGAGGGAACACCGACAGCAACGCATTCGATCACGCCGCCCACGGAATCAAGCTCCGATTTTGCTTCGGCTATTTTCTCCATCATCAAGGCACCCTTTTCGTCGTTTATAACGCCGAGGGGCTTTTTTGCTATCTCCAAAAGCAGCGCGGGGGAAACGTTCACGGCGTCAAATCCGTCGTCACTGATTCCGCCGATGGAAAGAACGTGAGAGCCTACGGTGATGCCGCGGCTTTCGAGAAAGCCTTTCGCTACAGCGCCGGCAATGCAGAGCGGAGCCGTCATTCTTCCGGAAAAGGCACCGCCGCCTCTGTGATCTTCGGCGCCGCCGTATTTGACTCTCGCCGTGAAGTCGGCGTGGCCGGGACGGGGAGTGTTATAAAGTGCCATGTAGTCGCGGCTTCTTTGGTCGCTGTTGTATATAACGGCTGAAAGAGCGGCACCTGTTGTTTGACCGTTGTAAACACCGCTCAAAAACGACGGTCTGTCGGCTTCCTTACGCGCTGTTGAATAAACTGCACCGGAGGGAGCGCGCCGACTCATAAAAGCGCCGATCTCATCCTCGTCGATGGGGATCCCTGCGGGGAGTCCGTCGATGGAGATGCCGATAGCCTCCGAGTGCGATTGACCGAAAATGGAGAGGGTTATATTCTTACCTTTGTAGCTTGACATTTTAACTCCGTGATTTATTCTTCGATAACGGTGCAGCTTCCGCCGAGGGCGGCAAAATCCTCAAAAAACAGAGGATAAGACTTGCTCACGGCTTCCGCACCGTTTATGATAACGTCATTTTTTGAAACGAGGGATGCGATCGCCGCCGTCATAACGATCCTGTGGTCGTTATAGGAGGAGATCTCGCCGCCCGAGAGGGAAGGGACTCCCTTGATGATGAGACCGTCGTCCGTTTCGGTTACGTTGCCGCCGAGGCGGGTGAGAAGCTCGCAAACGGAACGGAGTCTGTCGCTTTCCTTGTAGCGCAGGCGCTCAGCACCGCTGACGGTGGTGACGCCCTCAGACACGGAAGCGATAAGTGAAACGATGGGGATAAGATCGGGAATGTCTGTGGCGTCGATCTCGGTGGCTGAAAGGGTTGCTTTTTTGAAGGCAACGGCGTCGTCTGACGATATGGGCTCGGCGCCGAAGCGTGAGAGCAGGCTTATGATCTCTGCGTCTCCCTGCGTCGTGTTCTTCTTCAGTCCCGATACGCCGACGAAAGACTCGGAAAGCGCGCCCGCTGTCAGGAAAAACGCGGCGTTTGAATAGTCTGCCTCGCATCTGACCCTGCCCGGGGAAATGTATTTCTGGTCACCGGGAACGACATATCCGTCATCGGTCTCGGTGACGCTGATACCGAAAAGACGGAGACATTCAACGGTGATGTCAACGTAAGGCTTCGACTGAAGCTTTCCCTCGATCACGATGCGGCTTTCGCCTTTGCAAAGAGGGAGAGCCAACAGAAGTCCCGACACGAACTGGCTGGAAACGTCGCCGGGCAAGCGGTAAACTCCGCCTGAAAGCTTGCCGCCAACGGTCATAGGGAAGCGCCCCTTTTCGGAAATGACGGCACCGTGAGCCACAAGCTCCTCATAAAGAGGGGATATGGGACGGGACGCAAGATAGTCGGAGCCGTTGATGGTGACTGTCCTGCCGTTTGCATAAGCGGCGGCAACGGGCAGAAGAAATCTGAAGGTGGAGCCGCTTTCGTTTACGTTTACGGTGTCGGCGCGCTTGGTGTCGTAAACGGTCAGCGTGCCGTTTTCAGCGCTGACGCCTTTGCCAAGCCCCGAAACGGCGCTTATGGTGGCGTAAATATCCTTCGACATCGTAACGGACTCGATAACGGTCTCGCCCGAGGACAGTGCCGCACACAGCAAAAGCCGGTGTAAGCAGGATTTTGATGCTATTCCCGGTATGATGCCGGAAAGCCTTGAGGGATGGACCGCGATCTTCATTTCAGTCCCTCCGCTATAACATCGTAAAGCTTGTCGAAGGTCATTTTTTTCGTGACGCATTGACAAAGCTCTGTGGGGATGATAACGGTGATGAGATCACCGCTTTTTTTCTTATCGTTGCGGATGGCGTCGATAAGTGCCTCCGCGTTCATTTCGGTTGTTGTTGGGAGTCCGTTGGCGGTGAGAATGGCTGAGAGCCTATCGTATACGCCAGGGGAGCAGATGCCTTTTTTCTCGCAGCCGCGGGTGATAACGCTCATACCGATCGCAACGGCGCTGCCGTGGCTGATCTTATATCCGCTCAGGCTTTCAACGGCGTGCCCTACCGTGTGACCGAAATTGAGTAGCGCACGCTGTCCGCGATCAAATTCGTCGTCGGAAACGACGGCGTTTTTGTCGCCGACACAGCGGTAAACGATCTCGTCCACGTTGTTTTTTATGCCGCTTTCGATGACTGCGAGCAGCTCGGGATCGTTTATGAAGGCGTATTTTATCACCTCGGCGCATCCGTCGGCGAAGATCTCCTGCGATAACGTGTCAAGATGGTCGGTGTCGCATATAACGAGACGGGGCTGATAAAAGCTGCCGACAGCGTTTTTCGCGCCGAGAAAGTCAACTCCCGTTTTTCCGCCCACGGAGGAATCCACCTGGGACAAAAGCGTTGTGGGAACGTTCACGAAATCAATGCCGCGCATATAGACGGATGCGGAGAACGCCGCAATGTCACCGACAACACCGCCGCCGAGAGCGATAACGGCGTCGTCGCGGTCGAAGGAATTTTCCTTCATGTGCGTAAGTATCGATACGACGGCGTCAAGGTTCTTGTGCTCCTCACCGTTTTTGAGCGTCAGAGAATGAATCTGATATCCGTCGAGAATTGATGTGAGCTCTTTGAGATAAAGAGGAGCAACATTATCGTCGGTAACGATGAGAAGGCGTGTTGCCTTGAGAGTCGAGGAGATCTCATTCTTAAGCTGAGCCACAGCGCCGCTGCCAATGAGAACGGAATATTCACGTGATGTTTTTACTCTGATTCTTTTCACCGTAAAGCGTCCTTTCTTTTATCTCTCGGCCTTCGCGCAAAAGCGACCGCAAAGCTTCGCTGTCAAGGCTGTCTATTGCGTTTCTGTAATCCTTAAGATTGTTAATAATAATGTCCAACTCACGTAGCAGATTGTCTCTGTTATCAAGGAACAGGTCCGTCCACATATCCTCGTTCAAGCGTGCAACACGTGTCAGATCGCGGTAGCTTCCTGCGGAAAAGTTTTTATGCGAGAGTGCCGCGGGACTTTTTACGTAAGCATTTGAAACGACGTGAGCAAGCTGAGACGTGAATGCAATAAGCTCGTCGTGGGTCTCCGCGTCCGTTACGTTGATCTTTGCGAATCCGCAGTCGAGCATAAGGGACTTCACTCGGTCAAGAGTGCGTATATCCTCATCCGGCCTTGGGGTGACGACCATAACGGCGTTGTTGAAAAGCGTGTCACGTGCGTGCTTGAAGCCGGAAAATTGAGTGCCCGCCATCGGATGACCGCCCACAAAGGTGAAGCCGTATTCCTCGGCGAGAGCGAACCCTGCCTCGCAGATGCTGCGTTTCGTTCCGGCAGTATCGATCACTATGGTGTTCTTGCTTATTTTATCGGCGTTTTCGTGAAGATATCGAAGAGTGGCTTCGGGGTAAAGTGAAATGATGACGTAATCACACTCCCCGATGTTTTCCGCCCCGAGCTCCTCGGATGCCGCACCCGTCATCAAAGCATAATGAAGGGTAGATCTGTTTATATCGTAAGCATACACGGTGTAGTCGGCTTTTCCTGACAGCACCTTGGCATAAGAGCCGCCGATAAGACCGAGTCCGACGATTCCGACTTTCATAACGTTGAGCCTCATTTTTGCGAATAATTAATCCTTAACTACCTTCAGTATCTCATTTACGCGGCGAGCCACGTCGTCGAACTGCTCGGGCGTAAGAGACTGAGCTCCGTCGCAGAGAGCGCGGGGCGGGTCGTTGTGTACCTCTATCATAAGACCGTCAGCACCTGCCGCAGCCGCCGCCATAGCCATAGGCTTGACGAGTCTTGAGACGCCGCAGGCGTGGCTGGGGTCAACGATAACGGGAAGGTGAGTCAACTCCTTGAGCATGGGAACGGAAGAAAGGTCGAGGGTGTTTCTCGTGTAGGTCTCATAAGTGCGGATACCGCGCTGACAAAGAATAACATTTTCGTTTCCGCCTGCCATAATGTATTCCGCACTCATAAGAAGCTCCTTGAGCGTGCTGGCGATGCCGTTTTTCAAGAGTATAGGTTTTCTCGTTTTGCCGAGCTCCTTCAGAAGTTCAAAATTCTGCATATTGCGCGCACCGACCTGAATAACGTCAACCTCCTCGAAAAGAGGAAGGTACTTCGCATCCATTATCTCGGTAACGATAGGCATGCCCGTTTCCTTCTTTGCTTCAAGAAGCAGCTCGATGCCTTCGGCTTTGAGTCCCTGAAAATCATAAGGAGAGGTGCGGGGCTTGAAAGCGCCGCCACGGAGCAGATGAGCGCCGCTTGCCTTCACCTTAGTGGCAACCTCCAGTATCTGCGCCTCGCTTTCAACTGAGCAGGGACCGGCAATAATGGCGAAGTTTCCGCCGCCGATCTTGATCCCGTTTACGTTAACTACGGTGTCATCCGGATGGAACTTTCTGTTTGCACTCTTGAAAGGCTCGCTGATGCGTTTTACGCTGTCAACGATGGCAAGGGAGGATATCAGCTCACCGTCGATCCTTGAGGTGTCTCCGACGAGACCGAGAACGGTCTGATTCTTACCTTCCGAAATATGTACGTCTACGTTCTGTTCCTTTATCCATTCAATAAGATTCTGTATCTGGAGCTCGTCTCCGTTCTGCTTGAGTACAACGATCATGATGATGATTCCTTTCGCTAAAGGCTTGGATTTTTTATGTGTTTTGAGAATAAAAAAACGGACTTGCAAGCAAATTCCTCGCAAAATCCGATGAAAACAGGGGATTATTAAATACTTCCGACAGAAAATATTTTTTTGCAACGGAATCTACTCTTACGTTCTCTCAGCGTTAAAGAAAAAGTAAAAGTAATAAAATCCGTATGCGTAAAAATTGTTTCTCATAAGTCGCGCACTTCTTTTCATAAAAAAGTTGACTTTATTATAGTAGCATTGATCTTGATTGTCAATAGGGAGAGTGAATATTTTCTCATCCTTTTATGCATAAACTTGCGGGGACGAGCCATATCCCTCAGTTCGCGGACCATTTTGCTTTCGGTAATTACCGTCGTATCCCGACTATATCTATCATCGTTTTTTATGTGATTTTCGATAGTCGCGGGGAAGTACGCCTGATATATCACGGAAAGCTGCAGTGAATTTGCTTTGATTTTCGTATCCGACAGCCAAGGCTATCTCGGCAACGGAAGCGTCGCTGCGGCAAAGGAGCTCCTTTGCCCGTTTGATACGGTATTCCTTCATATATCCGCCGATCGACTGCCCGAAAACCGTTTTGAAGGTGGTTTTCAGCGTGGTTTGGTTGATGTGAAACTTTGAAGAAAGCTCTTCTATCGTATATCGTCTTGTCAGATCGCTTATCAAAAGCTCGTGTACCTCGGTTACCGTTTGTATGGAGGAATCCTGAGCGTGCATATGCGTTTCCGTGAGTGCATCATCTGCGGGACACGCTACCTCGACAATCTGCTCAATCATCTCGTGAAGCACCTCGGTTCTGGTGGTCTTCGCTGCTGTGTAATAGACCT
>CAYXHC010000085.1:0-6047 GCA_964464905.1 uncultured Lachnospiraceae bacterium
GTATACGATCTGGAGGAAGAGCTCACGCATAGCGGTGTTGATAGCATCGCAAACGAGGTCTGTGTTGAGCGCTTCAAGAATCGTTTTGCCGGGGAGGATCTCAGCAGCCATAGCTGCGGAGTGAGTCATGCCGGAGCATCCGATGGTTTCTACGAGTGCTTCCTCGATAACGCCGTTCTTAACGTTGAGGGAGAGCTTGCACGCACCCTGCTGAGGAGCGCACCAGCCAACACCGTGGGTATAGCCGGAGATGTCCGTAATCTGTTTTGCGGCAATCCATTTGCCTTCTTCGGGGATCGGAGCGGGATCGTGCTTCGGACCCTTTGCTACGACGCACTGATGCTCGACTTCAATGCTCATTGCGTACGGAGCTTCACTTACACTGCACATATTATATGACCATCCTTTCATGATGTTCGGATTATGTAGGCGCGGACAAATCGCAGAACAAGTCCACACCAAGAAATATTATATCACGAATTTATAGGCTTGTAAACAAGGAAATTCGATTTTTTGCGCGGCGATGTGTGCAGTCGTTTCCTTAACGAAGGCGACAAAACAGAGCGGACGTTTTTGAAAAGCAACGTGCAGGTACCTGCACACACCTCAACACTGTCCATTTCAAAAAATGCGAAAGACATATTGTGATCTGTTATTCTTTTTGGTATAATTACGATGCGCTATGGGAATCGCTTGCGTTTGCTCAGGCGCGAAACAGATATACACCGTCGTTGCCGTCCGTTCACCGTTTGCGCATTTGCGGGGGACGGCGAGTGAAACACTCAAGGCAGACATATAATAAGGAGAACTAAGCAAATGAAAATAGCAGTTGCGGGAACCGGTTACGTCGGTTTATCTATGGCAGTTCTGCTTGCACAGAATAATGAAGTTACTGCTGTCGATATCGTCCCTGAGAAGGTGGATATGATAAACGGCAGAATATCACCCATCGCAGATAAGGAGATAGAAGAGTATCTCAAAACTAAAACACTGAAGCTCGTTGCGACCACTGATGGCGCCTCTGCTTATAAGGATGCGGAATTGGTTATTATATCTACCCCGACAAACTACGATCCTAATAAGAATTATTTTGATACATCTTCGGTGGAGTCGGTCGTTGAGCAGGTTATTGAAGCGAACCCCGATGCCATTATGATAATCAAGTCTACGGTTCCGGTTGGCTTTACCGAAAAGATACGGTCGGATTTTTGCTGTGACAATATCCTGTTCAGTCCGGAATTTTTACGCGAAGGAAAAGCTCTCTACGACAATCTTTATCCCAGCAGGATCATCGTTGGCGTCCCCGTTCACAACAAACGTTTGGAAAAAGCAGCGGAAAGATTCGCAACGCTTCTTAAGGAAGGGGCGATCAAGGAGGATGTTGAGGTTCGCTATATGAATCCAACAGAGGCAGAAGCCGTGAAGCTTTTTTCCAACACGTATCTGGCGTTGCGCGTCAGCTTCTTCAACGAGCTTGACACATACGCCGTGGTTCGCGGTCTTGATACGAAATCTATCGTAGAAGGCGTTGGACTCGATCCGAGAATAGGCTCCCACTACAACAATCCTTCCTTTGGATACGGCGGATATTGCCTTCCTAAGGATACGAAACAGTTGCTTGCAAATTACAGCGACGTACCGCAAAATATAATTTCTGCTATCGTTGCAGCGAACAGCACCAGAAAAGATTTTATAGCTGATCAGATCATTGCCAAGCGTCCGAAAATTGTTGGCATTTATCGACTTACGATGAAGACGAGCTCTGACAATTTCCGTCAATCGTCTATTCAGGGAGTGATGAAGCGTATTAAAGCGAAGGGCATTGAGGTTGTCGTGTATGAGCCAAATATGAAGGAAGACAGTTTCTTCAACAGCCGCGTTATCCGCGATCTGGATGAGTTCAAGCAGATGTCCGATATCATTTTGGCAAATAGATATAACGACGATATATCAGACGTGCAGGATAAAATATACACGAGAGATCTCTATTTCAGAGACTGATAAGCCTATTACGAATGAGATCGTAAGCCTTCAGAGTGTGATCGCTTTGAAGGTTTTTGCTTAAAACGTATTCGTTTAAGGCGAGTTTAGTGGATCGACTGCGGTGCGTCCTCTCGGAGAAGCGCGAAAAACGCACTTTATTTCCGCAAGCAACCGCAAAATTGCCCAACACCTTGAAAAAACGTGTCGATTAGGCTATAATAAACGCAGGTGAGTTCGAAACCATCCTCACCGCGGGAGCTTCCCGGAATAAAAAAACTACGGAGAATAAAAAAATGAACAAACGAACGCTCTTCCTCTGTCACACCGCCGTCATCGCCGCACTTTACGTAACGCTTACGTATTTTTCTGCCGTTATGGGCATTGCTTCAGGCGCCGTTCAGGTGCGGCTTTCCGAAGCCTTGTGTGTCCTGCCGTATTTCACCGCTGCCGCCGTGCCGGGACTGACGGTGGGGTGTTTACTTTCGAATCTTCTTTTCGGCGTGTCGGCGTACGACGTTATCTTTGGCACGCTTGCCACCTTCATAGGCGCTGTGGGCGCCCGTATCTGTCGCAAATATAAGTGGCTCGTGCCGCTTCCAACCATTGCGTCAAACACGATCATCATCCCTTTGATGCTTTATTTCTCGGGTCTCACCGAGGACGGACTTCCTTTTATGATGTTCACGGTTGGACTCGGCGAGGTTATTTCCGTGGGAATACTGGGAATGATCCTCCTTTTCGCTCTCAAACGCTACGAAAAACATATTTTCAAATAAAAATCGGGAATGATAGCGCACAAGTGCGGTCCCGAGGATCACAAAATTATTGGAGCCGCCGACGGCGGCGGAATGGAGACTGCTATGAGCGAAAAGCCGAAACGCCGCATACGCATTGACTACGACTCTCCCGTTATCCTTACGATGGCTATCGCCTCTCTCATAGTTCTTATTGTGAACGGTCTGATGAACGGTATACCTACAGCACTTTGCTTCAGCGTTTATCGCTCGTCCTTCAGCGATCCTCTCACATATGTGCGCCTTTTCTGCCACGTTCTCGGGCACGCCGATTTTTCGCACTTTTTCGGCAACGTAAGTCTGCTTCTCATCGTAGGACCGGTCGTTGAACGCCGATACGGTTCTCTGGATCTCCTTTTTGCAATATTGTTCACTGCAGCCGTTGAAGGCGGCATCCATTGCCTCGTTTCGCCGAACACCGCCCTGCTCGGTATGAGCGGCGTTGTGTTTATGCTCATTTTCCTTGCCTCTATCAAGGATATCGGCGACGGAAAGATATCACTCACCTTCATTCTCGTGGCGCTGATCTGGTTCGGAGAAGCCATCTACACAGGGATCATCGTGCAGGATTCGATCTCTCAGCTTTGTCATATCGTCGGCGGATGCTGCGGCATCCTTTCCGGCTGGTATTTCGGAAAGCACCGCCGCAGAAGACACCACTAAAAGAAAGAATCATAAGAAAAAAGCCTTTCCCCGTCGGGGAAGGCTTTTTTGCAGCAAAAAAACGGCGGGGAACAAGCCCACGCCCTTTTTGTTCGTTATTTTTCTTCCGCAAGGAGCCGTGCAAGCTCCTGCATATCGTTGAGCATATCTTCTTTCTTGCGCGGATCGCGGAGGAGCGCCGAGGGGTGGAAAAACGCCGCCATGCGGAACTGCCCCTTGTTGAACCAAACGCCGTGCTCCTGCGTTATCTTGAAATCCGGCTTGATGAGCCGCATCGCGGCTATCCTGCCAAGACAAACGATAAACTTAGGCTTGATTATGCGCACCTGCTCGCGCAGATAGGGCATGCAGGCGTCGCTTTCCGCAGGAAGCGGATCCCGATTCTGAGGCGGACGGCACTTCAGTATGTTCGCAATGTAAACGTCGTCCCGGTTGATACCCACGGCGTCGAGATAGGAATTTAAGAGCTTGCCTGCTCTGCCAACGAAGGGGATCCCCGTTTTGTCCTCGTCTGCTCCGGGAGCTTCGCCAACGAACATAAGGTCTGCGTTTGGGTTGCCGACGCCGAATACCACGTTCGTTCTCGTTTCGCAAAGGGAGCATTTGCGGCACGCGGCACATTCGTTTTTCAGTTCGTGTAATTCCATGTGCTTTCCCTTTCTTATATGGAGGATTTCAGTATTTGTGCATACCGGCGTGGGTATATCTTCGGGGTCTTTTTCGTTTTCTTCATTATCACGAGCGTGCGCGAAAGTGTTTCGCCGGTACGCTTGTCGGTGAGTGTCAGAGGAACCGTTCCACAAAGGGAAAGACCAACAGCATCAGCCGTGCGCTTTGCTTCCTTTATTTCCTCAGCTGTCACGTCTCCCTCGCCCTTCAGCGCGATAAGACAACCTCCGACGGCGAGATATTGGGCGGAAAGCTCGCAGAGAATGCGGAGCGCCGACACGGCTCTCGCCGTTACGACGTCGTAGCGCTCGTTATATTCAGGCTTCATTGCAAGCTCCTCGGCACGTCCCGAAACGGCGGTGATGTTTGAAAGACCGAGCGCTTTAGCGGCAGAATTGATGAAGGCGGCTTTTTTTGCCGTTGCGTCCATGGCAGTCACCTTCACGTCGGGTCGCATCACGGCGATGGGCACCGAGGGGAAGCCTGCTCCGCAGCCGATATCAAGAAGATTTGCGCCTTCGTTGATATAGGGGAGCGGAGTCAAAGAATCGCAGAAATGGCGGAGCATTATCGCGTCGGGGGTCTTGATTGCCGTAAGATTGTATTTCTCGTTTTCGGTTATAAGAAAATCAGCGAAGGCATCAAGATTAGTTGCCTCCTTTTCGGTGACGGGAATGGAGTTTTCCCTGCAAAGATCAATGAAAAGAGCAGTATCGATCATTCTTTTTCCTTATGCTTGTTATATGAGTCGAGATAGAGCAGAAGCACGGAAACGTCTGCAGGGTTGACACCTGCAAGACCTGCCGCCTCGCCAACGGAATGGGGGCGGTGCTGGGTCAGCTTCTGCGCCGCTTCGATGCGAAGTCCCTTGATGGCACCGTAGTCGATGTCAGCGGGCAAAAGAGCCGTTTCTCTGGATCTTGCTCTTGAAACGGATGCCATTTGTTTTTTGATGTAGCCTTCGTACTTAACCGTCGTCTCAACGGTGCGCTTTGCAGCGCGTGAAAGAGGGACGGGCGGCGGCGACAGCTTCGCGACAGCGTCATAGGAAAGCTCGGGGCGGCGAAGCAGGTCAATGAGTCTCGTGCCTGAGGATACGGGAGCGGAGCCGTGTTCCCGAAGGAGAGAGTTCGTCTCCTCGTTGGGGGCAATGCCCGTGTGCGCGAGACGTTCAAGCTCCTCTTCGATGGCGGAGCGTTTCTGCAGATACGCCTCCCAGCGCTCCTCGGAGATGAGTCCGGCGCGGTAGGCGGTCTCGGTGAGTCTTTCGTCGGCATTGTCCTGACGCATATAGAGACGGTATTCCGAGCGTGACGTCATAATGCGGTAGGGCTCCTTCGTGCCCTTGGTGATAAGGTCGTCTATCATTATGCCGATGTAGGAGGTGGAGCGTCCGATTATCATAGGATCTCGGCCAAGCACGTAAAGGGCGGCGTTTGCACCTGCCACAAGTCCCTGCGCGGCTGCTTCCTCATAGCCGGACGTGCCGTTGAACTGACCTGCGCCGAAAAGTCCCTTCAGATTCCTGAAGGCGAGGGTGACGTCGAGCTCCGTGGGATCACAGCAATCGTATTCGATGGCGTATGCGTTTCTCGTGATGTGGGCGTTTTCAAATCCCGGAAGGGTATGGAGCATTGCGGATTGAACGTCCGTGGGCAGGGACGTTGAAAATCCCGCGATATAGAGCTCGTCTCCGCCCTCGCCCATAGGCTCGACGAAGAGCTGATGACGTTCCTTGTCGGCAAAGCGGACGAGCTTATCTTCGATAGAGGGGCAATAACGGGGACCGACGCCGTGGATGTTGCCCGAATACATGGCGGAGCGTTCGATATTGTCGAGTATCACACGGTGTGTGTCCGCATTCGTGTAAACGATGTGGCAGGGCGCGGAGGTTTTTCCGTCCAGATATCCGTCCGGTGTGCGGATGGAGAAGGGGAT
>CAYXHC010000086.1:0-4847 GCA_964464905.1 uncultured Lachnospiraceae bacterium
ATAACCACTTATAAAACTGTGGTTTTCAAATTGGAATTTATATAACAACAATAACGCCCCGACAGATCATTCTGTCAGGGCGTTATTTTACGGCAGGATCAATCCCCTGCTCTACGAGCAAAGGGATGGTGTGGCGGCGGAGCTTTTACCCGTTGACGGAATAGTCTTTTTTGAAGCCGTGGGCTCCGAATATCTTCCATTCGCCAACGCCGAGGCGCTGCATTATGGCTTCCCTTTCAAGCGAGCATAGCTTGGGATTGGTATCCACCGACGTCATCAATATGGGGGCATACTGATTATACGCTGTCTGTTCAGCGGTAAGGCCGCGCACGTTGATATAGATATCGCCGGTAAATGCGATATGATGGCTATAATCTATCAGCACGATCTCGCCGGGCAAATGGCCGCCAAGTCCTTCGTACACTTCAAAATGAAGCTCACCGAAGTCAAAAAATCCAATCTGCGTGAGAGGGGAGGTCAGGTTTTCTTTATATTCCCAAGGCACCGTGATCTTATCCGGCGACGACGGGAGATAGGAGGTTAGTATCTTGCAGATCCTGATATACGGTTTATGAAGCGCATTCTGCTCTCTATAGCCGTCCTCTCCTTTATATTCGAGAGTGAGACATTCTGCGCTGCGCGGACTTGCAATTATTTCGTCGAATAGCGGCAAGAGCCCGCAGTGGTCAACGTCCGCATGGGTTATGAGGATACGCTTTTTCATTGTATCGAAGCTCGGCAAGAGCTTTCCGATGATCTTCATCATCTCGTCGCTGTAGCAGGCGTATCCGCTGTCAACGAACAGCACTTCCCCGCCCGACTCTATGATGGCAGTGTTGCTGCCGCAGGGCGGCTCGATAAGGGTGATGCTCGTATTGTCCGTTATTTCGTGACGGCTGATACGGGGTGAAAAATTGTTTCCTCTGCAAGCAGCCAAAAGATCGGCAAATTTACTTATGCTATCGAAGGTACGGTAAGGCGATAACCCCTCCTCGTCAAGGGTCTGCATCGCGAGATTCACGTTCACCAGGAGCTTCTGCTTCACGTCCTCGGAAAGTCCCAATGCGGCCGAAAGTCCGAGTACGTAGGAGCTATAGAAGATACTGTTATCGTAGACCTTTTCCGAGCTGTTATAATCTATCACACGGACGCGGCAGAGCTTTTCCGCTTCCGTTATGAATTCCGTGATCTTATCCGGATCGTCAACGTACAGTCCCATTTTGAAAAGCTGGTGATCGGTTCCGTTTTCCTGAGAGCTGATATATGAAATATTGAAATTGAATTCGTTTATGAGTGTGAGTACGTTAGTTACGCTTCCGGGCACGTCCAAAAGCCTGAATTCAAGCAAGACTATGCTCGTATCTGACTTATTATTCTGCAGATATCCGATCGCCGCAAGTTCCTCGTCGGCGCAACGAAGCTGCTCCTCAGTCCCCTCGGCGTCTATAAACAGCGTATGCGAGTCAACGGCTTTATTATAGCTGACGCGGGTGATGTTTATACCGATAGAGGCGAAGCATTTGCTAGCCTTTAGAAATGCGCCGATATGATCCGGCATCGACGTGACGTATGTTTTTTTCATTTGTTCACCTGTTAGTTGAATTTGCTGTCATTTTGTTGTTTTCAGTCATTCCTATATCGAGCATAACTTTTATCATGGCATGGTTTTCGGCTGAAGTGTTGCACGTTGCTCGTTTTCCTTGATCGAGAATATATTTTGCAGCAAAAGAACATACAATCTTCGCATATCCCTTTTTCCGATGATGCGGATGCGTACTCACAGCACCGATCTCCCAGTTATGGTCGGTCATATAAATCACACCGGCAAAAGATATTATCTCGCCGTTCTTTATAACAGCACATAATCTCCACTCTTTTTCATCAAAATCAGATTCTTTGATGTTATCAACACCGAAAAGCTTATAATGATTTTGGATAAGCGCAAAGTCTCGCTTCACATCAAGCCATCTGACATCATCGGAAGGATGACGTATCAGATCATTTGATCTGTCGAGTTTTGCGCTGTAATATGCTGTCTTCATAAGTTCTTTGCCACCTTACTTGTTCTATGTTTTATAATAACACATACACAGAAATAAATCCATCAAAAGACCGCGAAATGCTCCCCAAAATCGTTTATCGGGGAGCATTTTGCTATATTTATCTCTGTACTCTGCCTGATGCATCACCGCCCGCGAGCTTTTCAACTTCAGCCACGGAAACGCGGTTATAGTCCCCCTCAACGGAGTGCTTGAGCGCAGATGCTGCTACGGCAAATTCGATTGCAGCAGCGGAGGACTTTCCTTTGAGGAGCGAATAGATAAGTCCGCCGCCGAAGGAATCGCCGCCTCCTACTCTATCGATGATATGGAGGTGATAGGACTTGGAGAAATAATAGTCCTCACCGTCGTAGAGCATACCTGCCCAGTCGTTGTCGTTTGCGGAGATGGAGGTGCGGAGGGTTATTGCAACCTTTTCAAAGCCGAACTTATCAGCCAGCTGCTTCGCAACAGACTTATATCCGTCGTGATTTAGCTTACCGCCATAGATATCGGTGTCCTCGGCTTCGATGCCAAACACGTCCTTCGCATCCTCTTCGTTGGAGATGCACACGTCCACGTACTTACAAAGCTCGGTCATTGCTTCTCTTGCTTCGGCGCGGGTCCAGAGCTTTCCGCGGTAGTTCAGGTCGCAGGATATCTTCACGCCCTTTGCCTTTGCAGCTTTGCAGGCTTCTTTACAGATCTCAACGAGGTTTCCGCCGAGAGCAGGTGTAATACCCGTGAAGTGGAACCAATCGGCACCGTCGAAAATAGCGTCCCAATCGAAGTCTCCGGGAGAAGCTTCGGCGATGGCGGAATGAGCACGGTCGTAGATACAAACGGAGCCGCGCTGAGATGCGCCCTTTTCAAGGAAGTAGATACCTACTCTGTCGCCGCCGCGGACGATCTTCGTGGTATCGACACCGAAATAGCGGAGAGAATCAACTGCCGCCTGACCGATGGCGTGTTTCGGGAGCTTTGTTACGTATACGCTGTCGAAGCCGTAGTTTGCAAGGGAAACTGCAACATTAGCTTCGCCGCCGCCGAAGGTGGCCTGCATCTGATCGTTCTGGAAGAAACGGTAATATCCGTTTGGTGCAAGGCGTAGCATAAGCTCGCCAAAGGTTACGACTTTAGCCATTTTGTGCCTCCATAATTTCAAGGGATTCCTTCACGAAAAAGCTTCCGCCGATAGCGGCAACCTTTTCAAAGGCAAGAAATTCATCGATGTTACCTCTGTCAACGCCGCCCGTTGGAATGAACTTGATCTGCGGAAAGGGTGCGGCGAGAGCCTTGAGGGCTTTGAGTCCGCCGTAGATATTTGCGGGGAAAAACTTAACTGTGGTGATACCGAGCTCAAGAGCCTGCATGATCTCCGTGGGAGTCACGCATCCGGGATAATAAGGAATGTTACGCTCACGGCACAGGTTTGCAACGGCAACGGAAAGGCCGGGAGAAACGATAAATTGTGCGCCTGCAGCAAGGGCGGCTTCGCACTGCTCTGCATTTATAACGGTACCTGCTCCAACTGACATATCCGGGTAATTCTTGCACGCATAAGCGATAGCTTCTGCGGCACAAGCCGTGCGGAACGTGATCTCCGCACAGTTTATACCGTTATTTTTCAAAGCAGTGAGTATCTTATCCGTTTCAGATATCTCTTTGATAACGACTACGGGAATATATTTTTCCATTTAATCCTCCATTCTGCCGCCGACGGCGGCACAAATACATATAGAAATCCTCGGCACCGCACTTGTGCGGCAAAACGGGTTGGGTCCCGTTTTGCGAGGATTTTAAGCGTGAAACAGTGAAGTTACGCACAGTGTGGCGATATTTTCACGCTAGTCTCCATTATGCTATATCAAACGCCCGAATATGCGGCGAAGCCTGCGTCTATGGGAAGAACGACGCCCGTAATTGCGGACGCGGAACGGTCATCGCAGAGGAACAGCGTTGCACCGAGAAGCTCGGAGCTATCAACGAAGCGATGCGTGGGTGTGCCGTTCAATATCTTCGCGCTGCGGGCTGTGGGAGTGCCGTCTTCATTGAAAAGGAGGGCTTTGTTCTGCGCAGAAACGAGAAATCCGGGTGCTATGGCGTTACAACGGATGCCCGTGCCTGCAAAGTGAGTTGCGAGCCACTGTGTGAAATTGGATATACCCGCCTTAGCAGCAGAATACGCGGGGATCTTGGTTAGGGGTGTATAGGAGTTCATAGATGAGATGTTAAGGATACATCCGGCGTTCTTTTTTACCATATCCTTTACAAACGCCTGAGTGGGAAGAAGCGTTCCCTGAAAATTCAGCTTGAAAACGAAGTCAACGCCATCCGGATCAAGGTCAAAGAAGGATTTTCCTCCCTCTTTTGCTTCGTGCTGATATTCGTTATCTGTGGTGGCGCGAGGGTTATTTCCGCCGGCTCCGTTTACGAGAACGTCGCAATATCCGAGGTCGCCTATTACCTCTTGGTGAACCGCTTCCAGCGCCTCGGGATCGAGGACGTTTGCCTTATAGCCTTCGCAGATGAAGCCTTCTGCCTTCAGTTCGTCCGCAAGCTTTTTTACTGCGTCTTCGTTCAGGTCGAGAGCTGCCACCTTTGCGCCGCTCTGTGCGAAAGCGCGCGCCATAGCGCCGCAGATAAGACCGCCTGCGCCCGTTACAACTACTACCTTACCGGTATAATCAATATTGAGAGGAAGATTTATCATGATATTTGTCTCCGTTATTATTTATTCTCAAGCTTATCAAGCATATCCCAAACGCCGAGCATATACATAATACCAAGCGCCCTATCGTACAAACC
>CAYXHC010000087.1:0-4676 GCA_964464905.1 uncultured Lachnospiraceae bacterium
CTCCAGGGCGAGCGCAGCATGGCGTACGATAATACCACTCTCGGAAAGTTCATGCTCGACGGCATCCCCGCGGCACCCCGCGGAGTTCCTCAGATCGAAGTAACCTTCGATATCGATGCAAACGGCATCGTAAACGTAACCGCTACCGATAAGGGCACCGGTCGTGAACAGCACATCACCATCACTTCCTCTACTAATATGTCTCAGGAAGACATCGATCGCGCAGTTCGCGATGCAGAGCGTTACGCTGAGGAGGATAAGAAGAAAAAGGATCTCGTTGATGCCAAGAATATGGCTGAAAATATGATCTTCCAGTGCGAAAAATCCCTTTCCGACCTTGGCGATAAGGTGACCGAGGATGAAAAGGCTCCCGTTCGCGCTGCTATCGAAAAGCTTCGCAACACCGTGAACACCGACGACGAGGCTGCTATCAAGGCAGACACCGAAGCGCTTCAGAAGTCCTTCTATCCTCTTGCAGAAAAGCTCTACGCACAGGAGCAGGCGGCTAACGGCGGCGCAGGTGCAGGTCAGGGCTACGATCCCGGCGCAAATCAGGGCGGCGACGGCACCTACTATAACGCCGATTTTGAAGACAAGACCGACAAATAAGCAAAGGAAAATCACAAAACGCAAAGCGGAAGCTCTCTTTTGAGGGCTCCCGCTATTGCGCGTATTGCGCCGCTCGGGCGGCATAGGAGACGATAATGGCAGAAAAACGCGATTATTACGAGGTTCTCGGCGTTTCAAAGGACGCAGGGGAAAATGAGATAAAAAAGGCGTATCGCGGCCTTGCAAAGAAGTATCATCCCGATATGAACCCGGGGGATGCTGAGGCGGAGGCAAAGTTCAAAGAGGTGAACGAGGCCTACGCGGTGCTTTCCGATGCGGAAAAGCGCCAAAAATACGATCAGTTCGGACACGATGCCTTTGATCCCTCAAAAGGAGGAACCGGCTTTACGGCGTCGGATTTTGATTTCGGCGATATTTTTTCGAGCATTTTCGGCGGCGGCTTCGGAGGTTTTGGCGGCTTCGGAGGTTCCTCCGAAAGACGCAGGAACGCGCCCGCCCGAGGCGGCGACGTTTCGCAGACGATACTCATCAGCTTCGAGGATGCGGCGTTCGGCTGTAAGCGTGAGATCAGTTACGGACGCATCATCAAATGCTCCGATTGCGACGGCACCGGCGCGGAGAAGGGTACACATCCCGAGACCTGCCCCACCTGCCACGGCTCAGGTCAGGTAACGTCCACACAGCGTACCCCTTTCGGTATGATGCAGACGCAGCGCGCCTGCGACAGCTGCCGTGGCACCGGTAAGATAATCAGGAATCCTTGCGGCAACTGCCGTGGTACGGGATATGTTAAGATCACCCGCAAGCTTGAAGTTTCGATACCTGCGGGCATAGACGACGGTCAGAGAATAGCGCTTCGCGGCGAGGGCGATGCCGGCAGAAACGGCGGTCCGGCTGGCGACCTTATCATAACCGTCGGAGTTAAGGCACATAAGATATTCGAACGCGACGGTTATGATATATATTGCGAAGTTCCCGTTACGTTTACGGAGGCAACTCTCGGCGCTGCCATCAAGGTGCCTACGCTTGAAGGAACGGTCGAATATAATATGCCCGAAGGCACCGAAACGGGAACTATGTTTACCCTGCGCGGTAAGGGTATACAAAATGTGAACTCCCCCTCGCGTAAGGGCGATCTTCGCTTTACGGTGTCTATCGAGGTGCCTAAAAATCTTACTGCAAATCAGAAGAAGCAGCTTATGGAATTTGCCGAAAGCTGCGGCGAATCGAACTATGCGAAACGGAAAAAATTCTTCCGTTTGTTCGACAAAGACAGATAAAACGGAGGACATAATACATGGCAAACGGATGGACGCAGCTTCGCGCAACGGGTGCGCGAGAGTCCCTTGACGATATCTGCGCCGTCATGAGCATGCTTGACAACGGACTTCAGATAGAGGATTATTCAGACCTTGACGAGCTGATACTGGATGGCGTTTACGGTGATCTTATCGACGAAACGGTACTCACCGCTGACAGGACCCGCGTTTCGGTTTCTATATACGTACCGGATATGAAGCCTCTCGGCGAATACGTTTCCTTCCTGAAGGAGCGTTTTTCTGCCCTCAGCATCGACGCAGAACTTGAAACGGTAGGCCTTTCCGAGGAGGATTGGGCGGAAAACTGGAAGCAGTACTACCATCCTATAAAGATCGGTCGTGTCGTTATCGTTCCCGCTTGGGAAAGGTATGAGGCAGAAGCTGATGAGATCACGGTGCTAATGGATCCGGGTATGGCTTTCGGCACGGGCACTCACGAAACGACCCGTCTCGTTATCGGTCTGCTCGATAAATACATAAAGTCCGGAAACCGCGTTCTTGACGTGGGATGCGGCAGCGGAATCCTCTCAATCGCGGCGTCCAAGCTCGGTGCCGAAGCGTGCCGTGCGTACGATATCGATCCCGTTGCGGTTCGCGTCACCGAAGAAAATATCAAGGATAACGATGTTCCCAATGTGGAGTGCGGCGTTTCCGATCTGCTCGGTCAGGTTGACAGAAGCATGAAGTACGATATCGTCTGTGCAAATATCGTTGCCGACATCATTATCCGTATGGCACCCGACGTGGGCGAGCTTCTTGCAGAGGACGGCATCCTTTTTGTGTCCGGTATCATCGATCCGAGAGCGGAGGAGGTCATGTCCGTGCTCCGTGAAAACGGCTACGAGGAGATCGAGACCTTCCACGAAAACGGTTGGTGCGCGTCCGCTGTGAGGCGCGCGGCAAAGTAAAGAAGCAATAGCATATAATGGCATAAAAACAGCGTTCTCCGCTATTCGGAGGCGCTGTTTTTGAAATTTTGGTGGTTTTGACCGATAATTCATTGAAAATAAACAAAATTACCTTTGACAAATAGTGCATATTGCAGTATAATGTAGTCACTAATGCACAAAAACGATTGGAGTCGGTATGCCAAGGTTCTTTATTGATGCTAAAGCTCAAAAATCGGATACCGTTACGCTTGTCGGAGAGGATGCAAGACATATAGCGCTTTCTCTCAGAATGGCAAAGGGCGACGCCGTCACGGTAAGCGGACCGGATGGCGTTGAATATGAATGCGTCCTTACGGATATTCATCCTGAATCCGTCGTAGCAGAGGTCGTTAGAGAAAAGTTGAACCTCACTGAATCTCCTTGCGAGATAAGGCTTTACGTCGGTCTACCAAAGGGCGATAAGCTCGACCTTATCATACAGAAGGCGACTGAACTTGGGGTGGCGAAGATCATCCCTTTTTCGTCGGAGCGCTGCGTTGTAAAGCCCGATGCAGGCTCAGCTGACAAAAAGCTTCAGCGCCGTCAGCGTATAGCCGAGGAAGCGGCAAAGCAGTGCGGACGCGGACGGATTCCCGAAGTGGTGCATCCTATGCGTTTTGCCGATGCCGTCAAAGACGCAGCAGCAGCGGACGTACCGCTGTTTCTTTACGAGGGGGAGGGCACAGAGTCCCTTTATCCCGTGCTGAAGGAAAAACTGCGCCGAGGCGCGACAGTTTCTGTGATGACCGGCGCGGAGGGCGGTTTTTCGCCGTCTGAGGTTGAGGCTGCCGTTTCCCTCGGAATGAAGAGCTGCGGCATAGGCCGCCGCATACTGCGCTGTGAAACGGCGCCGCTTTACGTGCTTTCAGCTGTCGCTTATGAAAGCGAGCTGAACCCATATTTCTGACGCAGGGGTGTTTTCAATCCGTTTTTATTCGCCGGGGGCCGGCGAAAAATCTTATTTATATGCTATGTTGGAGGAGAAAATGTCTAACAGATTGTTTCAAAGAGTCATTCATCAAATGAAGGATGCAGTCGATCGCGTGATCGGCGTGATCGACGAAAGCGGAACTATCATTGCGTGCAGCGAGCTTGTGAAAATAGGCGAAGTACGTCAGGGGATCCGCGAGGAGCTTTCTTATTCTTCCGATACCGTTGCTTCCGGTGGCTATACTTACCGCACCGTAGGTTCCGCAACGAAGGCGGAATACGTTGTGTTTGTTGAAGGCGAGGACAAGGCCGCAGAGCGTACCGCCATGCTTCTTTCCGTTTCCCTGTCAAATATCAAGAGCCTTTACGATGAAAAGTACGATAAGAGCTCCTTTATCAAGAACATAATCCTCGATAATATCCTGCCCAGCGATATCTATATCAAGAGCAAGGAGCTTCATTTCAACACCGATGAAAACCGTGTCGTGTTCCTTATAAGATTTTCCACGAAGTCTGAGATGTCCCCCTATGATATGGTGCTCTCCCTCTTCCCGGACAAATCAAAGGATTATGTTATAAATATCGGCGACAGTGATATCGTTCTCGTTAAGGATACGAAGTACGGCACCGACATAAGAGAGATAGAAAAGGCTGCAAAGACCATATCCGATACCCTTTCTGCAGAATTCTTTGCAAAGGTCTCCATCGGTATCGGTACCGTTGTAGACAATATCAGAGACCTTGCACGCTCCTACAAGGAGGCGCAGGTTGCCCTTGAGGTCGGCAAGGTGTTCGACACCGAAAAGAACATAAACAGCTATGAGAATCTCGGTATCGGAAGACTTATCTATCAGCTTCCCACCACCCTTTGCGAGATGTTTCTTCAGGAAGTATTCAAGAACGGATCCCTCGATTCTCTCGATCACGA
>CAYXHC010000088.1:0-4530 GCA_964464905.1 uncultured Lachnospiraceae bacterium
GGTGAAAAGGAAAAACACACAAAAGAGATCGTCATGACCTCGGTATACGGTGTCGTTTCTCTTTTATATTGGCTTTTCGTTCGGGGATATATTGAACGCTTCTATGATTTTGTCAGAACAATGAAATCAGAGGAAGCCATGAACGCTTATATTATATGCTGTATTCTTTCCGCTGTAACGGAAGCACTGTTCATTCTCGTTATGTATAAAGTCACAAAGAAGCTCAACGCGATAATATACGAGAACACGGGTTTCGTCTCTACCGGTGGCGAATTCGACACTTATTCTGAAAAACTGCACGAAAAACTCACCCGTGCAACTAATAAAGTCTTTGTTTTCTCCGTTATCACATCCGTTATGTCCGTTGCATACCAAATACTGCTTGGTATAAACAAGGGCGTCGAAGCAATGGAAAACGGCGTAAAATACGTCTTCTACGTTCCGGTATTCGAGGGAATCGCATCACTTTCACTTATTGTTTCCATTTTATATGTTACATTCACGATCAAGCACATCACCGACGTCTCCGACGGACTCGATGAAAGATATAAGCTCGACTGAATAAAAAACCTCCGCGTAGCGGAGGTTTTATTTTATTCTTCTTCGGTTCCAGCCTTCTTTATTGACAGCTTCGAGAAAGCAACCAATAATATGTACGCAGCACAATATGCAAGTGCGCCGTCTATAAGTATTTCAACGTATGCCGAAATGATTGAAAGCACATCGGCAGGCGTCATATCAAATCCATAGGTGATTATACCAGTTATATTTGAATATATCTCGAATACAAGGTAAGGTGCGATTCTGAGTATGAACATTGTGCCAAGCATACGGGACATAGGATGTCCGAGTGAAAAGAAAGGGATCGGCACTTCTCCACAGCCTCTCTTTTTATAAATCTTTCTGGCAAATGATATAAGAAGCACGTAAACTATGCCGCGGAATATATAATTTACAATGAATATTATCAATGAAAGCTCCATGCTGCCGCTTATAAGACCGTATGATAGGTCAATAATGAACGAAGCTCCGTAGTCGAGCGCAAGCACGGTCATTGCAGCAAGATATGCGTATACGGTGCAGAGTCTGTCACCGATGCGTACAAAAGCAAGGATCAGAGCGGCGCCTGCGGAGAAGATGACGATATCCAAAAGTACTCTTAATACAGACGCAATGCTTGCAAATGCATTTATCGCTTCATCCTGACTCTTAGAAAAAAGAGTTAAAAATATTGCCGCTGCTTGTGATAGGATAGTCGTTGACAAAATAACGATAATACCAATCATCAGAAGCTTTAGATTCAGTTTGGATTTCGTACTTTTCATAATGTCTCCGGATTCGCATAAAACATAATATCCTAGATATTGTACCACAATAAGCAGAAAAAATATAGATTAAGTGTAAACTTTACGCACGCAGGTTTCTTAATTAAAGCGGTAAGCGAATTCCTTTTCCGCTATTTTATCTTTATACGGTTTGTATCCATTCAGCTGCAAGGCGTACCCACTCCGATATACGACGATCCTCAAGGCTTCCGTTTCCGCAAGACGTCTCGCTGTTTGCAAGCGAAAGGCCATGAGGTCCATCCGGATAAATGTGAAGTTCAAAGGGGATCTTTTCTTTCGAAAGCGAAGCTGCAAAATACAGTGAATTTTCAACGGGAACAGTACTGTCGTTTGCGGTGTGCCAAAGAAAGGTGGGCGGGGTTTTCTCGGATACAAGATTTTCAAGGCTGTGATCGTACAGATCTTCGTCGGAGGGCCGCTCGCCGATAGAATTAACGATAGTACCTCTGTGCGCATATTCACCTGCGGTGATAACGGGGTAGGAAAGTATAACACCGTCGGGGCGGTTCTGTCCGTATTCGATTCCAAGCTCCTCACGGATGAATTCATCGTGCCAGCGAACGCCAAGCATTGCTGCAACGTATCCGCCTGCCGAGAAGCCAACAACATAAATGCGATCGGGATCAACGTTATAAAGATCGGCGTTTTCACGAACGTGAGCAACAGCTAAAGAAGCATCAAGCAAGGGAAGGGGGAAATTGCCGAATTCTCCTATAGAATAACGCAGAATGAACGAATTCATACCGTGTGCCATAAACGCAAGAGCAACGGGCTCAGCTTCCCGTTCCGAAAGAAAGGAAAGTCCGCCTCCGGGTAAAACGATCATTGCAGGTCGCTTTCCCATACGAAGCTCACCGTGATCACGCTGTATCAGCGCCGTCAGGGTAACTCTCGTGTCGTTTTCATATAAGTATATAACCTTTTCAGTCATAACGTCCCCCCCGTAAAATAGGTATTAGCATTACGGTATCATCCTATCACATTATTCATTATATATCAATATATTTTACGTATTGGCACAAGAATTATTGAATATTGCCGAATTTTGATATATAATTAAACAGTAAATACTGCCAACGCAAAGGAACACGCATATGAATTCAAAAAGGATCATCTCGCTTTTCTTGGTTATTGTCACACTTTTGATATCCGTTTCCTGTAACGGTGACGACAGCGCAGAAACAAGCGATTCTCTACTCGACACGGGTACGGAAACCATGACTGTTACCGAAAATACGGAGGAAGATATCGTGATCGAAGAAAATGGAAGAAGAGTTGAAGCTCTCGGACGGGGTCTCGTTGCCGTATCAACAAACGAAGGAATTCTCATAAGCTGGAGATCGCTAGCCACAGAATCAAACGACACGGAATATGAGCTTTTCCGCGATGGGGAAAGCATATACAAAAGCGGTTCCGGTATGGCCACATGTTATCTTGATGCAGAAGGTACCTCTGAATCCGAATACCACGTCGTTACAGAAGGCATAGAGCTTTCCGAAACGGTAACGCCGTTAAAAAGCAACTATATTGATGTACCGTTGAACAAACCGGATGCCGGCAAAACCCCTGCAGGTGAGGCATATACCTATTTTCCCGGCGATGCTTCCGTTGGCGACCTTGACGGCGACGGTGAATATGAGATAGTTCTCAAATGGGACCCATCAAACGCAAAGGATAATGCACACGACGGCTACACGGGAAACGTTATTATAGACGCATATAAGCTTGATGGCACTCAGCTCTGGCGCATCGATCTTGGTGTGAATATCAGAGCCGGCGCTCACTACACGCAGTTTTTAGTTTACGATTTCGACGGTGATGGATGCGCAGAAGTCGTTATGAAAACCTCCGATGGCTCCGTTGACGGAGAAGGAGCAGTTATCGGCAGAGAAAACGCTGACTACAGAAACTCCGCGGGAAGAATACTTACCGGAAAAGAATACCTCACCGTTTTCAACGGTCAAACTGGTGCAGCGATCACAACGATAAACTATAAGCCTGCTCGCGGTTCCTCTGACAGCTGGGGCGACAATTACGGCAACCGCTGTGACAGATTCCTCGCTGCAGTTGCATATCTTGACGGCAAGAATCCTGCTATCGTTATGTGCCGCGGTTACTATACGCGCGCCGTTCTCGTTGCGTATTCCTTCGATGGCAAGGAGCTTACAGAATTGTGGACCTTTGATTCATCTAAGAATGTAAATTCTGCTGCCGCAGGGCAGGGTAACCACAATCTTTGCGTCGCAGACGTTGATTCAGACGGATTTGATGAGATCGTATACGGTCAGTGCTGTATCGATCACGACGGCACCTTGAAATGGACGACGGGTCTCGGTCACGGAGATGCTATCCATGTGGGAGATTTCGTTCCTGCACGAGAGGGACTTGAGGTCTGGGGATGTCTCGAAAGCGGTCAGGGTGCATATCTTGCCGAAGCGGAAAACGGCAGAGTCCTTTTCAACTATAAAAGCGACCGTGACGTTGGCAGAGCATTGGCAGATAACTTTATTCCCGGCAACGACTCTGCGGAGTTTATCTGCGCTACCACCTCAAACGTCTATAATTACACCGATAAGCGAATGAAGGTCACCGGGATAACGTGGTCAGGTGGCGTCAATTTCGCCGTATGGTGGACGGGAGACCTTGAACGCTGCGGTCTCGATGGCACTACCGTTTTTTCTTATGAAAAGGGAACTGTGCTTTCTGCAGGAGGCGTCACCTCGATCAACGGAACCAAAGCAACGCCTTGTCTTACTGCCGACCTGTTTGGCGACTGGCGCGAGGAGATCGTTTTTGCCAAGAGCAACGGACGCGGGCTGCGTATATTCACCACCGATTTCGATACAGAATACAGGATCTATACTCTGATGCACAACACCATGTATCGTTGCGGTGTTGCAAACGAGAACGTAGCATATAACATTCCGCCTCACACCGATTACTTCCTCGGCACAGACTATGTGCTCCCCGAGTATCCCGTAGTTTATTCAGTAAAAAAGAAGTCATAACCACCGGCCGTGCCGGTGGCTTGCACAGCCCCCTTGGGGCATGATACCGGCCGAGCCTAAAAGCTCGTCGAAAGGTCCGCCAACCGCGGATATTTCACCGGCATGCCCCTAAAGGGGCTTTTCTTCCTGCAGCTGATTTCGAATATATTCCTCTATCGCCCTTTTGTTTCTTCCTA
>CAYXHC010000089.1:0-3836 GCA_964464905.1 uncultured Lachnospiraceae bacterium
TCCGTCGTGAAAAGGTGATCACCAAGCCGAAGAAAGGCGCTGTGATCCTCGTGGGTGGCGGTGACGGAAACGGAGAGGCGGCACACGAGACAGCCACCACGCTCCTGCATCACATGAACGCATACGACATCCACCCTCTCGTTATTTCGCATAACACTAACACGATCCCTGCTATCAGCGACAGCGCTGCCGTTGCCGGCGCCCGAAGCGTGGCGGAATTTTTCAGCTGCCAATAAAAAAGAACCCCGTGTCAGGGGTTCTTTTTTCTCTTCGCACGTATGAGACATTTGCGCAAAAGGTCGAAGGGCACCACCAAAAAGGCAAAAGCAAGGGCAAAGCACATATCCCGTGCGGAAAGAGGCGTCGTGCGGAAGACCTCGCCTCCGAAATACACGATCAGAAGCTGTACTGCCGCCGTTGCTGCCATTATAAAAAGAAACGCGGGATTCTTTCCGATGTGAGAAGCTAAATTGATTCTCGTCGTGCGGCAGTTGAATGCCATAAAAATGCCGCAGAACACGAAGGTGGCGAAGAAAACGGTGATAAAACGTCCGTAATCGTCCTCGTAGCCAAAGGTGTCTCTGAAAAAGCGAAGCTTCAGGTAGCAAAGCGACATCATCACCGCAAAGCTGCCCGTGATAAGCACACGGCTGATCTCTTTTCTGCCAAGTATCTTCTCGTCGCGTTTTTTCGGCGGCTCGCGCATATAATCCCGTCTGGGCGCTTCCCCGGCAAAGGCAAGACCGCCGAGAGTGTCCATTATGAGATTCACCCACAGCATCTGTATGACCGTGACCGGTGATTCAACGCCGATAAAGGGCCCAAGCACCGACACGCCTACGGCGCAAAGATTCATCGTGAGCTGAAAAACGATAAATTTTCGTATGCTGTCGAAGATAGTTCTGCCATAAAGGATCGCTCGGCTGATGCTTTTCACGTTATCATCGAGGATAACGATATCACCCGCTTCCTTTGCGACCTCCGTGCCGCTTCCAAGAGCGAAGCCAACGTCTGACGCCTTGAGCGCAGGTGCGTCGTTTACACCGTCTCCCGTCATGCCCACAACGAGTCCCGCAGACTGCGACACTCTCACAAGGCGTTCCTTATCACCGGGGAGAGCGCGACAAACTACCCGAAGTGAAGGAATGATATTCAAAAGCTCTCGCTCCGTCAGCTTACGCAGTGCGGTGCCTGTCAGCACTGTATCGCCGTCCGAATCCATAATACCCACACGCCTCGCTATTGCTCTTGCCGTGTCCTCGCCGTCACCGGTTATCATCACAACGGAGACCCCCGCACTGCGTATCTCCGACACGGCGGATCTTGCCTCGGGACGGGCTTCGTCGTTTATGGAAACGAGAATAAGAAAGGTCAGCTTAGTTGGCAGACCTATGTGTTCGCCCTTGGCAAATCCGATGGCTATCATCCTTGCGCCCTCTTTTGCTGCGTCGCGGTACTTCTCCGTCACCGACTCACGAAAAAGCAGCGGTTTTATTTCACCGTCTCCGCTCACATACGTATCAGCTCGCGAAAGTATAAGCTCGGGAGCGCCCTTAACGAGCGTAAGCCTGCCCGTCGGGGTATCCACCGTGGCTGTCGAATACTTGTTTTTACTGTCAAAGGGGAGCTTCCCCCTTGGTCTTATCCCGCGCAGGCAGGATGTGTTTTCGTCTATGACCGAGTCGAGCAGTGCACGGTCGGTGGCGTTACCTCCCAGTGCCTCCCGTTTACCGTTCTTCATACCGATACTGCTGTCGGTATTATATAATGAAGACGCAAGATAAAGCTCATATATCAACTGCCGCTTGCGCATAGTTGCCACAGCGGAAAACTCCTCCTCCGCTGTAACGTATTTCGTCACCGTAAAATCGCCGCACGTGAGCGTGCCCGTTTTGTCGCAGAAAAGCATATTTAGACTTCCTGCGGTTTCTATACCAACGAGCTTTCGGATAAGCACCTTATCGCGGAGCATACGGTTCATGTTAGCGGAAAGCACCACTGTGATCATCATAGGCAATCCCTCAGGCACCGCAACCACTAAAACGGATATGGCAAGGGTGAAAGCGGCGAGCAGATTGGACAAAAGCATCTTCACATCCGAAAGCGCCGCAATTATGCGCGGCATATACATACCGTTACTGATAAAATACTCATTAAAAAGAAACGCCACCGCCACCATTGCCGCTGCGGCATATCCGAGAGAGCTGACCGATCTTGCCAGTTCTGATAGCCGATGCTTCAAAGGACTGTCTCGCTTATCGGTCAAAAGAGAGGCAGCGATACTGCCGTAGAGGGTCTTTTCCCCCACCTGCATCACCTGCATCACGCAATTTCCCGACGTGACAGTCGAGCCGCGCAGAAGAACGCTTTTCTCCTCCGGTGATCTTGAATCAAATAACGGCTCGTTACCGCTGCCGTCCGGTGTTTTTTCCTCATCGCGGGACTCACCGTTCAAAGCACTCTGATCAACCGACACCTTCCCCGACACCACTATCCCGTCAGCGGGGACGCCGTCACCTGCTCCGAGAAGTACGATATCGCCCACTACCACGTCAGAATACGGAAGAGAAACAGCCACCCCATCCCGTAAGACTCTGCACCGAGCGCTAATGTTGTTTTCGTTCAGCTTTTCAAAAGCACGCTCACTTCCATGCTCAGACACCGCTGAAACCACCGTTGAGATCATCACCGCCGCCACAATGCCTGCTGTTTCATATACGTCAATGTTGCCGATAGAAATAATAACGTTCAGCAAAAGAGCGCCTAAAAGGATCTTTATGATAGGATCGGAAAATCCCTCTAGATACCGTCGGAAAAAGCTTTTTTTCCGCCTTCTGAAGATCACGTTTGCGCCGTGCGTTTCCCTTGACGCTGCCGCTTCTCCATCTGTCAGTCCCCGGTACTCTACAGGTTGACGGACGTTGTTTTTATATAAGGTATTCACCGTCGTCCAATGTCCTTTCAGAAAAATATCATAAAATGTATATGCCGATATGGCTTCGCACATACCATCATTCCGTCGGCGGTAATCTTTTCGATGATGAAAATGAAAATTCGAAAGTTTTTTCAAAAAAGATATTGCAAATCAGAATTTTATATGATATAATATCACAGCTCAAAAGGATACGGCCCGTTGGTCAAGCGGCTAAGACAGCGCCCTCTCACGGCGCAAACACGAGTTCGATTCTCGTACGGGTCAAAATAGACAGCACACCATTTGGTGTGCTGTTTTTTTGTCCCGTCGTCAGCGAACTCACGGAAGTTCGCAATGTAACTAACGCCTTGCGCACATGAACCCGAACTTCAAGAAGCTCCGAGCATCGCGAGGTGCTTCCTCGATTACTCGTACGGGTCAAAATAGACAGCACACCATTTGGTGTGCTGTTTTTTTGTCCCGTCGTCAGCGAACTCACGGAAGTTCGCAATGTAACTAACGCCTTGCGCACATGAACCCGAACTTCAAGAAGCTCCGAGCATCGCGAGGTGCTTCCTCGATTACTCGTACGGGTCAAAACAAAAAGGCACTCCAAACCGTGCTTCTCATAAGGATGTTTAAGAAAATCCAGTAAAGAAGCCGGTTGACGAGTGCAAAGAAAAAGGTAACAGAGCAAATTGCTCTGTTGCCTTTTTCTTGTTGTTCTGCAACTTTATATCATGGCGGTAGAGATAAATAAATCTCCCTGCCGCTTTTCAATTTTACATCAATTTTACACGGATATGATTACCAATTTTACACCCTCACTGTAAAATAATCGTAAAGCGCAAGTAAAATGCGTTTAGAAAACAGATTATAAAGATATGAGGTTGTGTAAATGGATATTTTTGACGTACTTACG
>CAYXHC010000090.1:0-3357 GCA_964464905.1 uncultured Lachnospiraceae bacterium
TTTGCGGTGATGAGCTTTGTGGTGTAAAGCTTACCTATTATGTTGAAAAAGAAGCGCTTGGAACTGCCGGGGGCGTTCGTGAGGCGGTGAAGATACTGGGCGAATATGAGGAGCTTATAGTTTTGTCCGGAGACGCGGTAACGGATCTTGATCTTTCGCGCGCCGTTTCAGTCCACAGACTGAAGCGTGCCGCGGCGACCCTGCTTTTGGTGCCGTCCGATGACCCGTCGAGATACGGTGTCGTCGATATTGATGAGGAAGGCAGGGTGCGGGGATTCGCAGAAAAGCCGAAGGATGCCGTGCCGGGCGCTCTCGTAAACGCAGGAATATACGTTCTTTCTAAAAGAGCCGTGCGTATGATGCCAAAGGCGGGGGAATTTGACTTCGGACGTGGACTTTTTCCGCTTATGCAGAGAGTGGGTGAGCGTATGTACGGCGTCGTCGGCGATGGATATTGGTGCGACATCGGTATACCGGATGCGTATATCGAATGTTGCCGGCGGGCAACGCTGGGGGATATAAAGGGATTTACCGCCGATGCTCACGTTTCGGGAGCCGTTATCTGCGGCAGAGCAGCCATTGGCAAGGGAGCGATACTCCCTGAATGCGTTATTATGGACGGTGTCACCTTGGGCGATGACGTGAGAGCCAAGGGGGTCGTGTTCTGCAAAGGAGTTACCGTTGGCAGCAGAGTGACGGTTGGCGCTGACAGTATTATCGGCGAGGGTGCTTTTATAGGAGATGGCGTGCGGATACCGTCGGGTACGAAATTAGCACCGAACTCAAGCGTTGAGTCCGGTGCGGCGGCATTTGCTGAGAATTTATAAATTTTCTGAAAGGAAGCGCAGGACGTTTTTGCCCATTACGAGGTCGATCTCGTCGTCGGTGAAGCCTGCGCGCTCAAGATACTCGGGAAAAATAGGGACGGAAGTGCAGTCGGGGATGAGGGGGTTATATTCGATGCCGTCGAAGTCGGAGCCGAGAGCGAGGCATTCGACGCCGCTCTTTTCCCTGATCCTGCGGGCGTGACGGGCGAGAGTCTCGAATCCGCCCTCGCCTCCTATGAATTCGGAACAGTAATTGAGTCCGATAAGACCGCCGCGCTCGCCAATGATGCGGATCATGTCGTCGGTCAGGTTACGCTTCACGGGTTGAATGGATCTTGCATTTGAATGACTCGCTATAAAGGAACGGTGCGATGTTTTGGCAACGTCGTAAAATCCTTTGTCGGAAAGATGAGACACATCGATTATCATTCGCTTTTCGTCAAGCTTTCGGACAGCTTCGAAGCCGAGAGGGGTGAGACCGTCGATGTCATTGCAGCCGCAGGAGCAGGTCATAGGAGCGTTTGCCCTGCAATCGAAGGCGGGGGATGCAAGCGAATTTTTGTAATTCCAGGTGAGCGTCATCATGCGGACGCCAAGCTCATAAAGTTTATCAATACGGGAGATATCGTCTCCGATAACGCCGCCTTCCTCAACTGAATAAAGTATTGAGGTCTTGCCATCTGTCATGTTGCGGGCAAGGTCCTCCTTCCCAAAGACGGGTGCAAGGATGGATGAGTTGCTTTCCGTTTCGCGGCGAAGTGAGGAAAGCAGGCTGAGACACTTTTCCCAGGGACAGGGACACGAGCCCATATTAACGAATGCGGCGAATGTACCGAGAGCATATTGTGACCTTATCATTCG
Organism: uncultured Lachnospiraceae bacterium; assembly: GCA_964464905.1. Classification (GTDB taxonomy): domain Bacteria; phylum Bacillota; class Clostridia; order Oscillospirales; family CAG-272; genus DTU064. Next base: position 1,689 of record CAYXHC010000090.1, read on the forward strand.
TTCCAGATCAAGGTGTGAATCCTTGATGGAATAGAGTCCTTCGTCTCCTATTCTGTATACGGTGTCGCAGTGTAAGTCGCAAATGAACATTATCGAGCCTCCCTTTTTGGCTGATCAATTTGATAAAGCAGCCTGTTCACGGAAATCCATCGGAGCTATGTTTATGGCGCCGGGAATAACGCTTACGTCGAGGACGCCGTCTTCGACGTCGATAATCTCGCCGTCGGCAGCGAAGCGGTGAGCGCCGTTAATACGGAGCTTAACGGCGCGTCTGAATTCGAAAATATCGGCAAACTTCGGAACGCTCTCAAGGGTATCCGTATTCAGGTGAGTGCCTTTTTTGTAGTCTCCGATAAGGCTGATGAAACGAGAACGGCTCATATTCTTAACTACCAGAACGTCTAAAAGTCCATCGTTTATGTCGGCCGCGGGAGCCGCCTTGAAGCCGCCGCCGTAGAATTTTCCGTTTGCGATGGCGCAAAGGAGATATTCGTCGCTGAAGCTTTCTTCGGCACCGTCGGTATAGGTGAGAGTTATCTCCATTTTTGTTGGAGTCTTTTTTATAAATTCGGAAACGACGCCGAGAACATACGCGAAGGATCCGCTGACAAGAGGGATTCTTTTATATTCGCTCATCTTCGCGGCAACGGCGCAGTCGAAGCCTATGTTCACCAGATTCAGAGCATACTTTTCGTTATATTTTATGACGTCCGAGGTGGTCTTGTCAGTAAGAAGGGAAGAGATGCGATAAAAATCGTTGCCGCTGCCCGTTGGGACGGGGGTCAGCGTTACGCGGTTTCCGGCGCCTGCCGCCATGATCCCGTTAACGGCTTCGTTAAGAGTGCCATCGCCGCCGTAAACGTAAACGCGGAATGCTCCGTCCTCCTCCTTCAGCCTCTTTGAAAGGTAGCCGGCGCCGTCACCAACGCCTTTCGTTAAATACACCTCGCCTTCCAGCGTGTCGATGCTCGGCAACTGTCCCTTGCCTGCGGCGGGGTTGAGAAAATGAATGGTTGCGGACATAGAGTAACCGCCTCCTTTAGTGCAAATTAGTATCGATTGCAAAATAACATTTGCGTAAAACAAAAGAGATGCTGAAAGTTTTCCACAGGCTAATCTGTTGATAATGTTGAAAACTTTATTGTGAAATCCTGACATTTCGGGTCGGGAAATAAGGTTTTCCACAGGATGGCCTCGTAAGTTTCAAACAATTAGGCATTTGCAGGTTTTTTTGAAAACCTCTGTGGAAAACCGAAAATTGTGCAAAATATATCCGCTACCAATACTTGCGGTCGAGGCTGCGAAGCTGCACCGCTTCCGCAACGTGACGTGCGGAAATGATCTCGGAGCCGTCAAGATCGGCGATAGTTCTCGCAACTCTCAGTATACGGTCGTAGCCGCGGGCGGAAAGTCCCATGTTGGAAAAAGCGCCTTCAAGTATACGTGACGCGGCAGCGTCCGTTTCGCAGAATTTACGTATCAAACGCGGAGTCAGGTCAGCGTTGCAGTGGACGCCGACGGCAGGTGCGTCTCCGTCAGGCGAGGATGAGTATTCGGCAAGTCTGTCTGCCGCCAGCTTCCGTGCCGCGGTAACCCGACGGCGTATATCAGCCGATGATTCCGATGGCTTACTCTTTCCTGCCAGCTCCTCGTAGGAGAGGGAGGGCAC
>CAYXHC010000091.1:0-2485 GCA_964464905.1 uncultured Lachnospiraceae bacterium
CCTTGAGCCTCGGAATGATGATGGAGGTGTAAAGACCGCCTGAATAGTCTATAACTACTTTTTTGATATCGTTTTTGTTCTTCATGATTTATTGCTCCTTTTATAGGGAAAATAATTATATTGGAGAGGTGTATCCTCGGCAATTTCAAATTGAATAGATTATATCATAGTGGACCGCATAAATCAATACATATTCTTCATTTGTTTGCATAAAAAATCACGTAAATTTGCATAAATATGCGATAAATGCAACAAACAATGCATATATACGAGCAATATGCAAACGCGAAATATAAAATCAGGGTTTTTCATCCTTGCGGATAAAAACCCTGATCGATTTGGTATAGGTTATCAGAAAAGTCCCGTGATAACGCCGTTTTCGTCAACGTCGATACCGCAAGCGGCAGGGACCATGGGAAGGCCTGGCATAGTCATAATATCGCCGGTGAGAACAACAACGAAGCCGGCACCGGCAGAAACCTTAACGTTCTTAACGGTAACGGTGAAGCCTTCGGGTGCGCCAAGCTTAGTGGGATCGTCGGAGAAGCTGTACTGGGTCTTAGCGATACAAACGGGGAGATTGCCGTAACCGAGTGCGGTAAGCTTTGCAATCTCTTTCTTAACTGCAGGAAGGAATGAAACGTCAGCGCCGCCGTATACCTTGGTAACCACAGCCTTGATCTTCTCTTCGATGGTGGCGTCAGTCTCGTAGCTGAAGGTGAAGTCGTTGGGCATATCACAAAGACGAACCACCTCTTCAGCAAGCTCGATACCGCCCTTGCCGCCTTCTGCCCATACGGTGGAGAGGATAGCCTTAACGCCAAGCTCTGCGCACTTTTCGATAACGAGTGCGATCTCAGCATCGGTGTCGGTGGGGAAGCGGTTAACTGCAACCACAGCAGGAAGCTTATAGACCTCGGTGATGTTACGAACGTGACGGAGCAGGTTGGGAAGACCTGCCTCGAGAGCTTCGAGGTTTTCGGTGCCGAGAGATTTCTTGTCAACGCCGCCGTGCATCTTGAGGGCGCGGATGGTTGCAACGATAACTACGGCGTCGGGATTGAGACCAGCAGCACGGCACTTGATATCGAGGAACTTTTCAGCTCCAAGGTCTGCGCCGAAACCTGCTTCGGTAACGGTGTAGTCGGCAAGCTTCATGGAAGTCTTTGTTGCGATAACGGAGTTACAGCCGTGAGCGATATTTGCAAAAGGACCACCGTGTACGAAAGCGGGAGTTCCTTCAAGAGTGCCAACGAGATTGGGCTTGAGAGCGTCGCGGAGGAGAGCTGCCAAAGCGCCTACAGCACCCAGATCACCTGCGGTCACGGGCTTTTCGTCGTATGTGTAGCCGACAACTATACGGGAAAGACGCGCTTTAAGATCGGTAATGGAATCGGAAAGGCAGAGAACAGCCATGATCTCGGAAGCAACGGTGATGTCAAATCCGTCTTCACGGGGAGTGCCGTTTACACGTCCGCCGAGACCGTCCGTAATGAAACGGAGCTGACGGTCGTTCATATCAACGGCGCGGCGCCAGGTGATGCGTCTCGGGTCGATACCAAGCTGGTTGCCCTGATAGATGTGGTTGTCGATCATTGCAGCAAGAAGATTATTTGCCGCGCTCATTGCGTGGATGTCGCCGGTGAAATGAAGGTTGATGTCCTCCATGGGGATGACCTGAGCGTAGCCGCCGCCTGCAGCACCGCCCTTGACGCCGAATACAGGACCGAGGGAGGGCTCGCGGATAGCAACGAGTGCGTTCTTGCCGATCCTGCGAAGACCGTCTGCAAGACCGATAGTGGTGGTCGTTTTGCCTTCGCCTGCAGGAGTAGGAGTGATCGCGGTAACGAGAATAAGCTTACCGTTTTTGAGAGTGGGATCATCCTTTATGGAAAGATCGACTTTAGCTTTGTATTTGCCGTAGAGCTCCAGCTTTTCTTCGGGGATGCCCGCCTTCTTTGCAAGCTCGGTGACAGGAGTCATAACGGCTTCCTGAGCGATCTGTATATCGGTTTTCATTATCGGGTTATACCTCTGAAAAGTTAATTATTATAAGGATTTGGAAGAGGGCTTCTGAACGACGTCGTGAGCGCCGCCTTCAACGATGCTGACGGAGGAAACGAGCGTAAGCTTCGCGTTCTTCTGGAGCTCGGGAATAGAGATAACGCCAACGGAGCACATAGTGGACTTGACCTTTGCAAGAGTACGCTGAACATTATCGGAAAGAGTACCGGCGTAGGGAACGTAGGAGTCAACGCCTTCCTCAAAGGTGAGATTGGGGTTGCCGCCGAGGTCGTATCTCTGCCAGTTGCGTGCGCGGTTGGAGCCTTCACCCCAGTATTCCTTCATAAGAGTACCGTTGATGTTCACCTTTTCGGTAGGGCTCTCTTCGAATCTTGCGAAGTAACGTCCAAGCATCACGAAATCTGCACCCATAGCCAGAGCGAGCGTGATGTGGTGGTCGTGAACGATACCGCCGTCGGAG
>CAYXHC010000092.1:0-2344 GCA_964464905.1 uncultured Lachnospiraceae bacterium
ACCAATTATTATTGCGAGGCTCGCAAGACTATGGATGTCAAGGATTCACTGAAGCACGCTTATGCAGGCTCCATCCATACGATCATGTCCTCCGGCCTGATCTTGATACTTGTTACGGCAGTCGTCGGCGGTTTGTTTGAGAATCCGACGGTAACCTCCATTGTCAAGACCATTTCAATGGGCGCACTCTGCGCAACGCTGCTGATACTGTTTGTATTACCCGGTATTCTGGCAGCTTGCGACAAGATCGTGACTAAAAAGCGTGATAGGGCTTGATTTTTACTGCTTACAAAACAATTAATCAAGTACTATCTTATAAGAAGATATCGGCAGGGAGAGCAAATCTCCCTGCCGATATTCTTTGTTTATTGCGTTTTATCTTCGATAAAAGTATAATAGAGGCTGAAAGTAAATTTGTTTTTTCGGGCATTTCGCTGAATAGTTGTAACAGTTATGGCAACTTTCTCGATTATATTATCAAGCATACGGCTTAGCCGGATACGGTGACTATCCCACTCGGTTTACTCAAAAGTTCTCTACGCCATCACGCCTTCTATTATGGGATTTTGTTTATATCTCTATCCAGTATCTCTGCTCGATCACACCGTCCACGGTAACTTCGTTTTCAAGCACGCCGCCGTTATTTATAATGCTTTTCGCCGAGCCAATGTTATCTCGGTCACAGACCATAAGCACTCGGGAAATTCCAAGCTTTTTACATTCAACAAGAGCGAGACCTATCATAGCTGTTGCTATTCCTTTCCTTCTTTCCGAGGGGCGGACACCGTCACCGATGTGACCGCCATTCAAAAGCAAGCCTTCGGAAAGATAATGGCGTATATTAACAGCGCCGACGAAAATATCGCGGTCTTCGTCAAGGCAGAAAAAAGTTGAGTCAGGTACCATTCCGTCTCGAGGCTCTGAAAGTTCAAGGTTCTGCAGATAATATTCAAACTCACGGTAATCGTTTTTACGGATAGCATACGGCACGATATGCTCGCCTGCGGCACACCATTCGTCCATCATTTCATATAGGTGTTTTCTGTAGCCTTCATTCAGCTTCACAAGTTTCAATCGCATAAAGCACCTCCGTTTTATTTACCGCACATTATATCAAACCGCCGTCGCTTTTACAAGCGGCGGCGGTTTAATTTATTCAATATTTTTCCGTCCGAACCCCAAAGGAAGTATTTCACGGAGGGTATAGGTCTTATAGTCGTCGGGGGAACCGATGACTATAACGAAGCTATCACTGCAAAATTCCGCCATCACCTGACGGCAAACGCCACAAGGTGGACAAGGCTCAAGCTTTTTGCCGCTTAAAAGATCCTTTTTCTTGCCTCCCACAACGGCGATTGCGGTGAAATCACGCTCACCTTCGCTGACGGCCTTGAAAAAAGCCGTTCTTTCAGCACAGTTGGTGGGCGAATACGCCGCATTCTCGATATTACAGCCAGTGTAAATCTTTCCGTTTGCCGTAAGAAGCGCCGCGCCCACTGAAAATCCCGAATAAGGAACATAAGCGTTTTCTGCCGCTTTTCTTGCGACAGCAAGAATACCGCCGTAGTCAACGGTGTCGGTGATGAGGGAGGCGTAGCTCTTCCCTTTTCCCGTATACGAAACGCCGAGCAGCTCCGCGATGGTCGCCGCTGTGTCGGCAAAAGTGTCGCGGATGCCGATATTACACGGCTTAACCTTCGGTCCGCAGACGAGAACAGGCGTATATTCGCGCGTGTGATCGGTACTTACATCGCCGGGATCACAGCCATGATCGGCTGTAATGATGAGAATATCGTCGTTTTTGAGCATTTTTGTGAATCTTGTGAGCCATCTGTCGAATTCCGAAAGTGCAGAGGCATAGCCGTCGGTATCGTTTCTGTGACCGTAATGGGAATCAAATTCCACAAGATTCACAAAGCAAAGACCCGAAAAATCGCGTGCCGCGATCTTTTCGGTGAGCTCCATACCGTTTTTGTTTCCCGTCGTATGGATAGCCTCCGTGATCCCTTTCCCGGCAAAGATATCCTCGATCTTGCCAACAGCGATAACGTCAAGTCCTGCGGCTTTAACGTCGTCAAGAAGCGTCGTACCTGATGGCGTCAAAGAAAAGTCGCGTCTGTTTGCGGTGCGAGTGTAGTTCGGGTACTCACCCACGTAAGGACGCGCGATAACGCGACCAACGCCATGTTCGCCCTGCATTATACCGCGAACGGTCTCGCAAATACCGTAAAGCTCGTCGGGGGGAATAAGCTCTTCATGGGCGGCTATCTGCAAAACACTGTCAGCAGAGGTATAAACGATCAAAGCGCCCGTTTCTAATTGTTTACGTCCATAGTCACGGATA
>CAYXHC010000093.1:0-2022 GCA_964464905.1 uncultured Lachnospiraceae bacterium
ATCCGAACCCGTCTCCCACAGGGAAGATCTGGTTCGGATTATATTGCTTTGGTGCCGGTGGCGGGACTTGAACCCGCACGCTGTTGCCAGCAAAGGATTTTGAGTCCTCCTCGTCTGCCGATTCCGACACACCGGCGTGCTACGCTATATAATATCACATCCGGCATCATTTTGCAAGCACGAAAGACATGAAAAATTGCTTTTGAACGAAATATTTGAGCTATTGAACAAAAATAATTGTAAACATTCATAAAAAGAGTACCACAAGAGCGATATATGTGATATAATTTATTGGCATGTCAACATATTACTACATTTTGAAAGGCACTCACACCATGAAGAAATATATTTCTTTGTTACTTATGCTCGCCGTGCTGATGTCAGCATTGGCATTTACCTCCTGTGAGGATTCCACTGACCTTGCAGACTATGATATCGACAAATATATCAAGCTTCCGCAGTATAAAGGTGTTAAGATAACCGAGACTGTTATCGCGGTCAGCGACGAAGATGTTCAGGAAGCAGTCGATGAGTTTATGGAAGATTTTGCGGAAACGACGACTCTTTCCGAAACCGATGCCATTGAGAACGGCGACGTTCTTTCAATCACCTATGAGGGTTACATTGACGGCGAATACGAAGCATTTGAAAATGGTGAAATGTTTACCGAGCAGACGACGGCTTATTCTCTCACAATCGGCTCCGGTGCATTTATCCCCGGCTTTGAAAGCGCTCTTATCGGCGCGTATCCCGGAACTGTTACCGAGATCAGCGTAACTTTCCCCGAGTCTTATGACAACAATCCCGATCTTGAAGGCGTTAATACCAAGTTTAAGGTAAATATCATCTCCGCAAAGCGCGATGTTTACCCCGAGTATAACGATGAATTCGTAAAGGAAAATACCGAATACGAAAGCATGGAGGCCTTTGAAGCGTATCTTATGGAAGTGCTCAGGGCAGAGGCTGACGAGAGCGAGCTTGTGGCAGAGATACAGGCTGTGTGGGCGCAGATCGTAGATAGCACAGAGGTCATCAAGGTTCCCGAAGCAATAATCGAAGCGCAGGTACAGAAGACGGTTGATTCCTACACAGAATATGCAACCGCGTACGGTATGAGTCTTGAGGATCTTCTCACTAATTATTACGGAACTACCGTTGATACGTTTATGACTGAGATTGAGGAAGAATGCCGCGACTATGTCGTTGAGGAAATGATCCTTACACGTATCGCTCAGATCGAGGATATTACGATTTCCGATATGGAATATTCGGAAGGTGCAGAAAAGTATGCAGTTGAGAACGGATTCGCCGATGCAGCGGCTCTCGAGGAATACTACGGAGCAGACAGTATCAGAAGCAGCCTCCTTTGGGATAAGGTACTCCTGTTCCTCGTTGAAAATGCAGACGTTCAGCCTGCAACCGAAACAGAAAACTAAAATGAATAATGATTAGTGAAACGACCGCAGGGAAGCACCTGCGGTCGTTTTTTGCAGTAAAAAAACTCCCGATCGAGAAATCGGGAGTTTTATGATGCTTAACTTATGCCTTGAGGTTTGTTTCGAGCTTAGCAAGTTCTTCGTACATTTCAGCGGGAACGTGGTCGCCAACCTGAGCGTAGAATTCCTTGATATTCTCAACGTCTGCAAGCCAGGATTCCTTATCAACGGTAAGGAGATCTTCGATGGTTTCGATTGTGATGTCTTCGAGACCTTCGATGTTGATGTCCTTAGCGTAAGGAACGTAACCGATAGGGGTTTCAACAGCGTCAACCTTGCCTTCGCAACGGTCGAGGATCCAAAGGAGAACTCTCATGTTGTCACCGAAGCCGGGCCATACGAAGTTGCCGTTGTCGTCGGTGCGGAACCAGTTAACGTGGAAGATCTTAGGCGCGTTGGGAATAACCTTGCCCATTTCGATCCAGTGCTTCCAATAGTCGCCCATGTTGTAGCCAACGAAAGGACGCATAGCCATGGGGTCGCGACGAACTACGCCGACAGCACCTGCTGCGGCTGCAGTGGTCTC
>CAYXHC010000094.1:0-1541 GCA_964464905.1 uncultured Lachnospiraceae bacterium
TCTTGAAATTGACTGTATCGCCAACATACTCTTGATTTGATAGCATCTTGCGAACGCTGTTCTGCGCCCGGTGATAAGGTCGTGTGAGATCCGGCTTTCCGGTTCTACCGCCTGTCCGCTGGAAGATATAAGCGCTTGGCGATATTATTTTCTCTTTTGAGAGAATGTCGCATATTTTTACGATGCTTATCCCACTTGCATACATTTCAAATATCCGTTTTACGATAGGTGCAGTTTCGGGATCGGGCATCAGTTCCTTTTTGTTTTCGGGATTCCGCATATAGCTGTATGGCGTTGCGGTGCTGACTCTCTCGCCACGCTCGCCTTTGGCTTTCTGCACAGCTCGTATATTTCAGCTTGTATCACGGGCATAGAAATCGTTGAAGTAATTCATAATTCCCGAAAAATCGCTGACTCCGTTTATGCTGTCCACGCCATTGTTTACAGCTATGAAACACACGTCATATTGAGGGAAGGTTATTTCCATCAGCATTCCCGTTTGCAGATAATCTCTGCCGAGTCGGCTGAGATCCTTAACGATCAGTGTTTCCACCTCGCCGCGCTTGATCATATCTTCGATCTGTTTCCACGAGGGACGCTCAAAGTTCGTTCCCGTATAGCCGTCGTCGGCAAGGAACAGGACGTTACCGAACCCATTGTCACGGGCATACTTTTCGAGCATGAGTCGCTGGGACGAGATTTGCCAAGGGATCATTCTGCAAAAGTAACATATTATTCAATATTGAGTAAAACACGGCGATACCTTTTCGGCACCACCGCGTTCGCTTGTAGTCGTCGATTGATCGGCGGCTTTATTATTTGCTTACGTGTTATAATCCAAAGTGAATTACCCATTTATTTTCACGATAGGCTTTTCCCAAAAGTGCCTTTAGTTCTAATAATTCAGGGATACTTTCAATAACGGAGATAATGGCTGACATTGAGGCTGGCGGAATAAGCGTAATGCCGGCATAGGCAATACCTTTCCCCGGAATGTCAAGAGTATGCCAATAGAAATCGATATCATTGAATTTTGCAACGATATCTTCCAAATAATCATCATTTATTGATATGCAATTATAGCGTTGAGGTTCGTATTTATCATAGCGCACACCCTTTTTAGGTTTCTCCTGCATGATTCCAAATTCATGGTTTGCCATAATTTCAACCGCCTTTATTCCTTTCTTTGAGCTATGCCAATCACCAGTCCCTGGCTCAGCTTGTAGCGCACGAACAAGAGTGCCGTCCACCTCTACCATCTCACAGAAGGACTGCTTGGTCATTGTAAAAATTTTATCACGGTTGGCATAGAGTCCTTCATGAAATATGACTATCTTCTCTCCGGTATCCGCATCGGGAACGACAGCGACAACGTAGATGTATTTGTTATCGTACCGCTTGTAGAAGCCGGCAAATATTCTTCTGTTGTGCTGCTTTCCCATAGGCGTTCCTTTCCTGCGTTTTTGATATTATATCATATTTTTTGCGTTTTTTCAATGGGATGGAGATCATAAGGACGGTAAGCCGAAGCCTACCGTCCT